>CAVKTI010000045.1:0-20526 GCA_963659365.1 Acutalibacteraceae bacterium | reverse complement strand
GCTCGAGCAGTAGTGCACGGTGGTGCGGTGCTTGCGTTTGGCCTGTGCGTGGTGCTGGTACACGGTGGTTTGCAGCGTATCGACATCGGCTTGCATGGCGTAGGTGCGTCGCTCCCATGCGTCCCACGAGGGGTCGCCTGCGGTCGACAGTCTGGCGGTGCGCACATAGTAGCCGTCGCGGTTGGCGAGGTGCTGCGTGAGTGTGCCGCTGCTGCTGCTCACCGAGAGCGACCAACTGCTGGCGGCGTAGCGCACTGGGAGTTTGCTGGTCAGTTTTGTCCAGACCACATTGTAGTCGCGCACCTCGGTAACGGTGTCGAGGTCCGATAGGTTGCGTATATAGACGGTGTTGTCGGCTTCGACGCGCACAAAGGTGAGTCCGTCCCAGCGGTAGAGCACATTTTCGTCGGCCACAAGGTAGAGCACTTCGCTCGATGGGCTTTCGATGTCGAGCAGTTCGTCGGCGGTATCGACAGCGACGACATCTTTTTCGGGTTCGAGCGAGCCCGCGATGGCTTCGAGCAGTTGCGTGATGCGCTGCGACGAGTAGGTGGTGGCTGTCGATGTGTGTGCGTCGTCGATTACGGCCTTTTCGTCGAGCAGAGCCTCGAGGCCATCGATGGCAGTGTTGGGCAGCAGTTCGTCTTTGTGCCAATAGGAGTCCATCCATGCTGCAAACTGTGCAGCGGTCGGTTTTTTGCCGCGTGTAAACCACGCTTTAAGTGTTGTTTTATCCATGTTTGAACGGTGTTTGAATTGCGCTGTGCGCGTTTCTATGTTTCTATGTTTCTCGTGCTACGCACTGTTTCTATGTTTAATTTGTGGATTTGGTTATTTGGTGAATTGTTTCGGACGTGGCATGCCGCATCCCTACTTTTACACTTTTACACTTTCACACTTTTACACTTTCACACTTTCTTGCTACTTGCTACTTACATCTTGCGACTAAATTATCTTCATAATATAGGCCAGCGTGTAGTATGGCGGGCGGTTTTCGTGGGGCGCATTGCTGCCCTGCGAAGTGAGGGTAACAGTGTGGTCGTGTGAGCCACTATTGACGATTTTAACACTGCGTGCGTCGGCGCCAGTTACAGGTTGGTCGGTACATAAGATTGTCGTGCCATTTTTTTGCGATTTGCCATCTTCGCCTCTATAACTCATCGTAACGCCGTGGCTGTGGACACCATCGGTGCTGGTGGTGAGTGTGCCGCCGTGGCTGTGGCTGGGCATTTGGCTGGTGGTGAGTGTAACCATTTTTGCGCCGCCAGCGTTGCCGACGGTGGCGTAGTCGGTGTCGCTTGGGTTGTAGCCCACGATGAAGCGGCCACGCAGGTCGGGTGTGCCGTTGGTGCCGTCGCAGAGTGCCCAGCCGTAGGGCAGGTCGGTGGGGCTGCCGCTCCACATGTTTATCACCCCTTTGGGTACCAAATGCTGCGCTATGGGCTGCATAACGGGGAAGTTGGCAGCCCTGTAGCGAGTTGCCAATCCGATACCCGTGTAATAAGCGTAGCGTTCCACGCGCGCTTTGGCGAAAGTCAGCCCCAGTGCTTCGATGTTGGTGCTTTTTTCGCCAATGGCGATATAGCCCTGCCGCGTGCCTTTTAGTGGCATCAGTTCGCCTTTTATCACGATGAGCCCATCGGTGTCGGCGGTCGATTGGCGAATGATGTAGTTTTCGCCGTAGAGGCTGGCCAGTCCGTAGGCCAAGTGTATCTGCTTCTGCATGAAATCGAGCGTGTCGGTCGAGAGCGGATAGCGGCTGTTGCCGTTGTTTTTGAAATTGGCTGTGTTCATAGTGTTTTATTTTTGTAGTTTGCGATATTCGGGAAATCGGCTCAAAAGCCTATACTGCTCCACCACGGCTTGGGCGCGGTAGAGTTTGTTAGCGTCGTCGGCAATGGCTCGTGGGCACCACACAATAAAGTCGGTAGTGGCCCACACGGTGTCTTCGTCCCACACGATGAGCCAGTTACAGAGGACTCGTTTCGCAGCAATGGCGGTTTCGTCGGCGGCTATCGGAATAAGCGGCACTTGGTCAGAATCCTCGTCGTAGGTCATCAGAAATTCGCCATCGGCGACAATATCTTCTATCTCGAAGCCGTTGGCGCGCGTCAGTCCAAACTGCGCATTTAGGGCGTGGCGCAGATAGACCACCTGCCCAGTGTGTTGCAGTTGGAACAGCGTGTCGCTGCGCAGCGCAAGGCGTCGGTCGGACAGATCGACAATGGGCTGCACCAGCACCCGCACCAGTGCCGTGAGGCTCGACGAGCGTAGGCAGGTAGGCAGTAACATCACTGCCAGTTTGCGCCAATCAATTGTTTGCAGATACATACGGTATATAGTTTATCGTTGAACCAGTGGCATCGTAGCGGTAGTAGCCGCTGTAGGGCTGCGCTTTGGCGTTGATGGCCGTCCAAGTAACGCCGTCGTAACTCTCGGTGGCCGCCGTCAGTTCGGGTATCACCACACCATCGACGGCTTGCAGCGCATCGATGAGTGCACTATTGCGGTACTCGCCATTGAACGGCAGGTTGCCGATATAGGCTTCGATGGCCGCCTCTACAGGATTGACACCCGTGCTGATATTCTTGCCGCTGCCGTCGAGCACCATCGGGTTGTAGTGAATATCGAGTTGCAGTTGCAGGCGGCAAGCGGGTTGGTTTATCACATCTACACGCACGCCAGCGTCTTTCACCTCGGCGATATACTCTTTCAAGCCCTCGATCTGCTCGGCCGTGAGCGGACTTTTTGTGCCGTTGCTTTCGGTCGCCACCTTTATGTAAACTGTGCCGCTACTTTCGTTGGCGGCAGCGAATTTCACCACTTGGCTTGCTTCTATTTCGTCGTCGGTCATACCATCGGCATACTCGTCGCTGTCGTCGGCCAGCGGCACACCAGCGCGGAACTGTTTCACCTTATCGACATACCAACGCAACGAGTGCGGTTTCTTTTGGGCGATGATGGTTTCGACCTCGGTTTGGTGCGCATCGAATAGCCGCTCGTGTGCCCATATAGCAGCCGCTACAATGTAGCAGAGCGTGTTTTCGATACTGACCTTGCTGAACGGCCAGTCGCTGCCCTCGCTGAACCCATAGGCCGCAGCCAGCGTTTTGTCTTTCATCCACGCCTCGGTGATGCTCTTTTTTATCTCTTCGATGGTTCTCATATTAAATTTCAGAATTTCAAATTTCAGATTGAGTTGATTAGTTGATTAGTTGATAAGTTGATGAGTTTATTCGGTGATTTGTGGATTTGGTTATTTGGTGAGTATTCGGACGCACTCGGTGCGTCCCTACTTTCAACTTTTCACTTTATAGACTTTCACACTCATTTCGTCTATGTTCTATGCTCTATGTTCTCAAAATCTCGTCTTGCGACTTGCTTCTTGCTACTTGCGACTAATAATCATTGAACCACAAAATCGTATTCGATGCCCCAAAAGTCGATGCCTTCGCCGCCGTCGAGTAGTGCGTCGATGCTTTGTTGGTCGATGGCGGTGGCAGGTACGATGTGGTTGGCGGCGTAGTGTTGTGTCGTTTTGCTGGCATCAGCAAAAAGGTCGGTGGCTGGCAACACCAGTTCTGCGCCCACCGACAGGTCGTCGGTCAGGTTTATGCCGTTCAGGTCGGCCATTTCGTAGGCCGCCTCCATCGTGCCGCACTGTTGCAGCGCAATGTCGAGCAGGTTTTGTCGCGGTTGTACTATATAATTCGCCATTTTCGCAAAAATAAGAGTACGACAATGAGTGCTGCGCCCACTATGGCAACCACAAGCCAATCGACCCACGACGGCGTGCTGACGCTTGTAGCGGTGTCGGTCTGTTGCGTGGTGCGAGAGTTGCTTGTAGCCACAATAGAGTCGGTGGTGTGTGCCGCTTCGGCAATCACTGTGTGTGCGTTTAGTAGTTGCTGCCACGCGCTATCGGTAGCCGATGTGGTGCGCCTGATAGTCTGCACGGTGCGGGTGGCATACTGTCGGCCTACGCTGTCGGGTTGGCTCCAGTCGGTTGCCACCACCAGTTCGTCGCAATCGGTTGTTGTTTGCGTGCGCGCCACGGTCTGCACCTGTGTGGTGCTGTTGGTGTGGCGTTGCGTGTCTGTATGGCTCACTATTTGCGCGTGTGTGCGGCTTGTCTGCTCGGTGTCAATCGTTGTTTGCACTGTTTTGCAACTCACGCTTAACAGGACAATCAGCAGCATGAGGGCACTCCGCAATTTTGTTGATTGCACGGTTGAGGCGGCGCACATCTTTTCGTAGTTCATTGATCTCTTTTTTGAGCGGTTCAACAATATAACCCATCACTATTTGGAGTTCCTTTTCGCTGTTGGCCAGTTCGGCGGCTTTGGCGGCTTCGTTGGCCTGCTTGTGCTTGGCGCGAAGCGTTACGGCGGTAACTGTGCCTCCGCCCACAAAGAGCAGATTGAGCACGGAACTTATTATCTCGAATGTTGTCATAAATCTATCGTCTTTAGCCATTCTTGCACATCGAACGATGGGCAGGCTTTGGCTGCAAATTCGTTGTGGCCGTGAATGGTGGCTTGCGGCCAACGGCTGTGTAGCGTTGCCACCAACTGGCGCAGTGCCGCCTTTTGTGCGTTGGTGCGCGTATCTTTGGGGTTGCCTGCGCGGTCGCACCCACCGATGTAGCAGATGCCGATGCTCGTGGCGTTGTAGCCTGTGCAGTGCGCACCAACCCGCTCCACAGGGCGACCAACATGCACACTGCCATCGCGGTAGATTACATAGTGGTAGCCAATACCGTCGAAGCCGCGCTGGCGGTGCCAGTGGTCGATGTCGGACACGGTGTAGTTGCGCCCCTCGGGGGTGGCACTACAATGAATTATCAGACGGTCGATAGTGCGCATTTTTAGTCGTTTTTATAGTGTGCTTCGAGGGTGAGGCCTGTGTCGTCGATGGCGAGCAGGTCTATCTGCTGCCCATCTTGCTCAAGTTGCTCGGCAATAAGCCGCTTCCACCCCGAAAAGTCGTGGTCGTTCACAATATCTTCCAACCCTGCGCCGAGCAATGGGTTCTCTTTCCATTCACCCTTGCGTGTGGCAAGTATCAACGCTTGATTCTGCGCCGTGGTCTCGCCCAATGTAAGACACGGCTGCAAAAGCAGGTCGTAGGTCAAATCGGTGGAACTATGTAGTTGTATGCCAGTCATTTCGGATTTCAAATTTCAAATTTCAGATTTCAGATTGCGCTTCGCGCGCTTCTATGTTTCTATGTTTCTCGCGCTGCGCGCTGTTTCTATGTTTAATTTGTGGATCTGGTTATTTGGTTATTTGGTAAGTATTCGGACGCACTCGGTGCGTCCCTACTTTCAACTTTATAGACTTTTCACTTTATACACTTTCACACTCATTTTGTCTATGCTCTATGCTCTATGTTCTTAAAATCTCTTGTTTTGCTACTTGCTACTCACATCTTGCGACTATTTAATCAGTGTTTGAACGTATCGTCGGCAAAGTCGCTTACCTGCGGCTGCGGCGTGGTGGGTGTAAAGGCGATAGCAAGCGGTGCACCATTACCCTTTACGGTCGACGACGACAGCAGCCCGACGAGCGTCTGCAGGTCGCTATACACTTTCATCATCCATTCCACCATTTTGTCGGCTTTCACACAACCGATAGAGCCGTCGTTCACTACTACGCCGTTCTTGTCGAGCACGAGGCTTTTGCTGCCAACGGTAACCTCTATTTTGTCCACTTCGGCAAAGCGCAGCACGGCCAAGTCGGTAAATGCGCCGTTGCTCAAGTCGCCTATCAGCACGGTGCTGCCCACCTTTGGCGTTACCAAAATGCGCCCTTGGTCGTTGTTTACCACCGAGCGCAACCGCACATCGGTCAGTTCCATGCCGCCCACATCGACTGTGCAAACGGTGTCATCGACCGATTTCACAGTGGCTGTAAAGAGCGATGCCTTCTGACTGCCGACAATCGCTTTCACTGCTTGCGCTATTTTTGTGTAAGTGTCCATTTTTGTCTATCTTTGCCAAAACATTTTTTGCTCAATGAAACGCTCGTTCTATTTCGCTCTCGCTGCCATCTGCTGGCTACTGTTGTCGGCAGCCACGCCCATTGCCGACTGCCGCTGCAAGGATATTGCGCTCTACGGCAAGGTGCGTGTGGTGCGCTACAAGGCCGACTTCAAGGTGAAGGTGGTGGCCTACGATGCCGACCTGCGGGTCGAAAAGGTGGACTATGCGCCCAACCGCTGCGGAAAATGGCAGTTTGTGGAGCACTCCGAGGACTTTACGGTGCAGTTCGTCGATTACGGCGAAGACTTTACCATTCAATATGTCGATTACAAAGCAGGCGTTCATTAACCTATCTTTTTCCCGATTGTTATCTTGCGCTCGCCTCCCGACGACGAGAAATTTACCTCGGTAGCCACTACATAGTAGATACCGTCCTTTTCGGGGTATTCGCGGTCGCGCAGCCGCACCTTGTAGGCGGGCTGGCAAAAAGGGACGAGCCACCCCGTGAAACTCCCCTCGAAACCTGTATAAACCATCAGCGACAACTCCTCTTTGGCGCGCTTCAGCAGCGAGGCGCGGTCGGTTACACCATACACTTTCACACTGCGACGGTCGCCGCCTGCCTTGCCGTAGGTTACCTTGGTGCGCGTGCCATCGGCGGCCACACCCTCGGCCTCGACCAAGTATTTGCGTTCGTCGGCACGCTTGTATTTCAAATCCGATTTCTCGATATTCACCGAAAAATCATACTCTACGGTGGTGGCACCTGCCATATCGGCATACTGCGGGTGCGCATGGAGCGTGCTGCCATCGAAATAGATGTTGGCTTTGGTCTCCTCTTGCACCTTTTTCAAAATGTCGTAGGCCGTGGCATCGCGCACCACAAACTTGTCGTAACTGAACTCGTAATCGCACGACACACGAAACGAACTATCGACCTGCCCCACAATCTTGTCGAGCAACTGCCCCACCGACACACCGACATACTCTCGGTTTTCTACCTCTTTGCGAAACAGATGAATAGCATCTTCGCATTCGAGTGTTACGCTGTTGTCGGCTGTCGAAACACTCTCTAAATAGCCTTCAAACTCTGTTTCAAGGCTGTTGTTGTAGCCGAGCCGCACCGTTACGGCGTCGCCTTCGGCCAGTTTGTTTTCGATGCCGAGCGAGCGGTTGGCATAACAGCATGGCAGCACAATGGTGGCCGTTGCGCGCAACGACTCTACGCTGCGTTTGACGCTCACGCTCTCTACCATGCCAATGCGGTAGCGGCCAACCGTTATTTCATACTCCATCGAAAGCATTGTTATACTATCAAAAGTTTTTTGTCGTCGAAATCGTCGCTGCTGGCCTTGATGGTGTACATCTGATTCTCCATGCCTTTGGTGAAAGGGAACTGGTAATCTTCGATGGCCATGCGCCTGATGTTGAACAGCGTAAAGAGCGGCGATTCTACCTCTACCGACTTGCGCCCCTCGCAGTAGGCACGCAGCCGACGCAGGGCAACTTCGGGGAGCATGCCGTCGCTGTCGGACACAAACACGCCCGATATGCTAATGTCGTAGTCGTCTTGGCTCCACAACTCTTTCACAGTGCCGCGCCGTTCGACATCGGCGTAGCCCGCTTTCAGCACGCTGCGCTTGGTGATGTTGTTTTTGCACCCGATAGCCACCACTGGTTCAATGGGCAGTTGCCACCATGTGCTCTCACTCTCCCACTTTATTTTTAGCGGACAGGCACACGGCACATTCAGCGCATCGGCGGTCTGCATCTGTGTGATGTCGTCGATGCTACGCACCACCTCGGGGTGGTCGAGCCAGTAGGGCGGCAACGAAAATGGTTGTGCAAAGTTGATGAACATACCGATTTAATAACTCAATGATTCAATAATTCAATAATTCAATAATTCAATGATTCTATTACGCTACGCTGCTTTGTGCCATGGCCAACACGCGGAACATCGACTCGGCGAGCGTCCGCTCCATCTCTTCGCGCTTGTCGGTCAGCGAACCGTTGAAAGAGATTTGTCCTACCAAATCTTTCAGGTTGATGGTGATATTGGTGCTGCGCGAGCCGCCCGTGGCAACGGCCTCGGTGGCACGGCTGGTGTTGCCAGTGGCTTGTGCGCCACCCTGTGCGCTGGTGCGGCTGCCGATCGACTCTTGCAAGCGGCTGTTCATGCCAGTGCTTGCTTGTGCCTTTTCGGTTTTCTCCTTACCTTTCCAGCCCATCTCTATGCCCGCCAACGAATCTTTGGCTTTTACGGCGTTTTCAGCCACCTTTTTCGCTCCATCGACAATGGCTTGCTGACGCTTCTCTATATCGCCGTTGATGGCAGCAATGGCGGCTTGGTTCTCGGCACTGTCGCCAATGCCGCACGCCTCTTTGAACTTGTACCAACCGAGTTTTATCTTGTCGAGCCCAATCATAATGCCGTTTACCAGCGTGCTGAAATAGAGTTTCACGCCATCGACAAAGGCATAGAACGAGTATTTCATAAACCCGACAATGCCGTCCCACAGGCTGCCCCAACCCATAATGCGGGTGCAGAGCATGACGATGAGGCCTATCAACGCTGCAATGCCAGCGATGATAAGACCGATAGGGTTGGCGTTCATTATAGCGTTGAGTGTTGCTTGCGCCCCGCTCCAAATGTTGGTAACGATGGTAAGGGCTTTCTCTTTGATGGTGAGTATGTTGAGCCACATATCCTGCGCCATCAGCGCAATGCGGTGCGTGTTGCACGCTATAGTGAGTATGCCCAACGCCGCAGCAGCACCAATGATAACGGGCGCAAAAGTGCCGAAAAAGTCGATAACACTCCCGATGGCACTCCCGATAGTCTGCAACAGTGCAGGCAGGTACTCCAAAAAACCTGTGGCAAAACTCAAACAGGTGTCGATGAGCGGTTTTAGCGCGTCGAACGCACTGATCAGAAACTCGTCGAAAGTGTCTTTTAGTTGGTTGATGCGCCCCATAGTGGTAGAACCCGCCTTTTCGGCACCTTGATAGAACAGTCCCTGCTCGTCGGTAGCCCACTGAAAGGCTTGGCTCAACATCTCGGCCGAAATCTGCCCTTTGCTCATCTTCTCTTTGAGCGACGACATGCTCTCGCCTGTGCGCTCGCTGATGACCTGCAGCGGGTTGAAACCAGCGTTGATGAGTTGCAGCAGGTCTTGCCCCTGCAACTTGCCTGCACTGGTGGCTTGCGAAAACGCCAACGCCAGCGACTGCATCTTCTGCTTGTCGCCCATGGCAATGTCGCCTATCTGTTTAAGTGTGGCAAACGACTTTTCTCCCTCGATACCAAACGACATCATCGTCTTTTGTGCTTCGAGCAGACCAGCCTTGTCGTAAACCGTAACCTTGCCATACTCCGAAATGCGCGCAAACATATCCTCCGCCGCCTCGGCATTGCCCTTAAACAGCGTGGTCATGTTCATCTTTTGCAACTCGTTCTCGCTGCCCGCATCCACCACCTTACCGATAGCACCTGCCACCTTGCCTACAAGGGTTTGTGTTGCGTGATAGATGTGATTTATGTTAGTGGCAAATTGTCCGAGTTTACCAAAAGCATTTTGCGCTGAAACTACATTTCCTTGTAGTCTATCCATGGCACTGCTCAAACTAACAACACCCGAATAGGCATTGCCGTTCAAATTGATGGTAAAATTTACGGTGTTGCTGGCCATGATTTTGATTTATCGAAAAAAAGTTTTACCTTTACGGTGTGAAAATTCTATTCTACATATTGCTTGCCTTTGCAGTGCCTTTTGCGCTTGTTTTGGCCTATGCTGTGTGCTATGCCTTTTATCTTATTGCCACTGGCAAAGATAAATCGCCAGAAATTCAGGCAAAAATTGCTGACTTAAAGCAGCGTAAGGCCAAGAAAAAAGAGGCTAACAAAATGGCACATTCAGAAAATTTCCCCATAGACAAAAGTTCTGCTTTTCTACCCTCGTGGTGGGACGATTAAACATTATGAAAATCATACTCTACATATTGCTTGCCTTTACAGTGCCTTTTGCGCTTGTTTTGCTCTATGCTGTGGGTTATGCCTTTTATCTTATTGCCACTGGCAAAGATAAATCGCCCGAAATTCAGGCAAAAATTGCTGACTTAAAGCAGCGTAAGGCTGATAAAAAGGCGACCAAAGAGGCTGCAAAAAGAGCAAAACCAGCAATTTATCTCAGGAATCGACGAGGTGGTTTTTTAACCTCGTGGATGGACTAATTCTAAACTTTATTTGCTTTCGCCTCTTGGTGGCGAATCCACTCCAGTTCGCGTAGGCGTGCTGCCCACTCTTCGTCGGTCAGGCTGTCGGGGTCGGGCACATGCATATAGTAACGCAGTTGTGCGTTGGCTATACGCAATGTGTCGCCCTCAGTAACCTCGGCAGCCGTTACAACTTTTCCAGTTCGGCCTCTTTCACTTCGATGAGTTCGGCAATTTTACCGCTCACGCTCAAAAAGAGTGTGTCGTTGGTGCGAATCTCCTCGTCGCCAGCCAGCCAGCAGTCGTTCAGCACCACTTCGTTGAATTTGAGTGGGTTGTCTTTGCCTGCCATGCTGGCGTAGCCCAGTGCTTTGCGGCTCGGATTGCGCAGGTAGCACACCTTATCGCCGCCGTCGGCTTTCACCGTGATTTTGCTTATCGTGCCATATTTTGCCTTCCATTCGGCAATCTGCTCTTTGGTTGCTTCCATAGTTCAAATGTCGGTTAGTTGGCGTTAAACAGATTGATACTCGATGTCGGTGCAAATGAACGGAAGCGTTACCTCCATAAATTTGTCGCCTTGGCTCATCTCTTTGGCATCTTCGGTAAACTGAATGCCATAGAGGCGGTCGGTAATCATTGCGTCGCCTTTCAGCGGGTTGCCATACGCCACCACCGCATTGAGTGTGAGCCCCATAATGCTCGAGCGCAATGTTTTGGTGCGTGCCAGTGCTTTCAGCGTTTCGAGTTCGCTCTGTGTGAGCGATATTTCGCCCTCGTAACTGAAATTGCCTTTTTGAATGCTCATCGGCTTGTTGCCTTTGCCATAGAGCACCTCTTTTTCCTGCTTTTCGGTGTATTTTATACCCCGAAAGCCCGTTACATCTCTGCCGCCAAGAATCAGCGTCAGGTCTGCAAATTCGTATTGTCTGCCATTGATTATAGCCATTGTTTATTCCTCCTCGTTTGTGGTTATAAAGCCCAGTTGCACATCGATGTACTTGCTGTAGCCGTAAGGTTTCACTTGTACTGTCATCGCTATTTTCGAGGTTGCCAGCACATTTTGCGCATAGTCGATGTGGCACTTCACGCCGCGGTCGCTGTCGTCGGTTGGGTCGGTGCCGAGTTCGCCGTTGGCGGTCATTTGGTTGGCCACAGCGGCTATCACCTCGCTCTCCCAATCTTTACACATGGCGGGCACCAGTTCGCCATCGTCGGTTACTGGTATCTCGTCGTTTACATGTTCGAGCATCGTGGCATAGACTATGCGGTAGGCTTTGTCGATGGTACGGCGGCGTGCGATGCTGCGGTAGTCGTCGGCTACGGCCGTTGCCAGCGAGTCGTCGCTGAAGAAATAGCCACTCTTGCCTGTGAAGGTGCGCAGTGTGATATAGCCCTTGTTGTTGAGCGTTTCGGCATCGGCCAGCGAAGCCTCTTTGTCGCCAATGTAGGCGGTCAGAATGTTGAGTGCGCCGTCTTTTACACGCCCAATGTGGCGTTGTACGCTGCAAGCGGCAATGCGCCCTGCCAGCACGCCGATGGCTGCGCCGTAACTTGCGCTCACGGTGTCGCCCACCAGCAGCCCCACACGGTTGTAGTTGCATTCGGTCAGGTCGGCCAAATCGACAATAGTGTCGTTGGAGTAGCCGCACGCTTCGAGTACCACAAAGAGCGGTGCAAAGAGCGATTCGGTTGCCCACTCGGCTACGGTTTGTGCCGCTGCCACGGCTGGCATCACATCGCTGTCGAGCCCTTTGTCGATGGTAATCGCCTTTTGCGCTTTGGCTTTCACGACTATGGCCAAGCAGCGCAAGCGGCCGTTGGCTTTTTTGATAAACTCTTTCGATGCTTCGACGGCTGTCTTTTGGGTGGCTGACGCTTCTACGCCATAAATCCAAAGTTCTGCGCCGTCGCCTGCTTGGTCGTAAAACTCCTTCACTGTCTTGTAGAGCAGCGCATTGGGGTCGTTTACGGCCTCGGTTACGCCCAGTTCGGCCAAGCCGTCGAGGCGATAGAGAATGTATGGCTTTTGCAGCGTCAGTTTGCCCGAAACGGCTTGTGCAGCGCACACCAGCCCGACCACACAGTCGGCACTTGGCGACACGCTTCCGAGTGCGCCGTTGGCAAAATCAATTTTTACTCGTGGTAGCATGATTTTCGCGTTTAATGGTTGTTATTTTCTGATTGTCAAGTTCGGCAGCATGGTTGTGCGCGTCGCACTGTTTGACGAACGCCAGCCCATCGGCCGTGAAATAGAGAACATCAGCCTCCAAGTGCTTGGCGAAAAGGCTTGTCGCCCTTTCGCCAAACGCTGGCTGCGTCTTTTTGCGGTTAGTAGCCATGGCTGCTCACCGTTTAGGCCGCTGTGCCGCTCACGATGGCGGCAACGGCTTCGTTTTTCAAAGGCAAGCAAACGAAGTAGTGGCGCACATTGTAACGCCATTCTTGGTTCTGCGTGTCGGGTTCGTCGATGTAGGCTTTGGTTTCGCCCGTGGCTTTCATCATGCGTGGTGCGTAGAACGCCACCGATGCGCTGCGGTCGGTAGCCGCCAACTCGGCACCGTAGGCCAGTTTCTTTTTGGTCGATACGGTGAATGCAGGAGCATCGACATATTCGTAGATCTCGAAGCCGTACATGTTGGCAATTTTGCCGCTCTCGGTGTTGTTGTAACGCTGCGCAAACGAGGTATCCTCGAGCAACAGGTCGTTTACATGGTCGGGGCAGAGCACCAAAATGCGTCCCTCGACAGGCACACGCAGTGCGTCGAATTTTGCTTTCAGGGCAATGACATCGGCCACTTTCAGGCGTTTGCGCGTGCCATCGGTAGCACCAGTGGTAACCAGTACTGGGGTTTTGGCGGTGTCTTCGCTCGGAGCCAAAGCGTGCAGTGCGCGCGCAAATTTGGTCTGGTCGATGATCTCGCGGTGGCGTTCAATCACGGTCGATTTCTTGTCGTAACTCAACCCGCGCGCTTCGTCTTCGCTTACACGCGTGGCTTTGGTTTGGTATTTGTCGAGTCCGATGGGTTTATTGGCGTCGCTTAAACTTTCGATGCCGAGCGGATAACTGTTGTTGTTTACAAGCACAGTCGGGTCGCCCCCCAAATCGACAAAGTTGATGGTGTTGTTTTGTGCTACCTGCGCATCGTAAGCGCGAATTTTCTGTAGCCAGCCGAGGCTTTCGGCACTGTTGCGGAACGCTTTGATGGTTTCGCCCGTCCACAACTCCTGATACAAGCCTGCTCGCAAGCCTTCGATTCCAAACAACGGCGAGAGAGCCGCAATTACATTGAGCGCAGCCGCGCCAAACATCGGGTTTGCACCCACCAAGGCGAACAGCACGCCGCCCACTACACTGTTGGCTACGAGAGCCACTACAAAGGAAAAAATCCGTTTCATTTCTGTGATTTTTTTTTGATTGTTTTTTGAAAATGTTTTTGGTTTACTTTTCGGGTTCTACGCCATACTCGGCACGATAGAGCCGCATGTACTCGTCGTGCTGCTCGTCGTAGAGTTGTTGCAGACGGTCGGCTGGCACATCGCGGAGCGTTTTGTATGCACCGTCGTTGGTTGGCTCTTGGTTTATCAAGTCCATCGGGCGGCGCATGGTCGGCATCATGGCCAGCGTTGCGTTCAGTGTGTCGAGACCAGCGGCTTCGCCAAGGTGCACAAAGTGTTCTCTGTTTTCAGCCAAAATTTTGTGCTGCTCCACAGCGTTATCTACAGCCAAACAGATGGCGGCGTTTTTTTGCTGCGCCAACTGCTCGTTTAGTTTTTCGGCATCGGCTGCCAAAGTTTTCAAGTGTTCGATTTGGTCGAGCACCGCTTGCTCGGTCGCCTCTTCGGACAGGCCAAGCGCAAGTGAAATTTGTTTCATTTCATCAATGTTTGAAAGGTTATTAAACAGTTTTTTCAAAAATGTCGGTTCGTCGCCGTCGTCGGCCAAGTTGATGGTTTTGCCGCGATATTGCAGCACCAGTGCATCGTCGTTGGCACCAATATCTACAATGCTCACCTCGCGCAGGCGGCAGCGGGTAACGGTGGCAAATTTCTGCCCTGCCACCAAATCTTCGGGGGCATCGCTCTGCTCCAACACATCGAGCCCTGCGCTCACCATTTTCAGAACGCCCGCCTCCCACTTGGCTTTGATGCGCTGTGCAAAAGGGTCGGTTTCGTCGAACACAGGCGTGCCTATCAGGTTGTCGCCATCGATGCGCAGATGCTCGACACGCCCAAGCGGCAACACCTCGTCGGTAGTGCCACGCAAGGGGCGGTTGTGCATCCACAATAGTATAGGGTTGCGCTCGAACTGGCGTGTATCGATGCCCTCGGTGAGCACCCGAAAGCCGTACGAGTTGAGCGACGAATTGCTGATTACAACTTCTTTTTCCATCGTTTTTTTGTTGAACAAGCCACACCGTGCGGCTCGTTTGCAGGACAAAAGTACAACCCCCCCCAACCGCCTCCAAATATCTGTACAAGGGTTGAACTGATCCGTTCAAGGGTTGAACACTTTTTTGTGCCGACGACTGGCGGTAACTACTTTTGCGTGAGCAAAAGCACAAAATCATGGCAAAAAAAGAGTTGAAAGCAGACCAACGGCGCGAACTGGCACGCATGTACTATATGCAGGGCGAAACCCAAAAAACCACTGCCGAGCGTGTGGGGGTGAGCCGCAACACAGTGGCTGCGTGGGTGCGCGACGGACAGTGGGACAGCCTGCGTGCCGCCAAAGGCATCACACGCCGCGAACTGGTGAATAAGATGTTGAAACAAATCGACGAAAAAATCGAGAGCCACGAGTGGTCGCCCGACGAGATATGCAAAGCGTCGGCGGCCATCGAGAAACTCGACAAACAGACCAACATCGTAACAATAATAGAGGTGTTTTCGGCCTACAACCAGTGGTTGGTGGCACGCATGCAACTCGACCCCGAACTGACCCCCGAACTGGTAAAGACAATGAACCGCTATCAAGATATTTTTATCGGCGAGAAATTGCAGAGGGTAAGCGTGATTAGCATTGATTAGGCGATGGCAGCAAGCAGTTTGACAAAAAACGAGGCCTATAAGCAGTGGAAGGAGTTGTGCGCCACCATTCAGTCGATGAGCACTGTCGATGTGGCCGAAACCGAACAGGCACGCCGCCTACGCATCGAGCGCGCACGCCGCGACTATGCCTTTTTTGTCAGTTACTATTTCCCGCACTACTGCACGCAGCGCGGCACAGGTGCGGTCATTCCGTCGGCCAGTTTTCATATCGAGGCGGCACGCAGCATTCTCAAAAACCGCAACCTGCGTGCGGTGTTCAAATGGGCGCGCGGACACGCCAAATCGACCCACATGGATGTGATGGTGCCGATGTGGCTCAAATGCCAACGCCAACGCGAAATCAATGTGATGGCACTGGTAGGCAAAAGCGAAGATAATGCCCGCACGCTGCTCGGCGATATTCAGGCCGAACTGCAATACAACAAACGCTATATTCACGACTTCGGGCGGCAATTCAACGCTGGCAACTGGCAAGAGGGACAGTTTGTTACACAAGACGGCTGCGCCTTTTTCGCACTCGGACGCGGCCAATCGCCACGCGGACTGCGCTACCGCAACCACCGCCCCGACTACATCGTTATCGACGACCTCGACGACGACGAACTCTGCCAAAACGAAGCGCGTATCAATAAACTTACCGACTGGGTGAAAGAGGCTCTTTTTGGCTGTTTCGGTGCCGATGGCGGACGCTTTGTGATGGTGGGCAACCTTATCAGTCGCCGCTCGGTGCTGGCCAATGTGGCTGCCATCGAGGGCGTAACGGTGAGCCAAGTGAATGTATGGAACAAAAAGGGCGAGCCGTCGTGGCCTGAATGCTGGAAACCCGAACGCATACACGAGATGGAGCAGTTTATGGGCTACCGCTCGTTCCAAAAAGAGTATATGAACAACCCGATAGTAGAGGGTGCGGTGTTTCGTGCCGACTGGATTCGCTGGAAACGCTGCCTGCCGCTGCGCGACTACGCCGAACTGCTGCTCTATATCGACCCATCGTTCAAACCCACGACCAAAAACGACTACAAAGCCGCCAAACTGTGGGGAAAAACCAAACAGGGCGAACTGCACCACATCGCCGCTTTTGTGCGGCAAACAACCGTGGTAGAGATGGTGCGCTGGCTCTACGACCTCTACGAACGGCTACAACAGGCCAATGCGCCCTGCCAGTTCTATATGGAGGCTAACTTTATGCAAGATATTATTCTCGACGAGTTTGCACGCGAGGGCGAAAACCGTGGCTATCAACTGCCTATCGTTCCCGACAAGCGCAAAAAGCCTGACAAGTTTCAGCGTATCGAGGCCATCAGCCCGCTGTGGGAGCGCGGTTTTGTGTTCTACAACGAAGCCAAACGCAACGACCCCGATATGTTGGCGGGGCTCGAACAGACGCTCGCTTTTCAAAAAGGCATGAGCGGACACGACGACGCACCCGATGCTGACGAGGGGGCAATCTATCTACTGCAACGCCGCACACGCCTCGAACGGTTCGAGCCAATCATCGGCCGCACCACCAACTCGAAATATATCTGGTAACAAAAAAAAACTGAACACTATGATTTTTCTCGAACAATCCGATTTTCGTGCCGTGTGCGACGATGCCACGCTGGCACTTATACACCAAGCCGACCCACAGAACCTCGACCGTGCCGAGGGCTACGCCATCGAGGAGGTGAGCGGCTACCTGCGCAGTCGCTACGACATGCAAAAGGCCTACGCCTGCACAGGCACAGCACGCAATGCGCAACTGGTGATGATTACCTGCGATGTGGTGCTCTACCACCTTGTGGCGTGGCTGCCCAAACGCATCGGCTTCGAGATTCGAGAGATGCGCTACAACAACGCCATCGCTTGGCTCAAAGATGTGCAGAAAGGCAACGCTACACCCGACCTGCCAATTCTCTGCAACGACGACGGCCAAGACATCGGCACACCTGCACGCTGGGGCGGCATGGACAAATCGCAATACGACTATTGATAGTAGCAAGTAGCAAGTAGCAAGACGAGTGTGAAAGTGTATAAAGTGAGAAAGTGAAAAGTAGGGACGCACCGAGTGCGTCCGAAATAGTTCAACAATTAAACGATTAAACGATTAAACAATTTGAAATTTGAAATCTGAAATTCTGAAATATGAAACTGTTTGATAATCTGCGCACGCTGCGCACACTTACGCCCGAAATGCGCTTGGCAATGCGCAATGTGCGCCCCGCCGACGCCAAGCAAAGCCGCCTGCTGGTGGAACTGCAACACCAAACCGAATACCTGTCGAAAAAAGATGTGGGGCTGTGGCGTGCCGCATGGCAGCAAGCCATCAATGTGCAGAACCCCAACCGCTGCGCACTCTACGACATCTATACCGATGTGGCTATCGACCTGCACCTTACAGGCTGCATCAGCCAGCGCAAAGGGTTTGTGCTGAAAAGCCAGTACAAACTGACCGACAGCGCAGGCAAACGCGACGACCGTGCCACCGAGGTAATCATCAGCGAGTGGTTTAGCGACTTCATCAATTTGGTGCTCGACAGCCGCTTCTATGGCCATTCGCTCATTCAACTGGGAGAGCGCATCAGCACACCGCTTGGCACACCACGCTTCGACAATGTACTGCTTGTGCCACGCAAACATGTAATTCCCGAATATGGCGTTATCGTGCGCAACTGCCACGACACGCCACAAAGCGGCGTGAGTTACCGCACTGGCGACATCGCCATGCAGTGCGTCGAGGCGGGCAAACCCGACGACCTCGGACTGCTGCTTAAATGTGCGCCATCGGCTCTATCGAAAAAGAATATGCTCGCCTTTTGGGACGGCTTCGGCGAAATTTTTGGCATGCCAATCCGTATTGCCAAAACCACCAGCAACGACGAGAAGTACCGCAGCCAAATAGAACGCATGCTGGCACGCATGGGGGCGGCTTTCTACGGCGTGTTCCAAGAGGGCACCGAAATCGAAATAAAAGAGAGCAGCCGCGGCGACGCGTTCAATGTGTACGACAAGCGCATCGACAAGGCCAACGCCGAAATAAGCAAAGGCATTCTGAACCAAACAATGACCATCGACAGCGGCTCGTCGCTCTCGCAGAGCGAGGTGCATCTCGAAGTGTTCAAAAACATTATCGAAGCCGACCGCCGTTTTGTGGCCGACATTGTGAACGACCGACTGCTGCCGCTCATGGTGCGCCACGGATTCAAGGTGGACAAACTGCGCTTCGAGTGGGACGATGCCGAAGAGTACACGCCCGCCGACATTCGGTCGGTGGAACAGATGCTTGTTACTGGCGGCTACGACATCGACCCAAAATACTTTGTCGATAAATACGGCATTCCAGTTACTGGTCGCCGCCAAGATGCGCCCACGCTGGCCGCCGACACCAATTTTTTCGTTTAAGCCCTCCGCAGTCGAGGGCAACCACACTCGATAGGCTCTATTTCGAGGGCGACAAAACGCTGTTCAAAGAGTGTATAAACACCTTTCAGCAGGCGGTGGACTACACGCTGGCGAGCAAAGCCGCCGAGCAAGCCATTATCGACGACATTCTCGGTAGCGACCGTGCCGTGAATGCAGCACTCTACCAAGCCTACGCCAACAACCTGCGCCGTGCCATCGACCGCGTGTTTGCACAAGACGACGGCAGCGGCTTGAGCGACCGCCTGCGTGCCAATGTGAGCCGTTTTGCCGCCTACAAAGCCTACCACGCTACACGCTTGGCACGCCAAGCCGCCGCCGAACCCGATGGCGACCCGCAGCGTGTGCTGCACACCTTCAACCGCTACCAAGCCGCCGAATACAACACCACCGTGAGCCGCTGCCGCACCGCCAAACAGTGGGGCGAGTTTGCCGATGCCGACCACATGCGCCTATTCCCAAACCTGCGCTGGCTGCCCAGCCGCAGTGCCACACCGCGCGAAGAGCATGTGCGCTTCTACAACCGTGTGTGGGCAAAAACCGACCCCTTTTGGCAACAAAACCAACCGGGCAACCTGTGGAACTGCAAGTGCGACTGGGAAGAAACCGACGACCCCTGCACCGCTGCCAACCCCACCACACCCATACGCCACAACGGCCTCGAGGGCAACCCCGCACTCACAGGGCAAGTCTTTACCGACAACCATGCGTACTTTGCAAAATGCAGTAAAGCACAGCAGAAAAAACTTACACACTACATTGGCGACAAGATTTTGCGCAGTGAGAGCAAACAATCGCTACACAAAATTCAGGGGAGTACAGTTGTTATTGATAAGCAGGGAGAAAAAATAGAGGTGCTATTTGATAGCAAAACAACAAGCCACCTGTCAAATGACATAGCACAATCCTTACAGTTTATATGGAACGAGTTAGCAGATAAATTGCCTCAAATACTATCAAAAAGTAAATTGATAGGGCGCGAAATAAATGTAAAGAGGGATAAAAAGCCGTGGGCGGAAGAGTATTTTTATTACGAGTACAAAACTCAATACAACACACTCTATTTTAGTGTTGAATATAACAACAATCCATTAAAAAATAGACAATTTTATAGGCTCTATTCAATTACCTCAAAATTGAGAAATACAGCAATAATCTATTAAAAAGAGAAATCGCTGAAAGCATCGACCTACGGCTATAGCTTGGTAGGTTACTAACAACGATTTCCACCTACAAAATTACAACAAATTATTGAAATGGCAAAAAAATATCTATGGACGAAAATATAGAGATACATATTACACCCACTCTCAAAGAGGGGGGCGCAGTTCGCTCATTCTGCCGCACCGTTATGATTGATGGGAAGCAAGTGTATTCCGACAATGTAACACCCCATCGACACCTTCACGGCAAAAATTGGCTATCTATGTTCGTGCGGCAATTAGAGTACGAAGTGGGCTATCGTGGCAATGTCAGACATACACGCCAAAATACGCTCTGCAAGCGTTGGGTTGGTCGCTTTCAGTTGCTCCAACTCCAATTGCAATGCTTGGTACTGAAGACGAAGGTTGTCGTACGCAAGTTGTTCTACTGATGCTTGACGGCTGAATCCGCCATTATGATAGAAACAACACGGCGTTTTAAGTAGCAAGATGTGAGTAGCAAGTAGCAAGAGAGTGTGAAGGTGTGAAAGTATAAAAGTGCGAAAGTAGGGACGCACCGAGTGCGTCCGAGAAAAACGAACAATGATTGCGGCTTTTCGGATACCGAAAACCTGAAACTTTGAAACTTGAAACATAGAAACATAGAAACATAGAAACAATGCGTAGCACGAGAAACATAGAAACTAAAAACAGCGCGCAGCGCAATCTGAAATT
>CAVKTI010000044.1:0-20624 GCA_963659365.1 Acutalibacteraceae bacterium | reverse complement strand
TTGTAGCGTTTGCTTTGGTGCGAAACGCCCTCGCTCAACACCTGCGCCGCTTGCTCAGTCGAGAAGCGAATGTCGTCCTGCACCGTGTTTTGTTTTGTTCCGTTCTCTTGCAGGTTGGCATAACTATCTACTATTAAGTTGCGAATGTAGTCGTCCATCTCCTGCTGTTGGCTTGACATAATGTTCAGCCTACGCAAAGCACGCTTGACATACTCTACAATCTTGTCCCACACTCTGCGCATAGTGCTTAATTGAATCTCCTCTTCGGCTGTGAGTTTGGCATTAGCCTTGCGCTCTAATTCGCCCATACGCATTTGCTCTGCTACATGAGCCATATATTCATCAGCAACAGCACGAGTGTTTATCGAGCCGTCGCTATTTGTTACACCAGCGTATGAGAACCATTTTTGTCGCTCTTTGAATCCAAGAGTAGCGTCCATCCATCGCCATACATCATCGCATAGATTATCGAAAGCCGCCTTACCCATAAGGGTACGCAAGCCATAGTGCGCCACCGCTTCGTGTATAAATGTCTGCTCCAAGTCGGCTATGTCTGTAAGCCCTTGCATATATAGATACACTGTATCTGTTTTGGGGTCGTACCAACCTTGTACAGTTTCGCCATTGTCCTCGATATTGCGTAGTGCTTGACGCATGTGTGGGTCGGGCAGTTGGCTCTTGTCTTCGACAATACGAACAGTAACACCCAGTTTCTGCGACAACTCTTTGGCACGATTGCGCATTGGCTCTCTACGCTCATTCTCTTGCGGCGACAGACTGTCTGACCTCCAGCGTATGTTGCCGTCCCAGTCGCGCGCCTTTCCTACCTTTTTGCGCAGTTCGGCAAGTTCAGCCTCCTCTTCGGGCGTTGCCATATCGTAGTCTATTTTCTCCTCGAGAAACGCTATGCGCGCCTCTATTCCCTCGAGCGACTTACCCAATGCTTTTTCAAACTCCTGCTCCTGCTGGCGCAGATACTCCTCGTCGGCTTTGTCGTCGGCTCTCTCCTGCTCACGCTCACGCTCGTATGCGTCCTGCTCCTCGTCCGTTTCTGTATCCTCGTCTGTTTCCGTTTCCGTTTCTGTTTCTGTTTCGGTTTCTGTTTCCGTTTCGGATTCTGTTTCTGTGTCGTTTTCTGTTTCTATGTCTTCGTCAAGCGTTTCGTCAATGTCGGGTTTGGTGTCTTCCTCTACTGGCAGTCCCAACTCCGCCATTCCGTCTTTGATGTGCTGTGTGGTCTGTGCCGCACGCTCGGCAGCAAGCACGGCTTCGAGTGCGTCCGTCTTGGTGTTGCTCTTAAGGCGCGCACGATTGCCATTGACCCTTATGTCGCCATACGCCAGCGCAGCATTGGCATCACCAAGCAGGTCGTCGAGTACAGTCTTTATGCTCTCGCCGTTGTTCTCTGTCATATAGCGACCAGCAATAGCCGAGCGCACCGATGCTTTCTGTTTCAGATAGTCGGCAAGCGTGAGCGGTTTGTCGCTGTGCATAAAGGGTTTGCCGTCGCGTCCGTGTACTACGGTGTTTTCGAGGTAGTTCTCTATGCTACCGTGCTTGTCGAGCAGGGCTTTGGCTATGCGGTCGCGTTCGCTGATTTCGTTGGCTTTCTTGGCTTTGCGCTCCGCTTCCTGTTGGGCTTTCTTGGCTTCACGCTCTGCCTCTTTGGCTTCACGCTCTGCCTCGCGTGCCTTGCGTCTTGCTTCGCGTTCTGCTTCACGCTTTAGTCTGCGCTCGTCGCCACGCTTTTTTATAGCCTCTGCCGAGTTCTGATACGCGTAGCGTCCGCCTCTTGGCTTATTGCGCCACGCCTCATAGACAAGCGACTCCAGCGGCGATGCCGATAGGTGGCGCAGTTCGCCATCGTTCTTGCGTTGGTATTTCTGTACTATCTCGGCACGCTCACTTTCGGCTTCTTCACGCACTTCTTTCTTTTCGGAACGCTCCCTTTTGGTCAAGTCAAGGTAGGCATCGCTGGCGCGTGCCGCTATCTCGTCGAGTACCTCACGCTCTACCTCGTTGCTGCAAGCGTTGCTTGCCTCTTCCACATAGGTAGCCACACCCAGCCAACCGTTCTCTTTGTCCTGTGCGCCACGCTGTTTTGAGGCAGCCGCCCACATACCACGCACAAAGTTGGCGGCACTCTCTACAAGTTCCTCGCGGCTGCCGTCCCACGCTTCGCCCATCTCTGCGGCTTCGGTTATGGCGTTGTCGATAATGCTTTCGACCTCTTGTTGCAGCGATTGGAAACCTTTGCTTATGGGTGGGGCAGACAAAGCAAAGTCGGGGGACAAAGTGCTTTTGTCCTCCGACTCGTTGTATGCACGCGTAATGCGCCCTTTTTGGGTGCTTGGCGTTAGATTCGTTGCCGAAATTCTACCCTCAGCCGTCGTTCCGTAGGCTGGGTTTCCTTTTTTGTCGGTGTAGTCTTGTCTTGTGCCTCTGTCGCTTCCGTCGCGATAGTGTCCTTTTCTTGCTTCATAGTATGTTGAATAATTTGTGCGCCGCTCTATAGCCCCGGTCCATACACGACCCTGCCCGTCGCCAGCCAAAACGCTTTCTCCCTCTGCCAACGCTCCGAGTTTACCATTTTCCGCCATTCTTCGGGCGTTGTGTAGCGTGGTTTCGGCATTGCCATTGTTGAATCCGTCTAATAGGTAAGTTGCTAAAGCGTAGAAATCCTCGTTACTTATCTCCTCTTCGGAGAAGTTGCTTGTCGAGATTTCGCTGTTCGATATGGTCAAGCCCAGTCCAAGACTGCTGAACATGTGTGTCAGGTCTGCTTGTTGGGAGGGGGTGAGTGGCTGGTCGAGTTTCACGCGCACCTGTGCGTGTGCGTCGTGTTCGCCAGTGGTGTTGTCGGGTGTTTCGTCGGGGTAGTTCACTATGAAACTGTCCTGCCGTGTAACCTCTGCTATCGAAGCCATCGCTGCTCGGAACGCCTCTTCGGCTTCTCGTTTCACGACAGCGTCGACGGTAAAGGTGTATTCCACCACTTCGCCTTTTTCGCCCATATAAACGCTAATACCAGCGTTTGTTGTTACATCGCTCACGCCCTCTATGCCGTTGAGTGCGGCGGCTACCATAGCCTCCATTTGCGCTTTGCGGCGTTGCTCGATTTCGTTCATCACTGCTTCGGCTGCGTTGCGCTGCTCGTCAGAGATGTCTTTTCGGCGTAGGGTTTCGAGTGCGTTTTTATAGGCTACCCTGTCTTTTTCGTTTAGGTCGCCCATACGGTTAGGGCTTCCCTCCTCACCAGCATTCTGTGTGATGTTCACCTGCAGACGCTGACCATTCTCGTCGTCTGCTGGCGCAAAGGTACTGCTTTTCTCCTCACCCTCCAAATTTTTCGCCACATTTTTTTCACGCGGCGTGTCGTTTTCTTGCTGCACGGCTTGTGGCGCAGGGGCTGGAGGTTAGTCGCAAGTAGCAAGACGAATGAGGTGTTAGGAGTTAGGAGTTAGGAATGAGGAGTGATGCGGCAAAGCCGCAATTTCAGATTTCAAATTTCAAATTTCAGAATTTCAAATTGTAGGGACGCACCGAGTGCGTCCGAAACGATTCAACGCTTCAACAAATCCACAATCAAAAAAAACATACCCTAAAAACGAAAAAACGACCGACAAAATCTCGATCGTTTTGTTTTGTGCGGCATTTCGCTTATTTGCGCGTGAAAGTAAAGCCATCATATATGTATGTTCTACTTTCATCATCGTATTCAGATACTATCAAGACGGTTTTGCTCATAAATATGCCTTTGAATTTAACGCTTTCTCCATCGAGATATAGTGTTGCATACAAAATGCCATCTTCCTCGTCGTAATCGTAGTTACCATACACAATATCGTAAGCATATATCAGTTTGTTATACTCATAATGGGTGACTTGTACTTGAAATGTTGATGCAGTTTTGAAATAGAGTGTGTAAACTGTTTTGGCTTTGTCGGGTCCATCTTCAAAAGTCCATGTGCTTTTGGTAAGTTTCTTTTGTGTAGGGCCAGTAAGGTCGTCTTTGCAGCCGCTCAAAACAAGTGCGCTCACGGCCAAAATCGCAAATAAAAGTCTTTTTGTTTTCATGTTTTTGCTGTTTTAGGTTTGTTGTTTTGTTTGTTTTTGTACCATTTTCGTTCCGATACGCACACAAAAAAGCGCGGTACTTTTTAGTATCTCGCATTCCCAAGGTGTCTAGCAAAAACCCAATAACGACGAAATATATCAAAAGCCCACGCCGCAGCGTGGCATTGATAGTTCCTTTCCGTTATTCCTTTCTGAGTTGCTAGACTTTTGGGAACGAAAGAATAAACTAATGCTTTTTCTTCTCAAGATGTGCGCACGCTAAATCACTCCATAGGCTTCGTCGTTTTTTTATTGTTGAATTACTCCACAAAGATAAGCAAAAATCCATACCCTCCAAAATAATTTCCAAAAAACACGAAAATTAGAAACAAGTAGCAAGTAGCAAGTAGCAAGACAAAGGAGGGGTGATAATGTAGGGACGCACCGAGTGCGTCCGAAACAATTCAACGATTAAACGCTTCAACGAATAACCAAATTAACAAAAACTTAGAAACATAGAAACAAAAATTGCGTCAGCAATTTTGAGAAACTAGAAACCAGAAATCAGAAACCAGAAATCAGAAATCAGAAATCAGAAATCAGAAATATAGAAACTTTTCAACGACATTTTTGCGCTTTTCGCAGATTTTCTGAAAAACATTTGGTGGTTACGAAAGAAAAGCGTACCTTTGCAGTCCCAAAATGGGGCAAGAAAAGTTTTATTTAATCATTAGTTTTTATTTTCTATGTATTTAGACGCAGAAAAAAAACAGGAGATCTTCGGCAAATACGGAAAGTCTAACACTGACACGGGTTCCCCCGAATCGCAGATTGCTTTGTTTTCCTACCGTATCAGCCATTTGACTGAACACTTGAAGTCAAATCACAAAGATCATAGCACGCAACGCTCTTTGCGTATGTTGGTGGGCAAACGCCGTCGCCAACTCGACTACCTGAAACAGGTGGATATTGAGCGTTACCGCGCCATCATCAAGGAACTCGGTTTGAGACGATAACCGCTTCCTGCGCGAAACAAAAGGCACTCCGAAACTCTTGGAGTGCTTTTTTTGTGCCGACATCGCCACTTGTGTTAAATTTTTTTGTAACTTTGTACTTTTATTAGTCGCAAGATATGAGTAGCAAGTAGCAAGACAAGTTAGGAGTGAGAAATTAGGAGTGAGGAGTGATGCGGCAAAGCCGCAATTTCGGAATTTCAAATTTCAGATTTCAGATTTCAAATTTCAAATTTCAAATTTCAAATGTAACCATTAGGAACATAGAAACAAAAATTGCGACAGCAATTTTGAGAAACCAGAAATTAGAAATTAAACCTCACAGCCCCTCGCCAATGCGTTAAACTAATCAACCAATCAACCAATCAACTGATCAACCATAAATTAAACAAAACCAACCACTTATGCATATATTCTACAACTTTGCAATGCGCCTGATGCAGGCTTTTGTGGCTGTGGCAGCCCCGTTCGATGCAAAACTGTATGCGCGCCATCGTGGTGGGCGCGAGGCTTTCGAGGCACTCCGCCGTGCTGGCACTACGGGCTATGTGTGGTTTCACGCTGCCTCGCTCGGCGAGTTCGAACAGGCACGCCCGATGATTGAACGCCTGCGCCGCAACGACCCCAACCGAAAAATTCTGCTGACCTTCTTCTCGCCATCGGGCTACGAGGTGCGCAAAAACTACGACCAAGTGGATTTGGTCTGCTACCTGCCGTTCGATACGCCCGAAAATGTGCGCTGTTTCCTCGATTTAGCGCAGCCCGAAAAGGCCATTTTTGTGAAATACGAATTTTGGGCGAACTACCTTCTAGAACTCAAACGCCGCGCCATACCAACCTATATTATCTCGTCGATTTTCCGCCCGAAACAGATATTTTTCAAATCGTATGGTGCATTTTTTCGGAGTTTATTGCACTGCTACACAACGCTTTATGTGCAGAACGAAGCCTCGAAACAGTTGCTCGAAAAACATGGCATCACCAATGTGGTTGTGGGCGACGACACCCGTTTCGACCGTGTGGCCGACATTGCCGCTGCTGCCAAAGATTTGCCCATCGCGGCCGCTTTTGCTGCCGACAACAAAGTGCTTGTAGCGGGCAGCACTTGGGAACCCGACGAAGAACTGCTCACGCGCTACATCAACGCCAACAAAGACATTTGCCGCATGGTGATTGCGCCGCATGTGGTTTCGCCGCTGCACATCGAACGGCTTTGCGCCAAACTGCGCTGCAATTTTGTGCTTTACTCGCACACCACGCCCGAAGAGGCCGCCAAAGCCAACTGCCTTGTGGTCGATACGATTGGCGTGCTGTCGTCGCTCTATCGCTATGGGCGCGTGGCGTATGTGGGCGGCGGTTTTGGCGTGGGCATACACAATACGCTCGAAGCCGCTGTGTGGCAGATTCCTGTTGTTTTCGGGCCGAACTACGCTAAATTTCGTGAAGCAAACGACTTGATTGCTTGCGGAGGCGGCTTTTGCGTGCGTTCGTACCGCCATCTCGAAGATTGCATCACGGCACTGCTCATCGACCACGATGCAGGCCAACGCGCTGGCGAATATGTCAGAAAACATGTAGGCGCAACCGAAAAAATTTCGAAAGAAATTTTTTCTTAAAAAGTTATAGGTTATCGTTTATAGACGAAGACTTTTAGTAGCAAGTAGCAAGTAGCGAGTAGCAAGATAAATTAGGAGTGAGGAATCTTTAGTTAGAAGTTAGAAGTTAGAAGTTAGCAGTGAGCAGTGATGAAAATTGTGGCACTTTTAAGTGCAAAAAAAATCATAATTCTAAATTCAAAATTCTGAATTAAACCAAAACCTGTCCCCTTTGCAAGGGGACGAGCGAAGCGGAGGGGTTTATGAAATAATTTAATGATTCAATGAATCAATAATTCAATGATTTTTTTGGGGGGAAACGGGATAAGAGGCCACAAAAAGAATTTCAAATTTCAAATTTCAGAATTTCAAATTGTAGGGACGCACTGAGTGCGTCCGAGAAAATTAACAATAAACAATGAACAATAAACAATAATTGCGGCTTTTCGGCTACCGATAACCTGAAACCTGAAACCTGAAACTCTGAAATTTAACCAACCAATCAACTAATCAACCAAAAACAAAAAATATGAAAAAATACGACTGGAAATTTTCGCAAGTGGGCGGTGTGCCGCGTGTTAGAATAGAAACGGGCAGCGATATTGCCCATTTGGGCGAACTCGACCAAAAAATGTGGACTGTTTTGAGTTGCCCTGTGAAAGGCCTCGAAATCGACGAACGCACGCTCGAACTGATGGACAGCGATCACGACGGCAAAATTCGTGTGCACGAGGTTGTTGCCGCTTCCAAATGGCTCACTTCGGTGCTTGTCAATCCCGATTTGCTGCTGAAACAGAGCAGCACGCTGCGCCTAACCGACATCAGCCAAAAGAGCGACGACGGCAAAAAAATCTACCATTCGGCCAAAGAGATTTTGAAAAATCTTGGATTGGAGAAAGAGGAAATCAGCCTTGCCGACATCGCCGACCGCACCGCCATTTTTGCCAAAACGCAATTCAATGGCGACGGCGTTATCACCGCACAATCGACCGACGACGAAGCCGCCCAAAACGCCATCGCGGCCTGCATTCATACCATCGGCACTACGCCCGACCGCAGCGGAATTGATGGCGTAACGGCCGAACAAATCGAGGCGTTTTATACCGCACTTGCCGACTACGCCGCATGGAACGCTAGTCGCTGCGCCTTGCCCTACGGCGACAATACCGAAGCCGCCCTGTCGGCCTACAATGCCTTGAAAGAGAAGATCGACGACTACTTTGTGCGCTGCAAATTGGCAGCGTTCAACGCTTCGGCACTGGCCACGCTCGATGTGTCGCTGGAGCGGATTGAAAACGCCAACGAAAAAAATCTGACCGCCTGCATGGACGAGATTGCCGCACTGCCGTTGGCACGCATCGCCGCGGCTGGATTGCCGTGCGAAGATGGTATCAATCCTGCTTGGGAGAGTGCATTCGCAGCACTGAAACAGTTGGTTCTCGATGTCGATTTTCCGCATGCAAAAGTCATCAGCGAGGCCGAATGGCAGCAGGTAGCCGACAAATTTGCGCCTTATATTGCTTGGAAAGCCGCCAAAAAAGGCGATGCTGTGGAGCCGCTCGGACTTGATGCCGTAGCGGAACTGCTAAAACAGGACAAAAAAGCCGATTTGCTCGCCCTCGTCGAGAACGACAAGGCGTTCGAAGGCGATGCCGATGCCATCGAACTGGTGGATAAACTGCTGCACTTGTGCCGCGATTTCTACACGCTGCTGCGGAATTTTGTAACCTTTGCCGATTTTTATGTGCGCGACACAAACAAAAAAGCCATTTTTCAGGCAGGCACGCTCTACATCGACCAACGCAGTTGCGATTTGTGCCTAAAAGTGGCAGACATGGGGCGGCACAACACGATGGCGGCCGCCAGCGGTATGTTTCTGATCTATTGCGACTGCTATTCGAAGCAAAAAGACCAGACAATGAGCATTGTGGCGGTGATGACCAGCGGCGATGTAAACAACCTGACCGTGGGCAAAAACGCCGTTTTCTACGACCGCGACGGCCTCGACTGGGACGCCACCGTAACCAAAATCGTCGATAATCCGATAAGCATCGGGCAGGCGTTTTGGTCTCCCTACCGCAAATTTGGCAAATTCATCGAAGATCAAATCAACAAATTTGCCGCCGAAAAAGACAACAAACTCACGGGCGAAGTTACTGGCAAAATCTCCGAATCGACCGAAAAAATGGCCACTGCCGATGTGGCAGCCACGCCGCCCGCCGACAAAAAAACGCAGGCGTTCGACATTGCCAAATTCTGTGGTATTTTTGCCGCCATCGGTATGGCGTTGGGCTATATTGGCGGATTTTTGGTATCGTGCGTTACGGGATTCCTCGCCCTCACTTGGTGGCAGATGCCGCTCGCACTGATTGCCATCATGCTGCTCATTTCGGGACCGTCGATGATTATGGCGTGGCTCAAATTGCGCCGCCGCAATCTGTCACCGCTGCTCAACGCCAACGGCTGGGCGGTGAACTCGAATGTGCCTGTGAACATACTCTTTGGCGCAACGCTCACCAAAACGGCCGCTTTCCCCAAACTCAATCTGAAAGACCCATTTGTCAAACGCGGTATGCCAACATGGCGCAAAGTGCTCTACATCGTGCTGGCCGCCATCGTAGTGCTGCTGGCCGTGTTGTACTTCACCGACATGCTCGCATGCGTTGGACTGCCATTCCACCACGCCGCCGAAACCATAGAAAGTGAATTAGGAATGACAAATTAGAAGTGAGGAATGATGCGGCAAGCCGCAATTTCAGAATTCCAAATTTCAAATTTCAAATTGTAGGGACGCACCGAGTGTGTCCGAAATAATCAAATAACAATTGCAGAGCCGCCACACTGTGGCGGCTCTACTTAATTTACGGATTTACGAATTTTCCCAAATCCACAAATAACCAAATCTCCAAATGAACAGTTCAACGCTTCAACTGTTCAACAAAAATGTACGCACGCAGTGCGACTTCACTTTCACACTTCCTCACTTCTTCGCTTTCATGCTGGCGAATACAAAATAGCCGATGAGCAGTGCGTAGGCGGCAATGCCGCAAAGGGCTGCGCCGTCGCTTTGCGCCCAAGTGGTTTGGTACCAGTCGATGTTGGCAAATTTGAGTGCTGCGCTCACCACGCCCATCAGTGCGCCGCCCGCTATCAGTCCCGAGGCGATGAGCGTGCCTTTTTCCTGCCGCGCGTTGTTTGTGGCTGCATCTTTCGAGCGCGTCGAGACGAACCAACTTATCAGACCGCCCACAACCAATGGTGTGTTCAGTTGCAGCGGAATGAACATACCGAGCGCAAACGCCAACACTGGCACGCCCAACACATTGAGCAGCAGTGCCAAAATTGCGCCTACGCCGTAGAGCAGCCACGGCGCGCCTTGCCCCATCATCAGCGGTTCGATGACGGCCGCCATGGCGTTGGCTTGCGGCGCAACAAGCGCATTTTCGCCTGTAAATCCGTAGGTTTTGTTCAGAATGATGATGACACCGCCCACCGTCGCTGCCGACACGAGCGTACCGAGAAATTTCCACGCCTCCTGTTTGGCGGGCGTAGTGCCAATCCAGTAGCCGATTTTCAGGTCGGTAATGAAGCCGCCCGCCATCGAAAGTGCGGTGCAAACCACGCCGCCAATCACCATCGAAGCCACCATACCGCTCGTGCCTTTCAGTCCGACTGCTACCAAAACTACCGAAGCGATGATGAGCGTCATCAGTGTCATGCCCGACACGGGATTTGACCCGACAATGGCGATGGCGTTGGCTGCAACGGTGGTGAACAAAAACGCAATGACCGCCACCACTACAAACGCAATGATGGATTGGAACAGATTGTGAATCACGCCGAGATAGAAAAACAGCAGTGTGATGACCAGTGCCGCCCCTACAGCGATGGCGATAAACCGCATCGAGAGGTCGCGCTCGGTGCGTGGCACGGCTTTGGCGATGGCTTTGCCCTTGCCACCGAGTTCTTTACCCGCCAGTCCGACCGCACTTTTAATCACGCCCCACGATTTGACAATGCCGATGACACCTGCCATGGCGATAGCACCAATGCCGATGTAGCGCGCATAGTTTGTAAAAATCCACTCGGGTTGCATTGCGCTGAGCATCACCGAATCTTGTGTAGTCATACCGAGTAGCGGCACGAGAATCCACCACGCAAACAGCGAACCAGCGCAGATGATGGCGGCATATTTCAGCCCGACGATGTAGCCCAAACCGAGCACCGCCGCACTAGTGTTTATCGAAAAGATAAATTTTGCTTTTGTGGCCAAAGCGTCGCCCCAAGCGGTCATGCGTGTGCTGAGCACTTCGCTCCACGCGCCGAAAGTCGATACGCAAAAGTCGTACAATCCGCCGATGGCCGCTGCCCAAACGAGCGGTTTGGCCTGACTGCCGCCTTTTTCGCCCGAAACGAGCACTTGCGTTGTGGCGGTGGCTTCGGGGAACGGATATTTGCCGTGCATATCGCTCACAAAGTATTTGCGGAACGGAATCAGAAACAGAATGCCCAAAATGCCGCCCAGCAGCGAACTCAAAAATACCTGCATGAAACTGACCGTGATGTCGGGATATTTCGCTTGCAAAATGTAGAGCGCAGGCAGCGTGAATATCGCGCCAGCCACGATAACGCCCGAACTTGCGCCAATCGACTGTATAATCACATTTTCGCCGATAGCGTTTTTGCGTTTGGTGGCACTCGACAGCCCCACTGCGATGATGGCGATGGGAATGGCCGCTTCGAACACCTGCCCCACTTTCAGCCCAAGATAGGCCGCTGCCGCCGAAAACAGCACCGCCATCACTATGCCGCAAGTTACCGAATAGACGCTGATTTCTGGAAAATTCTTGTTCGCAGGCAGAATCGGCTCATATTTCTCGCCCGACTTTAGTTCGCGATTCGCATTTTCGGGCAGTTTAATCTCTTGTTTTTCGTTGTCCATTGTTCTTTATTATTTCAAATTTCAGATTTCAGAATTTCAAATTTCAGATTGGGTTGATCCTAATTATAACGATTGGAGCGAATGTAAATTGTGATGAAATTGCATTTGGTGCAAATAAATCATTAACTCTTCGATATTTTGTCCCTTGTCGTTTTCTATCAAATACGCTTTGACAGAATCTTTGATAGCGACAGAAAGAAAAGTAGGTACGGCATTGCCAATCTGCAAATTTCGTTCTGTACGGCTGCCAAAAAACTGATAATCATCGGGAAAGCCTTGCAGTCTTGCTCCTTCGCGCGTAGAAAGCGGACGCGGTTGGCGCGGGTGTATGCACCGAGAGGAAGAAACGCAACTCAAATTACGCGTAATGGTCGTACTTGGTTTGTCCCACCAAAGGCGACAATATGTATTAGCAAATCCGCTCTTGGGGCGCAATTCTTCAGGCACATCGGCAGGCGTGCCACCGTCGGGCAATGCCTCCATCAAACGCACCAAATGCTCACCGTTCTTGGGAACATTATGGTCGTGAATGGCTTCAGGGGCATGGGCTCGCATGAGGCGTTGATAATCATTTTGCGGAGGAGTGGCATACTCAAACGCCTCGCCACCATTACTCAAAGCAGGCAAATCGGACAGTGCCTCGCCAATCGTAACATATTTTTTCAAAAATGAACACGCAATGCCCTCTGGATTATAGTGTGTCGGCTTGGGATAGCGGAACTTGCCGCCCAACAAAGTGCCAACGATAATAACACGCTCGCGAATTTGAGGAGTACCATAGTCTGCCGCATTAAGCAGTTGAATGTTCACATTATAGCCCAAAGACTCGAACAGAGAGATAATGGTTTTGACCAACTCGCCTCCGCACATCGACAAAAGTCCCTTTACATTCTCGAACACAAATACCTTGGGGCGCAACTCCGAGAGCATACGGTAATACTCTTGGAACAATTTTCCTCGCGGATCATTGATTAGGCGTTTGCCAACAGTAGAATACGCCTGACAAGGAGGTCCTCCGACGACAAGGTCGATATCGCCTTTCTGCAAACCCAAATCTCTTGTCAAATCAGCCACGCTAAAGTCTTTGATGTCCTTGTTATACATCTTGACATTGGGGTGATTGAGCGAATAGGCTATAGCCATAGGACGCAGAATCTCGTTGGCTGCCACAATTTCGAACATATCATCGTGAGCAAAACCGTACGACAATCCTCCTACACCCGCAAATAAATCTATAACCCTATATTTCATCAATCGTTTAGCGTAATCTGCCACAAAGATACGAAATTAGTTTGAAAGTGAGTAGGGACACACCGCATGCGCTCGTTTTTGTTTATTTGGGAATTTGTGAATTTGGTTATTTGTTGAATCGTTTAATCGTTGAACTGTTGAAACATTTCGGACGCACCGAGTGCGTCCCTACTTTCACACTTTCACACCTTCACACTTTCACATTAAAAACTCCTCACTCCTAATTTTTCACACTAAAATGGCGCATCGTCTTGTGGTGGCAGGTCGTAGTTGGTGGGCATGGTGGGTTGTGGGGTGCTGCTGTTGATGTGCGACTCTATCAACTGTCCGCCGTAGCCAAAATTTTCGTCGTCTTCTTCGTTCATAAATCGGGCGTATTCGTGTTTGAAACGCAGGTCGATGTCGCCCGTTGCGCCGTTGCGGTGCTTGGCAATGATGATTTGCGCTATGCCACGCAAATCTTTTTTGGTGGTCGGATCTTCGTAAATTTTGTAGTAGTCGGGGCGGTGAATGAAGCAGACCATATCGGCATCTTGCTCGATGGCGCCCGATTCGCGCAAGTCCGACAACTGCGGCTTTTTGCCCTCGACCGAGCCTTGACCGCGATTTTCGACATTACGGTTCAACTGCGACAGCGCAATTATCGGAATGTCCAACTCTTTGGCCAGACCTTTGAGCGACCGCGAAATGGTGCTGACCTCCTGCTCGCGGCTCTGGAAACGCATGCCCGACGCATTCATCAGTTGCAGATAGTCGATGATGATAATCTGAATGTTGTTCTCCTCTTTGAGCCGCCGCGCCTTGGTCTGAAATTCGAGTACCGACATGTTTGGTGTGTCGTCGATGTAGATGGGTGCGCCCTGCAAATTCTTGATTTTCGCATCCAACTGCTTCCACTCGTGTTTTTCGAGTTGGCCGCTCTTGATTTTTTCGCCAGGAATGGAGCAAACATTCACTATCAGGCGGTTGACCAACTGCACATTCGACATTTCGAGCGAAAAAATGGCGACGGGGATGTGCATATCTACCGCCATATTTTTGGCCATCGACAGCACAAACGCCGTTTTACCCATGGCTGGGCGCGCTGCGATAATCACCAAATCCGATTTCTGCCAGCCCGATGTAATTTTGTCCAATTTGTGAAATCCACTGGGAGTGCCGCTCATGCCGCCATCGCGCGCCGCCGCTTTTTTCAGCCGCTCAAACGCCTCTTCAATCACAGGGTCGATTTGCGTAACGCCCTTTTTCAGCCTATTTTGCGACAGGTCGAACAGCCGTCCTTCGGCTTTCTGCATCAGGTCGTCCACATCGGTGCTCTCCTCGAAAGCCTCGGTCTGAATTTCGCTGGCAATGCCGATGAGTTCGCGCGCCAGAAACTTCTGCGCAATGATTTGTGCATGAAAAACGATGTGCGCCGACGATGCCACTTTGGCTGTCAGCATCGCCACAGCGTAGGCACCGCCCGCCGCCTCCAAATCGCCATTTTTGCGCAGTCGCTCTGTAACGGTGTGCATATCCACAGGTTTGCGCTCGCCGTAAAGTTCGGCTATGGCCTTGTAAATCAGTTGATGCGTGTCCTTGTAAAAGCACTGCGCCGACAAAATATCCACCACTTTGTCCATGGCGGTGCCGTCTATCATTAGTGCGCCCAACACCGATTCTTCGATTTCGATGGCGCAAGGTGGCGTTTTGCCATAGTCGGTCGCCTCTTTGGGCTTTTGCCGTCGGGTTGTTTGCTTGGTTGTCTCCATTTTTTTGCCTCGTTCAAACATCTGTCGCTTGCCCCAACAGTCTGATTGTTAGACTGCAACGCAAACGCCCAGTATCATTCTTTCCAAAACTCAAAATTACGACAATCTTGCCTACCATTGCACCGAAGCCTCACCGACTTTTCAGCCGCCTTTCAACCACTTTTTCAACCGATTTCGGCCATTTTTCAACAAGTTTTCAACAAATTAGTAACAAGTAGCAAGAAGAAAGTCGCAAGAGGAGATTTTGAGAACATAGAAGATAGAACATAGACGAAAATAATTGACAATGGATAATTGACAATGTAGGGACGCGCCGAGTGCGTCCGTTTCTTGTGCAAAAAGAGGACTTTTTACTTCGCAAATTTCTGCATAAATACTTGTATTTCAATGTCTTACAACAAGTTATCTCCCAACCAAATGCACATCAGCAACACTTTTCAACAATTTTTATATTTTTTTGACTTGCGATTTATTTTTCAATCGTTGAAAATTTACTATCTTTGCAAAAATAAGTTTCACCATCAAACAGTTTAGAATTATGGAAAAAGAAATGAAATGTCCGTTCAATCATGGACAACCGACCGACGAAAAGTCGATGCACGGCGCAAACACCGAAGTGCGAGATTCTGTGATGTCGTGGTGGCCAGAGGCTGTCAATCTCGACATTCTTGCCCAGCACGACAAGAAAACCAACCCCAACGACTGCGGTTTCAATTACCGCGAGGAGTTCAAAAAACTGGATTTGGAGGCCATCAAGAGCGACCTAAAAAAACTGATGGGCGAATCGCAAGCGTGGTGGCCAGCCGACTACGGCACCTATGGCGGCCTGATGATACGCATGGCGTGGCACTCGGCGGGTACCTACCGCACTTTCGACGGACGCGGAGGCGCAGGCACTGGTAATCAGCGATTTGCACCGTTGAACAGTTGGCCCGACAATGCCAATCTCGACAAAGCACGACGCCTATTGTGGCCCATCAAAAAGAAATACGGCAACAAAATTTCGTGGGCCGACCTGATGATTTTGGCGGGAAATATGGCCTACGAATCGATGGGTTTCAAAACGCTTGGATTTGCTGGCGGGCGCGAAGACATTTGGCATCCAGAGGAAGATATTCACTGGGGCAACGAAAAAGAGTGGCTCGCACCGACCAAAAATCGCTACAAGGACGACAAAAACCGCGAATCGCTCGACAATCCGTTGGCGGCGGTTCAGATGGGACTTATCTATGTGAATCCCGAAGGCGTGGACGGCGTGCCCAATCCGCTGAAAACGGCGCGCGATGTGCGTTTGACTTTCCAGCGTATGGCCATGGGCGACGAGGAAACTGTGGCACTAATCGTGGGTGGACACACCGTGGGCAAAACGCACGGCAATGGCGACGCATCAAAACTGGGTCCTGCACCTGAAGCCAATGCGCCTGAAGGTCAGGGACTGGGCTGGCTCAATCCCGACCAAGAGCCTGGGCGTGTGGTAACAAGCGGCCTCGAAGGGGCTTGGACAACGCACCCCAACCGCTGGAATCACGACTATCTCCGATTGCTGCTCGAATATGAGTGGGGGCTTGAGAAGAGCCCTGCTGGCGCATTTCAGTGGGAACCTATCGACATCAAAGAGGAGGACAAGCCTGTGGATGCGCACAATCCCGCTCTGCGCCGCAATCCGATGATGACCGATGCCGATATGGCACTGAAATTTGACCCTACCTATCGGAAAATTTGCGAAAAATTCTACAAAAATCCGAAGGCGCTCGAAGAGGCGTTTGCCCGCGCTTGGTTCAAACTCACGCACCGCGACCTTGGTCCGAAAAGCCGCTATCTTGGCGCAGATGTGCCGAAAGAGGAGTTCGTTTGGCAAGACCCGATTCCTGCGGTGGACTACACGCTGTCGGACGACGAGATTGCCACGCTGAAACAGCAACTGCTCGCCAGCGGATTGAGTCGATCGGAGATGATTGCTACCGCTTGGGACAGCGCGCGCACCTTCCGCTGCTCCGACTACAGAGGCGGTGCCAACGGCGCACGCATTCGACTTGCGCCACAAAAAGATTGGGAAGGCAACGAGCCAGAGCGTCTGCAACGCGTGCTGAAACGCCTCGAAGAGATTCAGCGTACATTGGACAAAAAAGTCAGCATGGCCGACCTCATTGTGCTGGCTGGAACGGCTGCTGTAGAGGCTGCTGCCAAAGAGGCGGGCGTCGAAATCAGTGTGCCGTTTGCGCCTGGGCGTGGCGATGCTACCGACGAGATGACGCTGGCACCATCGTTCCACTACCTCGAACCGCTCCACGACGGATTCCGCAACTATCTGCAAGATGGTTTGCCACAGAAACCCGAACATTTTCTGGTCGATCGCGCCCAACTGATGGGGCTGACCGCTCCAGAGATGACGGCGTTGTTGGGCGGTATGCGCGTGCTTGGCACTAACTTCGGCGGCACAAAACATGGCGTATTTACCAACCGCGAAGGCGTGCTTTCAACCGACTTTTTCGTCAATCTGACTGATATGCGCTACCGCTGGGTGCCGACAAACGACGGCCTGTACGACATTGTGGAGCGCGCCACTGGGAACACCGTTTGGACGGCCACACGCGTGGATTTGGTGTTTGGTTCCAACTCAATTTTGCGCGCCTACTGCGAATTTTATGCGCAGGACGACAACAAGGAGAAATTCGTGCGCGACTTTGTCAAAGCGTGGGTCAAAGTGATGAACAACGACCGTTTCGACCTCGAAGGGTGCTGCTGTTGCACCAAGAAATAGTGCCGATTTTCGGGCTATACCAATCAGAATGCAGAGCGATCGGGAGAAATCTCGGTCGCTTTCGTTGTTTGTAAAATTGCAAGAAACGAAATACTAACTCACTGCAATTCAGCAAATTTGACTTGACGAATTTTGCGGTAGCGCACATAGTAAAGCACCGCCGCCGTGCCTAATCCAAAGATGAACGCCAGCCAAACGCCAGCCGCTCCCATGCCGAATGTGAAAGTGAAAATGTAACTCAACGGCAAATTGATGACGATGAAAGCGATGAATGCGTTGCGCATGATGACTTTCACATCGGTGAGACCGCGCAAAATGCCAATGCCGACCGCCTGCATACCATCGAAAATCTGGAAAAATCCGACATAAACGCAAAGTTGCGCACCAAGGTCTATCACGGCGGCATCGTTGGTGAAAACCGACATCATGGCACGCCCGCCAAAAATGAAGAGCAGCGCAGTACACACCTCAATCATCAACGCCAGATGTATCGAAGCGGAGGCCGCCATGGTCATCGCTTTGTAGTCGCGCGCGCCAATTTGGTGGCTCACCCGTATGGTCGTGGCCGAGCCAATGCCAAGCACCACCATAAATGTCAGGTTCGACAAGTTCATCACCACCTGATGCGCCGCCAACGGCACTGCGCCAAGCCAGCCCACCATGATGCCCGTGAGCGCAAACGAAGTTACCTCGAGCAACATTTGACCAGAAATTGGCAAACCGATGCGCAACAACTCGCGCAGCGAACGCCAGCCAAACAGCCGCCACCGAAATGCGCGGCAATAGCCCCACCATGCAGGTTTCAGACGCATACAGCCGAGAAAAATAATCGGTGCTAGCAAGCGCGCAATGAGTGTGGCAACGCCTGCGCCAAACACACCCCACTGCGGAAAGCCCCATTTGCCAAAAATCAGCACATAGTTGAAAAAAACATTGACAAAAATGGTAACAATCGTTATCCACATGGCCGTTTTGGTGTTGCCAAGTCCTTCGAAAAACTGTTTGAAAGTGAGGAAAAGCAGTTGCGGTACAAGGCTCAAAATCAGCGTGATAAAGTACGGCGTGGCCAATTCGACCACCTCGGGCACTTGCCCCATGAAAGGCATAAACGACATGGCAACGAACAAAATGGAGCAGACCACCACCGCTGCAATGAGTGCCAGCAAAAACGCATTTTGGAACAAGCGGGCGCAAGTGGCATGCTCGCCACGCACAAACGCCTGCCCAACCAGCGGCGTGAGTCCAAGCAAAATGCCGATAGAAAAGACATTGCCGATAGCAAACACCGACGACGCAAACGCCACCGCTGCCAACTCGACCGTGCCAAGATGCCCCACCATGAGCGTATCGACCAACTGCACAATGCCAATACACAACTGCGAAAAAATGACAGGCAACGCCACTTTCAGATTGCGCTTGTAAAAAGGCAGATATCGGCGAAAAAACTCACGAACCATACACGCTCCAAAACGGAGTGCAAAGATACGAAATTTTTAGTTAGCGGTGAGAAGTGGTGCAGCAAGGCAATTTCAGAATTTCAAATAATTGGAAATTAGATAATTGAGTAATCAAAGAAGTCTTTTGTCTTTATTCCTTACTCTTTATTCCTTACTCCTTACTCCTTACTCCATTTTCTATAACCGATAAACTTTCAAACTAATTTCGTATCTTTGCAGCGAACACTAAAAAATATACTGCCATGGTAGTTAAGAAAAAAAAATATTATGAACCAAAGGGCTTTATTTGGATAGATGGGAATCGTTATTACACGGTAGAGGAAATGCACAAATATATGCACGCAAAAATAGATGCCTATTTTGATAGAATAGATGGAATTATTTAGGATCATATTTTCAAAAAGAGTTCATTACGATTGATCTTATTTGTCTAAACAAATTGTGTTTATAAATAAATTGTTTATACTTCTCTGATAATCAAACACTTACGAAAGTTAGTATTTCGCACCAAAAACAAAAAAATAGGCAGTTTTTGTTGATAACTCGCTAATTTTCAGTGGTGGGTGCTGAGGAACTCGACCCCACGAGCGTGTGTGCATGGCTCATACCGTACAATCCAGCTTCCCCCAAGACACAGGTTGCTGCCGACAACAATTTCTCTGTTTTGAGCGTCGTCATATACGCCATCCACAAAACCCGCAAGTAACATACAAATCCACTATTGTACAACCCTATAAACTAAAACATTATGGAAGACAAGAGCCTTGAAGCAAAAAAGAAAAAAGCAGTCAAAAATTACGAGGAAAGCACGCCTCTTAACTTTGAGGACGAATTTGTTGAAAAAGGGCAGCAGTTGAAAAATATCGTAATAGATGAAGACAAGCAAGAAGATGAAATTTTAGAGTGTTTGAATAGTCTGCATCTTCCTGATGGGTATAAATTACATGTAAAATTTGCAGAAGAAGAAGGCCACGGAAACCATAGTACTCTATTTGTAACAACTCCTAATGGAGAAACTTGCGATGTATTTAAGACCCTTACGGTCGAAGATACCCCTATGGGGGCAATAGAAGTGTACCTATTGTATGAGATGTGGCATTACCTTCCTCTATTTTGGCATGGGTACTATGCACGCAGAACTTACATATACACAACTGAAGAATTGGAGTGTATTCGTGATTACAACGGAAACCCATGGCTAACAGATGTATGTCCAGTTGTTACACAAAAAGACGGTAAGTATTATGTAAGTAGTTGTTACTGGTCTGCTTTTCATGGGCTAGTAAGAGAACTCGTCGAAATTGAAATAAAGGAGAATAAAATTGCAAACATATTAGAGGCAAACCATACCACTCTCTATAAGTACAATTGTGGTATTGTTTTCTAATTTTCACTAGGGAAACGCCACCGCCCCCAACATGCAACGCACCGCCCTCCACAAAAACTGCAAGTAGTGTTAGCCCATCACCACCCAACTCGTCCCGTGATGCACCACCAGCGGATCGCTATTTTCGTCTACAACTTTTGACCCGCATTTGTTTGCAGGAGTGAGATGAGTTTTGTATCTTTGCTCTCGAAAGAGGTGCTTCGGTTTCCCGCTACGGAGTTCGATAGTCCGTTAAGGTGGTCAATCAAAGCACCTTTTTCTATTTGTGTAAGTCCATTTTCGAGTATTCTGCCAGTCTTGCGGTATTGCGTTTTGACTATATCGAAAGTGCCTGTTTCTTTGCCGAGCCGCATATTAGGGCTCACCCGATAAATCTAGGGGATTAGGCGTATAACTTTGTGAGTCTGAAAA
>CAVKTI010000043.1:0-21760 GCA_963659365.1 Acutalibacteraceae bacterium | reverse complement strand
TGCGAATTTAGATACAATAACAGGGACAAAAATCTCTACAAAATGCTACTAAAAAACTTTAGAAAAAATCCTCTAAAGTTGTCTTGAACCTTATGAAAAGTAAAATTTTATTTTGCCTAATGATGGCATTGGTATAGGTTTCTTATGTTGATGGTCAAACTCGATATAGTTACACAACAAAGCGTTCTGACACGGATTATTATCTTGAACGAAAATATGCGGAGAGCAAGAAAGAGAAGAGTAATGCTCATGTTGGTCTTCTGACTCGTTTTGGGTATTCATATAATGACGATGCCTTTATGTATGGGGCAAGCATTTATTATCACTTCGATGGCATTTTGGGGATAAGTGCTGGTTTCGATGGGTACTATATGAGTAAGATTTACCTTATGGACGAGGAAACTGGCGAGACTTATGTTTCTGACAAAAATTATAGTTTGCCGATGTGGGATGCAAGGGCAGGTTTTCTCTTGGGTAAATATCTATCCTTTGGTGCGGTGCTTGGTAAATGTAAGGTTTGTAAGCCAAACAGTTATCATCAGAAGAAGAACCTATGGGGAGCAAATGCAACAGAAGGTATTTATGGCGGCTATATAACATTCATTCTTCCGATAACGAGCCATGTGGGCATAAATATGGACTTTGCCCTGACAAACCATACAGGTTTTAACATCGGAGCAGGAATAAACATCAGTATGCCGATTAAATAGACTACCAAGAAAAAAAATGCGTTAAACAACAGCAGAGCCGCCACATTGTGGCGGCTCTGCAATCTATGTTCCATATTCTATGTTCTAAAAATCTTTTCGTGCGACTATTCAGAATAGTATTTATCAGTTGGCGAAATGTCTGATTTTATGTAAATCATAAAATCGACTATCAAATTTGCATAAAAAAATGGGCGATTTTATGCAAATCATAAAATCAGCGGCTACAACTGTCCCGCTTCGACTAGAAAGATGATGCGTTCGATGATTTTGTCGTCGTCGTTGTCGCCGAACTTCTTTTTGAGGTCGGCACCGAGCAGTTTGGCAAAAAGTTGGTAGAAACCCGCCGTGAAACTGCCACGATAGGCGCGAATCAGTTCGTAGGAACTGGTTTGGCACTCGCGATCGACCAGCCTGATGAGCAGTTTGCCTTGGTTGAGCGTCATCTGCGTGAACTCCTTGTAGTATTTTTTGTAGGTGGTTTTTTCCCACTGGCGCATATAGCGGTCGCGCTCCTTTTTGGTGGGAATGCGCATGAGTGTGTCGTTCACCTCTTGCACGAGTCCGCTTATCATTTTGGAATAGGGCAGCACCTTTTTCACATCGCGCACGGTGCGCCAGTAGAAGTGTTCTTGCCGTTTGTTTTTGAATTTCATCGGAGGAAAAACATAGACAGGCGGCAGTTGAAACACCGTGTCGCCATTGATGACACGCATCGGTACCACATTGGCAGCAAGCGGCGTGGCGGTGGGGTTTGTTGCGCTTGCGGCGGCGGTGGCGGCACACACAATGGCTATGATGGCGGTGCGTTTCATACTAAAAGGGGAATTTTGTAATTTTTTTTTCGCAATAAATTTTTGTTGGGGATTTGTTGATTTGGTTATTTGGTTATCCAACCCCTCCGCTTCGCTCGTCCCCTTGCAAAGGGGACAGGTTCGTGTTCCGAAAAGCCGCAATCTTCAAATTTTCAAATCTTCAAATAATTAAGTAATTGGGAATTAGGAAATTAGATAATTAAAAAGTCTATGCTCTATGTTCTATTTTCTATGCTCTCTCAAAAAAAGTCTTTATTCTTCAGAAACAATTTGCGTTTTAATAGATTTTTAACTATCTTTGAAGCCGATACCTGCTTGCAGGCTAAAAGGGCTGTTCGATGAAAAGATTTGCAAAAATCGTACCAATGTTGTGCTGGCTCTTTGCGTGTGCAACATTGGCAGCGCAAACTGCCACTATTGTGCCGAGTTCGTATGTGGCAGGTAATGCATCGGTGGCCTACAATGCCGAGTGGCAGCCGTTTCAGAATCCAGCGGCGTTGGCGTGCGAGCAGCACTACACGCTGTCGCTACTCTACGAAAATCGCTACATCACCGCCGAACTGTCGAATGCGGCGTTCAGTGTGGCCATTCCCACGAAATATATCAATATCGGGGCGCAATTTTCCTATTTTGGCTATGCCGAATACAACGAAATGTTGGCGGCGGTTACCTTTGCGCGCACTTTTGGCGACATTTTCCATTTGGGCGTGGAGTGCGACTACTACGCCGTCTATCTGTCGCCGAGCGAGCGTTACAAAAGCACAGCCACGGTGCAGGTCGGTTTTCAGGTGCAGGTAGTGCCGTCGCTCACGATTGGTTTCAGTGCGTTCAATCCTATTTTTTCGAAAATCAAGAGCGATTTGACCGAAAAACGCTTGCCGTCGGTGTTTAGTTTGGGTACGAACTACCGCATTCACGAGAAGGTGTCGTGGTTGGTGCAGCTCGACAAAGAGGTGCGTTCGCCGCTGCGCTGGGCGACGGGTTTTGAGTATGCGCCGTTCGATGTGTTCGATGTGCGCATTGGCTGCTACGGCAGCGACTACGCCGTGCCGACCCTCGGCGTGGGCTGCGGTTGGGCTGGTTTCAAATTTCATCTGCACTGCGAATATCGCAATCCGCTGGGCGTAACTATGCTTGGCTCGCTTCAATATCGTTTCAAGCGATGAAACGCCTGATAATCATACCGTTGTGCGCTGCATTGTGGTTGCCGCTTTTTGCGCAAGAAGAGGTGGCCATCGACCGTGTTATCGAAAAAATTTACGACTTTTTGATGGAAGATGCCGAAGAGGGCGAAGTGGATTACGGCGACCTTTACGACGATTTGGCGGCCATCTACGAATCGCCCATCAATTTGAACAACACCACGCCCGAAGAGTTGGCGCAACTGCAGTTTTTGAACGATATGCAGATAGAAAATCTGATGTACTACCTCTACAAGGCGGGGCGTATGCAGACCATTTACGAGTTGCAGTTGGTTGCTGGGTTCGACCTGTTTACCATTCAACTGCTGTTGCCGTTTGTGCGTGTGGCGGCTTCCGACGACGATGTGGCGTGGAATTTTCGCGATGTGATGCGCGCTAGCAAACACACGCTGACGGCGCGTTTCGACGGCACTTTTGAGCAGCGACAAGGCTTTTCGTCGATTTCGCCCGAAGCATTGGCCGAAAAACCGAACTCGCGTTATGTGGGCGACCCATTCTACACCTCGTTGCGGTATCGCCTGCGCAGTAGCAACAAGTTGGAGGCTGGTTTGACCATGGAAAAGGACGCTGGCGAGCAGTGGGTGGGCGATTACAACAAAAAACTGTTCGACTCCTATTCGGGATTTGTGCAGGTGAACAAACTGTGGAAGTTTTCGACCATCGTGTTGGGCGACTACCGTGCCAATTTCGGGCAAGGATTGGTCATCAGGCAAGATTTGAACATGGGCGCAACCGCCATGGCCACCAACATCGGCGCACGCACACGCGGCTTGAAACGCCACTCATCGACCGACGAGTACAACTTTTTGCGTGGCGTGGGCGCAACGGTCAAATTTGGCGACTTCGATGCCACGGCGTTCTATTCGTTCCGCAAGATGGATGCCGACACGAGCGGCGGCGCATTCACCTCGTTCAAAAAAGATGGCTACCACCGCACACCAAGCGAATGCGCGCGCCAACGCACCGTCGACACGCATGTGTTGGGTGGCAATATCTCCTATCGGTACAAGTTTTTTCGCATCGGTGCTACGGTCGTGCAGACATGGCTCGGCACACCGATAGACTACGCGCCGAAGCCTTATCAGCAGTACTATTTTCGGGGAAATAGTCAGTTTGCCGCCAGCATCGACTACCACTTTGCGTGGCGTGGATTTGGGCTGTTTGGCGAGACGGCCGTAACGGGTTGGGGCGCAGTCGCCACGCTCAACACACTCACCTTTGCGCCCATTTCGACCCTCAGTTTTGTGCTGTCGCACCGCTATTATGCCAAAAATTACGACCTGCTTTTTGCCAACGCCTTTGGCCAGAGCAGCCACACACGCAACGAACACGGCATCTACATTGGCAGCGAAATAAAACCTGTGCGTAATTGGAAGATAGCCGCCTACGCCGACCTCTACAAAACGCCGTGGATAACCTACACAGTGCCGCGTCCCACGCAAGGTTACGCCACGCTGCTGCATGTGGAGTTTATGCCCAACCGCCGCTTGTCGATGTATGCGCGCTTGCGCTACCGCTACAAAGAGACCAAAGCCGCCGACCTGACCCAAGAAGCCACCACATTTTTGGCCGATAACCGCAAACTATCGCTGCGTTACTATCTGACTTACAGCGTATTAGGTCTTGATTTGAGGAGCGTGGTAGAATGGAATCGGGTGCGAATAGAGAAGGAAACGCCGTCGCACGGATTTCTGCTGGCGCAAGATGTGGCGTACACCTTTCGCGCCATCGACCTGACGCTGAGTGCGCGCTACGCCTATTTCGATGCAGCGGCCTACGACAACCGTTTTTCGCTCTACGAACGCGATGTGCCGAGCGCAGGTTTCGCTCCATCGATGTATGGCGTGGGCAGCCGTTGGTATCTGAATGCCGACTACGAGATAATTCGCGGCTTGAAACTTTTCCTGCGTGTGGCGCAAACCTACTACACCGATGGGCGCACGCAGATAGGCAGCGGCCTCACACAAATAGCAGGCTGCCACAAAACCGATTTTCGCGTATTTGTGCAGTACAGTTTTTGAATGAGGCAGAACCAAATCCACAAATCAACAAAAAGGACGCAGCATGCTGCGTCCTTACTTTCACACTTTCATACTTTCGCACTATTTTGGTACGATTTTTGCAGCAGGTTGAGCAAAGGTGGTTGTGCGTATGGCTTTTTTTGCTTTTTTGCTGTTCGTGGTTTTGGCGTTTCTGCTGTGGCTGGTGCTGGTTGGCTGGCGCACGCTGCGGCTGCTGTTTGGTGTGGGAAGGCTGCCCAAAACCGCCCCACAAACACAAGCCGACGACGACAAAGCACGCCTGCAACGCATCAAGGCGGAGATAAAACGCAGCGGCGAATATGTCGATTTCGAAGAGGTGAACGACGGCGATGGCAATTTTGAAAAATGAAAAAAAAGTCGTACTTTTGCGCCACGAAATAGAACCACAATGCTCGCAGTTCAATAGGCTGTAAATTAGCAAGTTGTAAACGAAAATTAAAATAAATTAACAAAATAAAAATTACAAAAATGGCAAAATTAGATTTGACAAAGTATGGCATTACGGGTGCGACCGTAATTGCGCACAACCCGTCGTACGAACAGTTGTTCGCCGAGGAGACCAAAGCAGGACTCGAAGGCTACGAGGTTGGGCAAGTTACCGAACTCGGTGCTGTGAATGTGATGACTGGCATTTTCACTGGTCGCTCGCCCAAGGACAAGTACATTGTGATGGACGAAACATCGAAAAACACCGTGTGGTGGACTTCGGACGAATACAAAAACGACAACCACCCGATGTCGGAAGAGGTTTGGGGCAAGGTGAAAGAGATTGCCAAAAAAGAACTCTGCAACAAAAATCTTTATGTTGTCGATGCGTTCTGCGGTGCCAACAAAGACACTCGCATGGCCGTCCGCTTCATTGTGGAGGTGGCGTGGCAAGCACATTTCGTAACCAATATGTTTATCAAACCGACGGCCGAAGAGTTGGAGCATTTCGAGCCTAATTTTGTGATTTACAACGCTTCGAAAGCGAAAGTAGAGAACTACAAAGAACTCGGCCTCAACTCCGAAACCTGCGTGGCGTTCAATGTAACCTCGCGCGAACAGGTGATTATCAACACTTGGTACGGCGGCGAAATGAAAAAAGGTATGTTCTCGATGATGAACTACTACCTGCCGCTGAAAGGTATCGCCTCGATGCACTGCTCGGCCAACTGCGACATGGAGGGCAAAAACACCGCCATCTTCTTCGGACTCTCTGGCACAGGCAAAACCACGCTTTCGACCGACCCAAAACGCCGTCTGATTGGCGACGACGAACACGGTTGGGACGACAATGGCGTGTTCAACTTCGAAGGTGGCTGCTACGCCAAGGTTATCAATCTCGATAAAGAGAGCGAACCCGACATCTACAACGCCATCAAACGCGATGCGCTGCTCGAAAATGTTACCGTGGACAAAGACGGCAAAATCGACTTTACCGACAAGAGCGTTACAGAAAACACGCGCGTTTCGTACCCGATAAACCACATCAAAAACATTCAACCCGGTTCGTCGGCTCCCGATGCACATCAGGTGATTTTCTTGAGTGCTGACGCATTTGGCGTGCTGCCGCCTGTTTCTATTCTCACACCAGAACAGACGAAATACTACTTCTTGAGCGGATTTACCGCCAAATTGGCTGGCACCGAGCGCGGCATCACCGAGCCAACGCCGACTTTCTCGGCTTGCTTCGGACAGGCGTTCCTCGAACTGCACCCAACCAAATATGCCGAAGAGTTGGTGCGCAAGATGGAAAAAGTGGGCGCAAAAGCCTATTTGGTAAACACAGGTTGGAACGGCACTGGCAAACGCATCTCTATCAAAGATACGCGCGGCATTATCGACGCTATTTTGAGCGGTGCCATCAACTCTGCGCCGACCAAGACCATTCCTCACTTCAACTTTGAGGTGCCGACGGCTCTGCCTGGCGTTGATCCGCAGATTCTCGACCCGCGCGACACCTACAAATGCTCGACCGAATGGGAAGAGAAAGCCCACGATTTGGCTTCGCGCTTCATCAAAAACTTTGCAAAATACGAAGGCAACGCCGCTGGCAAGGCTTTGGTGGCCGCTGGCCCATCGCTCGAAGGCGCAAAATAAACAGCGTTTACAAACCATAACTCAAAAGGGAGCGACGCAAGTGCGCCGCTCTTTTTTTGAGATGGATGCGGCCGTTTTTTCTGTTGAAGCGTTGAATTGTTGAATCGTTGATTTGTTCGGACGCACTCGGTGCGTCCCTACAATGTCAATTATAGAATTATTAAATTATCGAATCATCAATGTCTGAGATAGACTTTTCACTTTATAGACTTTCAAACTCGTCTTGCTACTCATATCTTGCGACTAAAAATTCTGTTTGTTTTTTCGTTCATTTCTTTTGACGACCAAAAGAAACGAACCAATTTTGCGATTAAGCGAGAGCAGTGCCAAACTTGTTTGAGCAATGCCGAGCGTGAGCAAAATCAAGAATTAAAGAAAAGTCGCGGCAGGGGCGCGAGCGTTGCCAAAAATTGGCGGTTTTGGTTTCGGCGTCATCAAACTCGCTTTCGCTCAAACAGTGATGACGCTTTTTCGAAACACAAAACCTGATTTTTGACACTCGCCGCCCAATGCCGAGTTGGAATCAAGAAAGCCGCCAAAGTCTAATTAAGTAATTGAAAATCAAATCGTTAAAAAATGTTTGTTCAACAGTTCAACGATTAAACAATTCAACAATTTGAAATCCTGAAATTCTGAAACTCTGAAATTTGAAAAAAATGAACAAAGCACAAACTCCTGAACTCCGCATTGTTGTGGGGAAAAGTTACGATCCGTATATGAATTTGGCGGTCGAAAGTCGGCTGCTCGAGGAGTATGCGCCAAACGCTGTAACGCTTTTTCTGTGGCAAAACGAGCGCACGGTGGTCATCGGGGCGAACCAAAATCCCTACACAGAGTGCGCAGTGAGTGCGCTTGTGGCCGATGGCGGGCATTTGGCGCGGCGGCGGACTGGCGGCGGTGCCGTGTATCACGATTTGGGCAATCTGAACTTCTCGTTTGTAGCCGATAGGCGGCTCTACGATGTCGGGCGGCAGATGCGTGTCATTCAGGAGGCATTGCGCCATTTTGGACTCGAAACCGAGGTGTCGGGGCGCAACGACATCACTTTCGAGGGGCGCAAATTTTCGGGCAATGCGTTTGGGCGCACGCAGTGGCAAGCGTTGCACCACGGCACGCTGCTCATCAAAACCGATGGCGAGCGCATGGCGCGTTATCTGAAAGTGAATCAGGCAAAACTGCAAAAACATGGCGTGCGGTCGGTGGCGAGCCGCGTGGTCAATCTGTCGGAAGTGGCGGACATCACCGCCGAAAATTGCGTGCCGCACCTGATTGATGCCTTCCAAAGCGTTTACCAAGGTCAAGCGCGCAGCGTGGCGTTCGACGCGCTCTGCGATGCCAAGGCGCAAGCACTTTGCCGCCACCTCCAGAGCGACGACTATCTGTATGGCCGTTGGCGCAATTTTTGTGCCGTGCGTAGTGCGCAATTTGCGTGGGGGCGTGTCGAGGTGGATTTGCGCATCGACGAGGAGCGTGGCGTTATTTGCGAAGCGGTGGTTGCCTCTGATAGTCTGCAACCCGAGGCGATAGCGCACGCCGAAAATCTTTTGAAAAACGCCTCCACAACGGCTGCACCAGCCATTCCCGAAGGCGAAAGCAGCACCATCATCGCCGATATTTTCAGTCTAATCTATTGACAGCCAATCGCCATGCACCGTCGGTTTTCACCGAGTAGAAAGTGCAGCCTTGGTTTTCGCACAACTCTTTGAATTTCAAATCGTTGCGTGCGTAAACTTCGCCCGAAGTGATAAGCATCTGCGGCTGCACAAAGTCGAAAAAATCGTCGGCTGGATAGACCGCTCGCCCCACAATGAGATAATCGACCGCCAGCGGCTCGGGCGCAATTTTGTAACGAAAATAGTTCTGGTCGAGCACCAGCACACGCTTGCCAGCAAAAGTGAAAGCGCGGCTCGCCAGTGTGCTGTCGGCCACAAAATGTGGCGGCGCAGCCTCGATTTTCTCCCAATAGTCGCCCGCCAAGCGCGGATAGAGCGTAGAATCGGCAGCGATGACCAAATTTTCGTCGTGCGTTATTCGATTGACAAACAGCGATTTAGAGTGGTTGAACGCCACCAACTCGTCGGTGGTAAGTGCTTGGTAGCGGTGCCATGTTTGCAGCGCAAAAAAGGCTAAAATCGCCATCAGAGTCAGACTTAAGTTACTGAAAGTGAGCCGATAGCAACAAAATCCGCAGGCGATTATCGCCAGATAGAGCAGCCACAACTGCCAATCGTCGATCCAAACGATGGAGAGCGCATGCGGCAGATTTTCGATGCAGGCAATGAGAAAATACATCGCCTTCAGCACCCAGTTGAGCAGCCACGCCACCAGCGCACCCACAAACGGAATCCACGCCGTAACAAAGAGCAGCACCGCGCCGTAGAGAATGACCGACGCCGCTGGAATCACCACGAAATTGCTCAACAAAAAGTAGTTGGGAAATTGGTGAAAATAGTAGATTGAAAATGGCGCAGTGCCAATTTGCGCCGCCAGCGACACCGCCGTCAGTTCCCACGCCCAGCGCAGAAAACGGTTTTTCACGGTCAGCAACCCGACAATTTTCGGCTGAAAATAGACGATGGCAATCACCGCGCTGTAACTCAATTCGAAGCCGACATCGAACAGAAGCGTCGGTTTGTAGAGCAGCAGCAAAAACGCCGACAGAAATATGGTGTTGAATGTTTGCGACTTGCGCCCGATGATTCCCGCCAACGCCATGCACGAAAACATGATGGTAGCGCGCAGCACCGATGGCGACAAACCTGTAACAAACGCGTAGAACCACAAAAAGAGAATGATGAGTGCCGATTTCAGCCGCTCGTTGCGGCGTGTATTGCGCAGCACCAGCGACAAAATTAGACCAAAAACCGCATAGATGATGCCCACATGTAGGCCGCTCACCGCCAGCACATGCATTGCGCCCGTAGTGCTGAAACTCTCGCGCAGTTCGGGCGTGAGCGCATCTTTGTAGCCGAGCGTCAGTGCCGCCAGCATACCAAATTCGTCGCCAGTCAGCCCCATGCGCTTGTAGATGTCGAGCAGGTAGGCGCGGCAATCGTCGGCAAAGTTTATCAGCGAAAAGCCGCTTGCTTCGCCAATTTTTTGCCACGAATCGGCCGCCACATAGCCGCTGCCGCCAATGCCTTGGTGTCGCAGATAGAGGCCGTAGTCGAACTCTTCGGGATTGCCCGTAGTTTGCGGTTCGGCAATGCTACTCTGCACCAGCAACTGCGCACCGCGTTGTAGTGCGATTGCCGCCGAATCTTTGGCGATGTAGAGAATCACATTTTTTTCGACGGCTTGCGTGCCTGCGCTGTCGGTGCGACTGTGCGTTTGTGCGTGAAACATCACGCTGCGCTCTTTCACTATCGGACTCGAGGTCAGTTCCACCTCGTAGATGGCGGCTTCTGGCGGAAAATCGAGGCGTGTCTGTTCGGCGAAATTGTGTTGTAGAAAAAGTCCCAACGCCGCCAGCGTGCCAAACAGTCCCAGCCCGAACAGCCCGCGCAGTTTGTAGTTGGTCGCCGTATTTTTGACGGAAAATGCCACCGCCATCAGCCCTATGCCGACAAGGCACAGCAGCAGCGCGGTCAGCGCATTGTAGCCGACAAACTCGCCCACAACGATTCCCGTAGCGAGAAACGCAAAGAGGCGCAGAAAGGGTGTTTTCGCCAAAAAATTCAAAACGCCGTGCTATGCTTGGTTTGGAGTTGCAGCGGCCACATCGTCGGCAGCGGTGAGCGGTTTTTCGCCTTTGCGCAGGTAGTAAACCAATCCGCAGTTTTCGCAACTTTTCAAGCGTTTGTAGGGCGGTTGCGCCGCATAGGCCTTCTCTATCGAATCCCAGATTTCGCGAATGAGTTGGTCTATTTTCACGCGCATCTCTACCACGCTGTCGAGGTTGCGTGCGGTGCTGCTTTGGTGCACTTTTTGGCTGTTTTTATACTCCTTGAAAATGTCGTAATGCACTTTCACTTTGGCGATTGAGGGATTTTGCAGCGGTGCGCCGCCGTTGCGCATGCGTTCGTTTTCGCCCTCGATGATGTTGCGCCCCCAGTCGGTGATAGCCTGTTCGTTGTTCAGGTCGGGCAGCGTAAAATTGTCGGGTTCCAACTTGTAGAAACGCTTGTGATCCTTTTTGATTTCGCCACGAATAACAGCCAAATTCAGCACCTGAATGAAATGCGAAATGTAGAGTCGCGCATTTTTCACAATGTGCTGATACTTTCGGTTGGCCTGCACTTGGTTTTCGAAAGTCTGGTTGTAGAGTTGCACCAGATTGAGAAACAGTGGGTAATTGACCCGCGCCTCGTTCAGCAGTTTGTACGACAGCGGCAGTTCGCCCACAACGAACGAATCGACATCGATGATGCGTTCCAAAGCGCGCAACCGCGCCAGATCGGTGTTTGGTAAGCGTCTGTATGGCATAGTTTTATAGGTTGATTGGTTGATTTGTCGTTGAAAAGTTGATGAGTTGATAAGTTTAACGCGTTAGTGAAGGTCTGTGCAGTTTATTTCTGGTTTCTAGTTTCTGGTTTTTCAAAATTGCTATCGCAATTTTTGTTTCTAAGTTTCTGCTTTGCAAGATTTTTGCTACGCTCGGCATAGTTCAAACGAGTTTGACTCTGCTCTCGCTTATCGCAAAAATTCTCGTGCTTCGCACTGTTTCTGTATTTTTGTTGATTTGTGGATTTGGTTAATCCATTAATTTGAAATTTGAAATTCTGAAATCTGAAATTGCGGCCTTGCCGCACCACTCCTCACTCTTATCACGCGTCCCGTCCCATCAATTTGGCGGCCAAGGTAATGAAGGGTTGCAGGCTGTTTTTTGCACCAGAAATCTGTTTGAGTGCTGCGAGTGCCTGTTGATAACGCTCATTGACTTGTTCTTCGCAGATTTTTAGAACGCCAAGTTGTTGATAAGTCGCTGTGATGGTCGCAATTTTTTCGTCGTCGGGCAGACGGTAATCGGCAAGCGTCTGTTTGATTTTGGCACGCAGTTCGTCGTCGGCACGGTGCAGCGCAGTGATGAGCAAAAAAGTTTTTTTGCCAACGAGAATATCGCCGCCAATGCGCTTCCCAAAGGTCTTTTCGTCGCCGAATGCGTCCAGATAGTCGTCGCGCAGTTGGAATGCAAGCCCTATTTCGATGCCAAAATTGTAGAGATTTTGTGCGTCGGTTTCGGTAGCCCCGCCCACTATTGCGCCAATTTTGAGTGCCGCTGCCAGCAGCACGGCCGTCTTTTTGCGAATCATCTCGAAATAGTTGTCGAACGACACCCCTTCGCATCGCTCAAAATTGACATCATATTGCTGACCTTCACACACTTGCAGTGCCGTTTCGGTAAAAATTGGCAGCACGGCGAGCAGTTTATCGCTGGGCAGTTGTTGCAAAAATTCGTAGGCTTTTATCATCATGGCATCGCCGCTGAGAATGGCCGTATTTGTGTCCCATTTGCGGTGTACCGTAGGGCGACCACGACGCACATCGGCGCAGTCCATCACATCGTCGTGAAGCAGCGTAAAATTGTGGAAAACCTCGATGGCTAAAGCCGCTGGCAACGCTTCGTCGCGCGTGCCGCCAAAGAGTTCGCACGCCATGAGTGTGAGCATGGGGCGGATGCGTTTGCCGCCACTTTCGAGCGCGTAGCCAATGGGTTGATAGAGTTCCTCTGGCGCAATGTTCCAGTTGATACTTTTCAGTTGTTGTTCGATGTAGTTCTGCACGATAGTCTGTTTTTCAAAAGATTACGCTGCGAATATAGGCATTTTTTTTGATATAACACCCATTCGCCAAAAAATTTATGAATTTTTAACTCTTTTTTTGCTTGAAAGGGGGAGAAATGTGATGATTTTTTTGAGAAAAATCATTGAATTATTAAGTTATTTTCCAACCCTACCCCTGCCATTCGGCAGGTACTCCCCTTGAAAAGGGGAGAGGACAGAACCAACTTGGGTGCGTGCCTGTCCCCTTTGCAAGGGGACGAGAAAAACGATAGTTTTTCGGAGGGGTTGGAAACCAAATCACAAAGTCACAAGAGAACATAGAAACACAAAAATAGCGCACAGCGCAAGAAACGGACGCACTCGGTGCGTCCCTACTTTCGCACTTTTATACTTTCAAACTTTCACACTCTCTTGCTACTTGCTACTCATATCTTGCGACTGAAAAAAGAACTATTTTCTATGTGCTAAAAAAATAGTATTTTTGTGGGTTAAAGACGAAGCATATTTTTTGAGTTACAAACCCTATAAAAATCAAGAACTTATGGTTTATTCAAAGGAAGTGGAACACATGTGTTGTGTTGCCAAAGGTCCCAACCATGGACCTGCACCCATTCCCGAAGAGGGTAAATGGGTGAAAGCCAAAGAGATAAAAGATATCTCTGGTTTGACACACGGTATCGGCTGGTGCGCACCGCAACAGGGTGCTTGCAAACTGACGCTGAATGTGAAAGACGGCATCATCGAAGAGGCTTTGGTCGAAACTATCGGCTGCTCGGGCATGACGCACTCGGCCGCTATGGCCTCCGAAATTCTGCCGGGCAAAACGCTGCTCGAGGCATTGAACACCGACTTGGTTTGCGACGCCATCAACACGGCCATGCGCGAACTGTTCTTGCAAATTGTCTATGGACGCACGCAGTCGGCGTTTTCCGAAGGCGGCCTGATGATTGGCGCAGGACTCGAGGACTTGGGCAAAGGGCTGATTTCGCAAACTGGCACGCTCTATGGCACCAAAAAGAAAGGCACGCGCTACCTGCAACTGACCGAAGGCTACATCACGCGCATGTTCCTCGACAAAGACGACCAAGTGTGCGGCTACGAGTTTGTACACATGGGCAAATTTATGGATGCCGTGAAAAAAGGCGTTCCTGCCGACGAAGCCCTAAAGTCGGTAACAGGCACCTACGGCCGCACCAAACCCGAACAGGGCGCAGTCAAATCCATCGACCCACGCAAAGAGTAATTAACAATTAAGAATGAATAATGAATAATAATGCGGGGGGCATCAAACATCATTGTCGAAAAAAGCGAAGCATTTGCGATTCGTATAGTGAATCTCTACAAATTTTTGCGCTACAACGAGAATGAGGCGAAACGCGAAACTATTTTGGCACGGCAAGTGCTTCGAAGTGGCACAAGCATTGGAGCAAATATAGCAGAAGCGCAATATGGTTGCACGCGAAAAGAGTTTAGGTCGAAATTGCAAATTGCAATAAAGGAGGCCAACGAAACTTGTTATTGGCTGAGACTGCTAAAATCTACCGATTATCTTGAACAAAATCAGTACGAAAGCATATCAAACGATTGCAACGAAATAATTCGGATTCTCACAGCCATCATCAATTCGTCGAACGCCAACAACCAATAAATTATTGTTAATTATTCATTGTTTATTATTTATTTTTAGAAATTATGATTAGAGAAGTTAAATTTGAGAGCCAAGACCGCCGTATGAAACAGATTCTGGCGGCATTGAAAGAGAATGGCATTTCCTCTATCGAAGAGGCCAACGAAATCTGCGAAAAGGCAGGTCTCGACCCGTATAAAACCTGCGAAGAGACGCAGATGATTTGCTTTGAAAACGCCAAATGGGCCTATGTTGTTGGCACTGCCATCGCACTGAAAAAAGGCTGCAAAAACGCCGCCGACGCTGCCGAAGCCATCGGCATCGGATTGCAGAGTTTCTGCATTCCCGGCTCGGTGGCCGACGACCGCAAAGTGGGACTCGGACACGGCAATTTGGCGGCACGCCTGCTGCGCGAAGAGACACAATGTTTCGCCTTCCTCGCTGGACACGAGTCGTTTGCCGCTGCCGAAGGCGCTATCAAAATTGCCGAAATGGCCAACAAAGTGCGTAAAAACCCACTGCGCTGCATTTTGAACGGACTGGGCAAAGACGCTGCCATGATTATCAGTCGCATCAACGGTTTCACATACGTGCAGACCGAGTTCGACTACTACACAGGCGAACTGAAAGTGGTGAAAGAGACCGCCTACAGCGATGGTCCGCGCGCCAAAGTGAAATGCTACGGTGCCGACGATGTGCGCGAAGGCGTGGCAATTCTCTGGAAAGAGAATGTCGATGTGTCGATTACGGGCAACTCTACCAACCCAACGCGTTTTCAGCACCCAGTGGCTGGCACCTACAAAAAAGAGCGCATTTTGGCAGGCAAACCCTACTTCAGCGTAGCATCGGGCGGCGGCACGGGACGCACGCTGCACCCCGACAATATGGCCGCTGGTCCCGCCTCGTATGGCATGACCGACACCATGGGACGCATGCACAGCGATGCACAGTTTGCTGGTTCGTCGTCGGTGCCTGCCCATGTCGAAATGATGGGTTTCCTTGGCATCGGCAACAACCCGATGGTGGGCTGCACCGTGGCTTGCGCCGTGAATGTGGCACTGGCATTGAACAAATAAGCCACACACCATTAAGAAATAGGAGAACGGCTCTCGTTTTGAGGGGCGTTCTCTCGTTTTGAGGGGCGTTCTCTCGTTTTTTGCATTTCTTTTGTTGCAATTTTTCGACTTTTGAAAAAATCTGTACTTTTTTTGGCACAATTTTTGTAGTTATTAACCAAAAAAAAGAAAGATTATGAAAAAGCAATTTCTATTTATCGTGGCCGCAGCGGCTTTGGTTCTGACCGCTTGCGACAAAGACGACGAAACAACAAACTCGTCGGATCGGGCACTGGCGAAAGCCACTGGCGTGTTTACCTGCGATGTTAGCAAAGAACTTCTGTCGGTAGCCGAAGTGTCGATTGTTACCCCATCGGGAAAAGAGGTGAAATTCACCGAATCGGATCACAGCGTGTCGCTCACCGAAGACTACACCGAGTTCCCATTCACAGGAAAAATAGTGCTGAAACAGGCACTCCGCAGCGATGCGATGCCCGACTCCGACAAAGAGTACGACTTGGGCTATAGTTGGACGGCAAAAATAACCTCGCTCGACAAAGATGGTGGCATCATCAACTTCGGAGAACAAGAGAATGCCAGCGAACTTACAGTCAAAGGCGCGAATTTGAAGGATTATTTCAGCGAAAATGGCGAAGAGGTGCTGCTCACATTCTCCGTCGATAAAAACGGTAAAATTCAGTAAAAACAATATTTAACCAAAAACAAAAAAAGATTATGAAAAAGATTTTTTCGATGGCAGCAGTATGCTGCGTGGTTCTGTGCGCTTGTGTGTTTACAAGTTGCGATAGCGATGTAACGGGCAACCAAGTCTATACCATTGGCGTTTCGGAGAGTACAAGTACGGGGTCTTACACATCGTACAAAGTCAGCGGTGCAGAGAAGAAAATTTGCGATGCTGTGGGAGAGATTGCCTCTCCTGTTGGCGACGACGGCAAGACCTACTCCCTGAATGGGAAGCGCAAAAAGATGGACAAAAAGATAAAATCTGCCGTCAATAAGGCGATGGACGAAATCGAAGCCGACAGCAATTATTGCGCTCTTTTCGACATCAGCGAATGCACTGTAGAGGTTAAGCGCCTCGGCGATGGCGGCGAAGTTGTGCTCTCGCGCAAGTTCAAAGACAAAGAGTAACTCGGCACTGCCATTCAGTGGCAAGTAGAACAGATTTCCACTGCTCGTGAGGCTTATGGTCTTATGGGCAGTTTTTTTTTGTGTTGAATTGTTGATTTGGTTATGAATTTTCTAACCCCTCCCCTGCCATTCGGCAGGTACTCCCCTTGAAAAGGGGAGAGGACTGAACCAACTTGGACGCAAACCTGTCCCCTTTGTAAGGGGACGAGCGAAGCGGAGGGGGTTAATTCCAATGTAGAATTAAGAATTTTGAATTTAGAATCATGAATTTTTCGCACTTCAAAACGCCGCCCAAATTTGATTAAATTATTGAAAATTAGATAATTAAAAAGTCTATGTTCTATGCTCTATCTTCTATGCTCTATAAACTATAACCTCTCACCTTTTTAGACGCACCAATCTCACATCCACAAGTTGTTGATGTACATCCAGACAAGGTAGCGCAGGAATTTGCCAGCGAGAATGAACAGGGCGGTGCTCCAAAAGCGGCAACGCATGAAGCCTGCGGTTACCGCCAGCACATCGCCGACAAAGGGCAGGAACGAGAAAAACGCAATCCATTCGCCGTGCTTGTGAAACCATTGCGTGTGCTGTTCCATCTTGGCGCGGCTCACACGCAGCCACTTCTCAATCCACTCTATTTTGCCGAGATGACCGAGCCAGTAACAGGTGAGTCCGCCGAGCCAGTTGCCTAGCGTAGCCACTGCCACGCACCACCACGCATCGAGACCGCCAAACACCAACGCCGAAAACAGTGCTTCGGAACTGAACGGCAGCACAGTGGCCGACAGCAACGAGGCCAAAAACAGCCCCACATAGCCATATTGCGCCCATTCAAGCATTTGGGAAAGTGAGTAGTGAGTAGTTAGCAGTTAGAAGTGGTGCGGCAAAGCCGCAATTTCAGATTGCGCTTCGCGCAAGTTTCTATGTTTCTAAGTTTCTGGTTTCAAGTGTTTTCGGTAGCCAGATTGCCGCAATTATTATTCATTTTTCTCGGACGCACTCGGTGCGTCCCTACAATTTGAAATCTGAAATTTTGAAATTGCGGCTTCGCCGCATCACTCCTCACTCCTAATTCCTAACTCCTCATTCGTCTTGCGACTTGCTACTTGCTACTATCATTGTCAATTATCAATTGTCAATTGCTAAATTCCCAACAGTGCTACGATGCGGCAGATGGAGCAGCAGGCAATTAGGGCGATGAAGATGATGTGGGCGGCGCGGCTGTGGTTGTTGGTGAAGTAGAAACTGAGGATGAGCGTAGAAAAGAGCAACGGCAGCAGCAGTCGTGGGCCGTACCAGCCGATGAGTGCCGCCAAAAGCAGCGTCAGCACCAAGGCGATGCAGTAAAAAGTGTAGTTGAGGCGCACATTCAGGCTGTAGATGGTGTTCGACGCGACATAGTTGCCCACGGCAATCACCGTAGTGCCGACCAACACCGTTATTAGCCCCCATTCCGACCACGCAAACGACGGCCATCTGATGGCATCGATAAAGAGCGGTGCGGTCAAAGCCTGCACAAGCGTGGGCCACGCATCGGCCAGCAAAAAACACTCGACCAGCAGCAGCACAGGCATCAGCAGCCCCACAACAAAGGTGCAGAGCGTGCGCAGCGACAGCGTGCTGAAAATAATCATGCCGACAATCAGTACTAGCACCAGCCAGATATAGGCGCGGTCGAAGGCGGCGGCGCAAGTCAAGGCTAGCCCGATTTTGAACGATTCGCCCACACATTCGCGCTTCTCGTTATACATCGAGAGCAACTGCGCCACGGCATAGATGGTGAGCGCAAACGCCACAGTCGAAGCATCGAAAAATTGCAGATGAATGCTGCACGCAGCCAACAGCGGCAACAGCAGAAAAAGCATACTGCTGCGCACATTCAGCACACGATAGCGGTCGCAAATGGTTTCGAGCCAAATGGCGAGCGCAATCAGCACCCAAAACTGCACAAAATGCGCCCAAAAGGCAGGTAACGAGAACCAGACAAAATGGTTCAAAAATGTGAAATCGTAGTGCGCATTTGGGAGCGGCAGTCCGAAAAAGTCGGGCAGAAACCAAAGCAGCGCAGCAGCAGCCACAAAGGCGATTCGCTGCAAAAGAGTGGGCGTGTATAGGCGTTTCAGAAATTGCATGGCGTGCGTTCCAACTGTTTTGCAAAATTATGCAAAAATCGTGATATGACAAACGGAGCAACCGAAGTCGCTCCGCTCGTTGTTGTTGCAGTGGCAATTTTTAGCGCACCGTCATTTTCAGCGTCTGCCCATCGATAGACACGATGTAGTGCCCATTGGCTGGCAGCGGCACAGTGGCGGTGGCAGTAGTGGCGTGCCAAATGCAGCGACCGTCGGTGGTGTAGATGGCCACTTGGTGCGGCGCATTGGCTTGCAGGTGCAGCGTGGCATCGGCGGCCCACACAAACACATTTTCGGCGAGCGTGGCACTCAATCCAGTGGAGTTTTTGGCCAACACCGCCATCGGCAGATATTTGTCGGCTGCTCCGCGCGACGACAGTTTGATGTACGCCTCGTGTACGCCCTCTTTGTCCGACTCGAAAGTTACGGTGAATGTGCCGCCAGTGGCTTCGAGCGTGCTGGTCGAGAGTTTGAACTTGCTGGCGTTGTTGCCGCCTATTTTCAGCGCAATCGCCTCGTCCAGATTTTTGGCCGTTACGGTAACCGCTGCCGAAGTAACAGGCGTATTCAGCGGCGCAACCATCGTCAGCGTGGTCGAATCGGTCGAAATCACAGGAATATCGGGACGCCCCCACGACACATCGTCGATGTAGTAGGTTACGCTGTTGCTATTGCCGTGCAAGCCGGCGTAGCGGAACGCCATGAAGAATGTGTCGGCAACGGTTTCTTGCCCCGTCAAATCGACATGAAACTCGAACCACTCGCCGTTTTGGTCGCTGATGGTGGGAATGCCCACATCGATTTTCTGCTTGAAAACATCTTTGCCCGCAATGGTATCGATGTAGTAGAGGTCGAACTGCGTGGTGTGGTTCTCGAACATATAATCGCCGCGCACACGGAATGTAAATATCTGATTAACAGCGTTTTTGTAGTCCAACGGCGGCGTTACAAGCCACGCCACAACAGAGTCTGTACTCGTCAAATCCGACAGGAATCCAGTGATTTTGGCGCAGCGTTCTTTGATGTTGCCCACCAGCGGCACATCGCGTTCGATATAGCCCCACCATGGGCGCGTGCCAGCCAGCACCACATTTTGCCAACGGTCGAGTTTCAGAGTTTTGTTGTGGTTGCTGTCGCCAATTTCTTCGAAATCTTCGCGCAGCAGTGCCAGCGGATTGGCGGTTGTCCAGTCGAACGCCGTCGCCCAGTCGCGCGCATCGGGGCTGGTTTCGGTGGCGACACCACTCACTGTTACGGTTTTCGTTTCGCCGCCAAGCGTTTTGAAGGTTATCTCTGCCGAGTAGTTGCCCGCTGTCGATGGCTGAAAATAGACAGGAATCGCCGTCTTGTCGTTCTCTTTGAGCAGCATACTGCGCCCGAGAATAAAACCAGTGCCAGCAGGCGCAATGCTTGCATAGACATAGTCGATGCAGTTTGCGCTCGATAGGTAGATGGTGTCGCGCACTTCGACGCCTACTGTGGTTGTGAACTGCGGCAATGTGCTGGGTGTCAGCGTAATCGTTGGCGGGTTGGCTGGATCGACGCAGTAGCCAGTCAGCGACACCGAGGTGAAACTGCTGAGTGCCTCTGCGCTCTCGAACACCACCTGCCCTGTGTGTTTGCCAGCGGCGGTGGGTTTGTACCACAGATTCACCGTCTCGCCCGAGGTGGTAACTTCCGTCTTTTCCAACCGCCACATAGCCCGATTTGCGCCACGAATATCAAGCACTACGGACTGTGTCAGATTTTGTTGCACAATGGTAAATGTGGTTATCAACGCCTCTTGGCCAAGTTGCACCAGCGTGTCGCGCGTGGTGGTGGGCGTTACGCTGAATGCAGGCTTTGTAGCATCGTCATCACCTTCGGCATGGCACGGCACCAACACCGCCACCAACGCCACTAAAAGCAGAATTTTCTTCATCGTTTTGGAATTTTTTTAACGCATCTCTTTCACTTCGGTGCCAGCGAGGGTGTAGATTTTGCCGTCGCGCACAATGTAGATTTGCCCATTGTGCAACACCTTTTGCACCTGCACCGATGGCGTGGCACTGTTGCTCGGTAATGCCGTAGGTACTGCACTCACGCGTACCAGCGAAAAGTCGTCGAAAAGCACCACTGCGTTCTTTTTTACCTTTACGCACACATACAGTTTTGTGCCGCCTTCGGGCAGTGTGGTCTTCACCTTAATCTCGTTCCACTTGTCGCTGCTCAACGGCAATACTTGGTTCAATTTGTCGGTGTCGTGCTCTGGGTAGTCTTGGCTTTTGAAATTCCACTTACTGGCCAATGTAATATCGCCTTCGTTGGCTTCAATGGTCTTGTAGTGAATGGTAAGTTCGTACTCCTGACCGGGTTGGTCGTCCATTTCCCAGAAATTCACATCTTGCGACAGCGGCGTTTCGTTTAGTGTTGGTTTGTTCACTTTCAGTGCTTGTGTGCCGCTATACACATCGGTGGTTTCTATGGCCAATGTGCCGATTCCACCCCACTCCCAATCCTCGAATACCACAGTCGTCCCGAAGATAGAACTACTCGTTGTGGCGCTCTCAAAATCGCCGTTGCTTATCAAGTTGTCTGTCGCCAGTGCTGGCGTGGCACTCAACAGCGTCAGTGCCAAAAATAGTGCTGATTTTTTCATAAAAAAAGTTTGGTTGTTTCTAAGTTTCTAAGTTTCTAAGTTTTTTGCGCTGCGCGCTGTTTCAAGTTTCAGGTTTCAGAGTTATGGCCCCCTTTCCCGTTTCCCCCGAAAGGGGAAAAGGCCACGCGCCAACAATGCCGCCAAAATTCATAATTCTTAATTCAAAATTGGTTCAACCCACCCGAAAAACTGCCGTTTTTCTCGTCCCCTTGCAAAGGGGACAGGTTCGCACCGTTGTTGGTTCGGCTCGTACCCAAGTTGGTACAGTCCTCTCCCCTTTTCAAGGGGAGTACCTGCGTAAGCAGGGGAGGGGTTTTGTTCAATTAAGAGTTAAGAATTTAGAATTATGAATTTTTGCATTCCGAAACGCCTAAATAATTATTCATTGTTCATTTTTCATTATTTATTGGTTCTCAACCCCCTCCGCTGCGCTCGTCCCCCTATCTTTTCGCTATCGCTCCAAGCAGGGGGACAGAATCGCATTGGTGGTGGTTTGGCGTGTTACCTTGCTGGCTTTCTGTCGTCCTATTCTCTCCCCCTGCTGCGCCAGCAGATAGGGGGAGTACCCACGCAAGTGGGGGT
>CAVKTI010000042.1:0-22453 GCA_963659365.1 Acutalibacteraceae bacterium | reverse complement strand
GGTGCGTCCCTACATTCAACTTTATAGACTTTTCACTTTATACACTTTCACACTTTCTTGCTTCTTGCTACTTGCTACTAATCAGCCCTGCAAAGTTACGATTTTTTGGTGTATGTACGAAAAAAAAGGCGGAACTGCTTTGTTGCGCTCCGCCTATGGTGTGTTTGTGGTTGTTTTTATCGGTTCACCATCAGTTTTTCTATTTGTTGGCGACCGTCGGCTTCGAGGCGGAGCAGGTAGAGGCCGTTTTGCAGGTCGCCGAGCGCGATGCTTGCGCCCGAAGCGATGCGCCCTTGTGCAAGCGTCTGCCCCGAAAGGGTCAAAATGGTGTAGTTCAGTTCGGCCGTTTCGGCGGTGACGGTTACAAAACTATGGGCTGGATTGGGGTAGAGCGTGAGGCTCTGGAACGCCACCTGTTCGATGGGCGTGTTGCCATTGCTGTACCATTTTTGTCCTTTTTTATCGCCCCAAATGTACTCCGCCAGTTCGGGGTGGTCAATGAATGGGTTGCGGTTTTTCTGCTTGGCATACACGGCATCGTTGCGGTTGGTCTCTTTTTCGCTCACGGCGTCGTTGCGGTGCCATTTCATAAACAGATTGACGGCGTAGGTGGTAAATCCCGCTATCTTTTTCTTTTCTGAATTTTCTGAATATGTGAACACCTTATTGCCGTTGTCTGCTTGTGTAAAGTTTATATTGGCGTAGCAAGTTGCCATATAAAAATAGGTGCGAGCAAAGTCGCCTTTGTATTGGTCATCGGGTTCGAACACGGTGCCAGAGTAGCCGCTAAATGTTGAACTGCCCAAGCGTCCGAGTGCTTTGCCGCCCAAGTTTTTGCCGCCCGAACATTCGCCGAATGGGTAGTTGCTGCGCTGGCCGTTCACTTTGCCATCGGTAGGATAAACATGAAATGCGTCGGCTACCATCGGGTTGGCTTTGTTGAACCAACTTTGTGGCACAGAGTGTTCGCGGTTGTAGCAGTCGCACACTTTTGAGTAGTTGCCGCACTGATTTTTGCCGTGTTCCCATGTGCAGGTGGAGTACATGTCCCACACCTTGCCGTCGTCGGTTACATCGCTGGTTGGATAAACATTATATAGTCCGTCGTATTTTACATTTGTGTGGCTACCGATAATTGTGTAGAGGGCTTTGCGCAGGTCTTCGCCCGATTTTCCTTCGGCTTCGGCGTAGTAGTTGGCTGGCGCTTCGGCGTGCAGCATGGCCGCCCCCATGAGGCAGGCAATGCAAACGAGAATGTGTTTTTTCATGATTTCAGAGTTTCAGAGTTTCAGAATTTCAAATTTCAGGTTGTCTTGGTCATAGTCATAACTGTCAATTATCAATTGTCAATTGTCAATTGCTTTTGTGGCCTCTTTTCCCGTTTTCCCCGAAGGGGAAAAGCCTTTGGTCTATAACCTATAACCGCTAACCTTTCATTGTCAATTATCAATTATCCATTGTCAATTATCTTGCTACTTGCTACTTGCTACTCATATCTTGCTACTATTTTTTGCGCTTTATCGCCAATTTTCACGATGTAGATACCGTTCAACTGGCCGTTGAGGCGTGTAACATTGCGGCCGAGCAGGTCGAAAATTTGGTAGTCGGCGTCGCATTCGATGCGGCCGTCGTGTGCGTAGATGGCTGGCATGTCGCGCTCCACTTGGTCGATGGCGGTTTCTTCTGCATTGCAACCGCATTTGTCGGCTTCGGGCAGCGACAGATAGTCGTCGTCGCGCGTGAATTTCAAGTCGCTGAAATTCACAGGTTTACCCTTTTTATTGCCCCAAATGTACTCTGCCAAGCAGGGATAATCGATAAATGGGTTGCGGTTGTGCTGAAAATCGTTCACAGCGTTGGCGCGGTCAATCTCTTTCGACGAAACAGGGTCTTGGCGATGCCATTGCAACAAAACCTCGATTTCCCAATCCATAAATTCGAGGTAGGCATCAGGGTCGTTCGAGGCTCTCATGGTGTAATATGAACCCACATTTGCGTTGTCTTTTCGCCAGCCTTTATATTTTGTCAAATCAGGTACATCGCCATTCAGGTCGTGACCGTAGCAGGTGGCCATGTAGAAATAGGCGCGTGCAAAATCGCCCTTGTATTCGTCTTTTGGTTCGAACACAAAATGATATTCTTGAAACTCTTCGGAATAGCGTTTGCCGACTTTCAAAGAGCCAGTAACGCTTTGGTCTTTGATTTCGTGTGTTGGCACGCCGAGCGGATAGTTGTTGCGCGCGCTATTGGCCGTACTGTTCGATGGATTCAGGTGGTAGCAATCTTTGTAGGCATCGTTTTCGGTGCCGCCCCACCAACTTTTGGCAAAACTGTGTTCGATGTTGCAGCCGCTCACTACCGAGCCAGGCGTGGAGAACGATTTCCAGTCGTCGCAATACATATCCATGCAGAGCCCTGTGACGGTGTCGCGGTCGGAGTAGTAAAAAACTTCCCAAGTGTGGCCAGTGCCACTGCCATATTCTATTACAGTGTGTTTGCGAATGATTTCGCGCAGTGTGCCTTTCAGCACGGCATCGCTTTTGCCATCGGCGGCATTATAGTAGCCTTCGGGCATTTCGCCAGCACTGATTGCCGCCACCAGCAGCAAAAAAGTCGAAAGGGATATGAGTTTTTTCATGGGATTTTATTTGGTTAATCAGTTGATTGGTTGATTGGTTGATGAGTTTAACGCATTGGTCGGATGTTTCAAGTTCCAAGTTTCAGATTTCAGGTTATCTTGGTTATTGTCATAATTGTCAATTATCAATTATCCATTGTCAATTGCTTTTGTGTCCTCTTTTCCCGTTTCCCCCGAGAGGGGGGAAGCCACGCATTTAATTTAGAAATTTGAATTTTCGCGCTCAAAAGCGCCGCAATCTTCAAATCTTCAAATAAAAAAAGACTTTTTACTTTTCACTTTCAACTTTATACACTTTTTTGTCTTTTGTCTTTACTCTTTACTCTTTACTCTATTGTCTATAAACGATAACCTCTAACCTATTTTTTTAATTAAATGATTGAAAATTAGATAATTGGGTAATTAATTCGCTATTTTCAGCGTGCGTTGTTGGTTGTTGGCTTGTATGCGCACAAGGTAGATGCCTTTGGGGGCGGTGAATGTTTCGCTTGTGGCGCAGTTGCTGCGCAATTCCAGTGGGCGACCAGCGCAGTCGAAAATCGTTATCTGCGCCTGTTCGGGCAAGTTGCTCACACAAAATCTGTTTTGCCCTGTGGCGTAGCAGATGATGTCGGGCAGCACTTTGGGTTCTTCGATAGCCAATACAGGGTCGCTCTCGGTGGTGATAGTAACTTTGCCGCTGGCTTTCGACACGATGAGCCGCCCGAGCGAAGCGTCGTAGGTGTATGTGCCGCCAGTTACGGTCAGATTTTTGGCGGCTGGGTGTGTGCCATCACCAAAAGTCAGATAACTGATAAACCCAGCCGATGTGGTGTAGGTGTAGTTTGGATTGACTATGGCGGTGGTGTTTTTGACCACATTGTAGGCGGTTACGCCCGATTCGTCTTTCAGCATACTGATGGCCAGTTCGGGGTAGTCGATAAACGGATTGCGATTGCCTTGGTAGTCCTGCGCACCGTCGTTGCGCACCATTTCGGTGAGCGAAGGTGGGTCTTGCATGTGCCATTTGAGCAGCACCGCCAGCGATTCGAACACGCCATTTGAACCCAGTTTGCTGAGCAGTTGCGCATTGCCAAGGTAGAGGCTGTTTTTGTAACTGCCCGCCTGACCGTACACCACATAGTCGTACAAAATCACGCGTGCGCAGTCGCCACGGTAGGTGCCGAGGTTCGATTTTTTGTAGTAGGTATTGTCTATTTCTACCTCGTCGGGGTCGTAGTAGCCGCTCGATTCGCCGTAGGCATCGTTGCCGCGGTCGCTATTCACAGCGGTGTTTGTGGGGCGCACCGACTGCATATCGTGTCCCATCGGGGTCGATTTGTCTGCGCCTTTCGACTGTGGCCAAGTGTGTTCGCGGTTGTAGCCGCTGCCCCATGCGCCGTTCAGTTGTTTGCCATCGTAGTAGCCGATTATTTTGCCGCTGGCATTCAGGTCACGATCCACTTTCACATAGTTGTCGCGCAGCGTATTGTAACTAAACGACCTGTTTCCAATTCGGCTGGTGTTGCCCATCAGCGTGTTGAGCGAGCCGAAAAGCGCATCGCCCGTCTGCCCAATGAGCGTGGTGTAAACATACGAACCTGTGTAGTAGGCCGCCTGTTTGGCTTTGTAGTCGCTGTAGGCGGCTTGTCCCTCGTCCGAAGCCATGTGCGCCTGCATATCGATGCCCGCCCACGCAACAAATGTGGCACAAAGGAAAAGAACAGAGAAAAATATCTTTTTCATGGTATGGTTAATTTCAGAATTTCAAATTTCAGATTGCGCAAAAGTCATCGTCATAGTTCTATAAACGATAACCTCTAACCTCTAACCTTTCAAAGGTCAATTGGGTAGTAACCCACAAAGGTACGAACAATTTTTTGTTGGGACAAATTTTTGTGCAAAAAACGGTCGGAGTGGGGCAAAAATTCGACAAACGGACGGTTTTTGTCTATTTATTACCGACGATGGTTACATCCATGTGCGGGTAGGCGAACTCGAATCCGCGTTGCGGCAGTTGCGTGTAGAGCCGCTTGTTCAGGTCGAAGCGCGCCGCCCAGTAGTCGGGCGTTTTCACCCACACACGCACGGTGAAGGTGATATCGCTGGCGTTGAGGTTGGTCAGCGCAACGAATGGATCGGCAGCGCCGCGCGTTTGAGCGTCGAGCGTGCGGCTGTCCTGCTTGATAATGTCGATGGTGGCGGCGGTAAACTCATCGACATCGGCACCGTAGGCCACCGACACTTCGAGATCGATGCGGCGCAGCGGTTGTGCCGAAAAATTGTCGATATTTGTGTTCGACAGCGCACCGTTTGGAATCACTACGATGTGGTTGTCGATGGTCAGAATTTTGGTGCTGACGATGCTCACATCGGTTACTGTGCCGCTAAATCCTTGCGCTGTGATGAAATCGCCTGCTTTGAACGGCTTGAAAACCAGCAACATAATGCCGCCAGCGAAATTTTGCACTGTGCCGCTCAACGCCATGCCGATGGCCATACCGCCAGCCGCCAACAGCGCCGCCAGCGAGGTAGTATCGACCCCAAGCGTGCCTACGGTAACGATGACGAGCAGCACCGTGAGCGAGATGGAAACGAGCGACGAGACGAACGAAGCCAGCGTGCGTTCGGTTTTTCGCCGTGCAAAAATGCGCCCAATCAGCCGTTTCACGCGTCCAATGAGCCACGCCCCGATAAGGTAGATGATGATGGCAACCAGCACTTTCACACCGAAAAGCAGCGCACTCTGCCCCAAATCCGTCCAAAAAACGCTGGGATTTTCTTGCGCCTTGTGTATGATAGTTTCGGTTACCGTCCGCAGCGAATCGGGCTGCATAATGGCTTGAGCAATGTCGGGAGTTTGCAGTAACATAGTTTTTTTAGTTTGAAGGTTTGAAAGTGAGAAAGTGTGAAAGTTTTTTATTTGAAAATTTGAAGATTATTTTGCTTCACAGACTTTTACAAATGCGTTAAACTAATCAACCAATCAACTGATCAACCAATCAACCAATCAACCAAAACTGAAATTAAAAAGTCCTTACCCTTTTCTATAACCTATAACCTCTCACCTAATTACTCTTCCCCGTGAGAATCATAAAAACAATGGCGGCGATGATGATGGCAATGCCGATGACGACATGGATTGTGATGGCTTCGCCGAAAGCCCACGCACCGACCAACACGGCAGTAATAGGCTCGAACACGCCCATGACCGAGGCTTTGGTAGCGCCGATGCGTTTGGTGGCGGCGGCCAGCGTGGCGGTAGAGATGATGGTGGGAAACACCGCCAACCCAACGATGTTGAGGCAGGCTTGCGGCTCGGCAGCAAACTTGGTAATTTCGGTGGGCAGCGAAGTACCCTGTTGCAACATGTGCGCCAGAAAAACCACCGTCCCCGTAACCAGCACATAGAAAGTGAGCAGCGAATCGGACACATGCGCTATGGCGTGGTTGCGATTGATGATGACGATGAAAATGGCATAGACCAACGCCGCCGCAAAAGTGAGTACAAAACCCTGCCACGGCCACGGTTGCGCACCTTCGCTGTGGCACAAAAACAGCACGCCTATAAATGTGGCGGCTATCGACAGCCAAACCTGCCATGTGGGATAGACGCGCAAAAACACCATGAGCAACGCCACCAAAATCGGGTAGAGAAAGATGATGGTGGTGGCAATGCCCGACGGAATGTAGTTGTACGCCTCGAACAGAAACAGGCTGCTCGACGAAAAGAGCAGTCCCAGCAGCACCAGCCATTTGCATTGCGCCCGATTCACACGAAAATCGGTGTGGTGGCACGCCAGCATAATGCCGAGCAAGCACGCCGCCAGCAGGTAGCGAAAAAAGAGTATCGCATCGACCGAAATGCCGTATTTGATGAGCGGCATGGCAAACAGCGGGTTCAGCCCATAGGTAACGCCCGTAAGCACGCCCGCCACATAGCCCAAAACGATGGATTTTTTGCTGCTCATTTTGCGATTTTGAAAAGCGCCACAAAATTACACAAAAATTGCGTAGCAAGTTGCACCGTTTGGCACTATATTTGCACCGCTAATTTATATGATTCAGGAAATTTTGGCATATTGCATCTTGGCGGTGGCGGTAGGCGTGGTTGTTTGGCGGGTGGTCAAGCGTTTTCGCCACAAAAACGCCGTTTGCAACGCGCATCGCAGCGGCAGTTGTGCGGGCTGTCCGCTGTCCGACTGTTGCGACAAGGCGACAAAATGACCGATTTCTCCTATTGCGCAAAAAGTTTGAGCCGCTTCATCAGGCCGAAGACAAGCCAGTCGGGCAGGTGGCTGATTATCGGCACGATGACAAAATTCCACGCGCCGGGCAGATATGTTTTCCGCTTCGATTTGAACAGTTTGCGCAACGCTTTGCGTGCCAGCGTTTCGGGTTGCATCGAAATGCCGAGAGTGAGCAGTTGTTTGCGCTGTTTATCGGGCAGACCGAGCAGCGGCGTGTTGATTGTGCCCGGCGTAACGGCCAGCACGCGCACCCCTTTGCGCCAAAATTCGTACCAAATCGCTTTCGAAAAGTTCAGCACATAGGCTTTGCTGGCGTTGTAGCACTGAATGCCCGGCATGGCCATCCATGCGGTCATCGAAGCCATGTTCAAAATGTAGCCGCGCCCGCGTTGGCACATCGTTTCGCCAAATAGGCGGCAGAGTTTGGTGAGTGTCAGCACATGGAGTGCGAGCAGCGTTTCGATTTTCGGCATCGGTGTGGCGCAGAGCGGACGGAAAAGCAGCACGCCAGCGTTGTTTATCAGCACATCGACCTCGATATGGTTGTCGCACGCAAACCGAAAAACCGTTTCAGCCGCATCGGGCAGCGATAGATCGGCAAAGAGCGCAACCGCTTTCACGCCATATTTTTCCGCCAACCGACAAGCCACCTCGTTCAACTCCTGCGCTTGGTTCGACACCAAGAAAAGGTCGTACCGATAGTTGCGCGCCAGTTGCGTGGCGTAGTGCAGCCCAATGCCCGACGATGCTCCTGTAACGAGTGCAAACATGATTTTTAGTGAGAAGTTAGTAGTGAGAAGTTAGCAGTGATGCGGCAGATTCGCAATTTCAGAATTTCAAATTTCAAATTTCAAATTTCAAATTTCAAATTTCAAATTAAACAATTAGAAACACAGAAACAAATATCGCTTCAACGCTTTAACAATTCAACAGAAACTTTTAACTTTACACACCTTCAACTTTATAGACTTTCTACTTTATAAACTTTCACACTTTCGCACTATTTCTGATATTTTCCGACCAGTTTTATTGCTAAAAACACGAGCCAGTCGGGCGTATGTTTGAGCAGCGGCGTGCAAAGGTGGTTGATGACACCGGGCATGTCCGATTTTTTCTTTTTGAACATTTTGCGCAGGGCGCGGCGCACCAGTTTTTCGGGCGGAATGCTCACCGTGAGGCGCACAGCCATGCGTCGCCAGTAGTCGCTCAAACCGAACAGTGCCGTATCGACCGCCCCCGGCGTCATCACCGTGATGCCCACGCCTTTGGGCTTGAACTCGTACCACAGCGATTTGCTCAAGTTGTAGATAAACGCTTTGGTGGCGTTGTAGGTCTGAATGCCCGGCATGGCCATCCACGCGCTCATCGACGACATATTCAAGATGTAGCCATTGCCGCGGCGGCACATCTCTTCGCCGAAAAGTCGGCAGAGTTTCGCCACCGTTATCATGTGCAGATTCAGCATCAATTCGATGCGGCGCATGTCGGTTTCGGTGTATGGATTAAAGAAAAATACGCCAGCGTTGTTTATCAGAATATCGACTTGCAGTCCGTTGTCGGTGCAGAATGCGTGCAGTTGCTCGGCGGCATCGGGTAGGCTCAAATCGGCATAATGCGCCGTGGTTTTCACGCCGTAGGTGGCTGCCAAATGGGCAGTTACCTCGTTCAATTCCTGTTGCTGATTGCTGACGAGCAGTAGGTCGGTGTGGTAGTCGCGCGCCAGTTGCGTGGCGTAGTGCAGCCCAATGCCCGACGATGCTCCTGTAACGAGTGCTAACATGATTTTTTGAGTTAGGAGTGAGGAATTAGGAGTGAGGAATTATGGTGATTAAGTTTTTTTGCAAACGAGAGATAATTGTACTAACAATCTGATTATTAAGTCATTAAGTTATTAAGTTATTAAATCATTGAATTATTTTCCCATCTCCGTGCGTAGGTCGTCGAGAATTTTGCCGTTGTAACTGAAATACTTTGCGCCTTGATATGCGCCCGATTCGTTGCGTTTTTCGGCGGGTATAAAGTCGCACGTAAAGGCCGAAAGTTTGTACAATTTGCCGTTGTGTTCGATTTGGTTGTCGCTTGCCACGCGCACTTTGGTGTCTGTTGGCACAAAAACCACCGTGCTTCCAATAGGGATATTCACCATGCTGAATTTGAACGGCGGGCGCTTGGGGGGTTCGGGCGGAGTAAGTGCGATAGTTCCAATGTTTACTGGTTCCCCATTTTCGTACTTTGTAACCACCGCATCCTCTGTAATAATCTTTGCTATCCGAACGAAAAATGCAAGTGCTTTTTCGGGTTTAACTTTAAAGAACTCACGATTAGGAGAGACACGCAAGTCTTTGTTTAAGTCATCTATCATCTCATGCACCATCTTTTCTACCTCATTATATTTAGATGATTGCATAGTGGCATATATATTGAATTTTAGTGGAATAGCCGTACTTTTATTCAAATCACTTACACGATCTTCGACACTACGAGATGTTTTGCCAATCTTGACCCAATCCTCTTTGAAACTTGGGTTGGTTAAGATATAGACATAGCCTTTGGTTTGTACTTTTTCAGGCGTTTTGTAATTTTTCAAGCGATAATACCCAGCGCCGGCAGTTTCGCATTTTTCAAAAATAGCGGTCTTGGTTGCCAACACCGCCCCCACCGAATTTTCGGGCGTTTTTCCAGTGGTTTGGTAGTAGCCTTTTGCCATTGCCTGTTTGGTAATTTCGCAATAGTGCATGGGGCAGTTAGCGTTTTCTTGCAGAATTTTACTGATGGCTTCTTGTGTGTTCATGGTCGTTGTGCGTTTGATGGTTCAATTTTGTACAGCCCAATGCCCGACGATGCTCTTGTAACGAGTGCAAATGTGGGCGGAAGAAGAAAAAATTAGCCCTTAAATACTGATTCTCTATGAAAATTCAGATATGATTTTCTTTTAGCGTCCATAGGTAACATTTGAAAAAATTGATTTTGCTTTATTCCTATTCGAGCAATATTTTGTGGGCTTAACCAATTCGAAATTTTAACTTTTCTATCATCGGTAAATGTTATGAAACCTCTATCAAACAGTCTATCATACAAAGGAGATAGCATAAAACCATTTTTACTATCAATTTTTTCAGAATCATTTGATACAGCCCATGGTTTAATATGACTAGCAATTAAAAGTCTTTCATCGTTTATCATTGTGATTGGGCAAAATGGACACTCCATCAAAAGTTTCTCCCTATATTTACCCTGTCCAATTCTAGCCTTTCTTATTTCCTCTACTTTTTGAGTTTCCTTAGGTAAAATAATTTTTTCTCCTTTCTTACCGTAGGTATAAACAAGAGCAGTTTTTTTATCGGCAATTGCTTCAAAATCAGCAAAAAGTTTCCAATAATATATTGCACAACCAGATTTATCTAACAAATGCAAAGCAGAAATATAACTGACCAATGGCAAAGAAATTTCTCGAATAATTTGATATGCATCATCTTTTGAATTGATGTATCCTCTTGGACCAATTATTTGTGTTTGGTCTTGAATATTAAACAGTAAAACATCAGGTAATTTTTTTTTATATTGCATTCTAGATTTCCATAACTGCGCAAAATTGTTTTTGCCATTATAATTTTGAGATGGCTTTTGATATTCCGATTTTATTGCACACATATATGTGAGCAAGTCCTCTTTCAGTATGAAACACTTTGCATTGAATCCTTTACCACCATAAAACTGCCGCATGACATCTTTATTGGCGACATAAAGTTTTGCTTCTCCATTGCCACTTCCTATTTTATTTTGCCGTTTTACAAAACAATCAGGTACAGTTAACGAGTTATTAAACACATCAACAACTTTGAAATTTTCATTTAATATTTTCATACTCCGTATTTTGTTATATCCATTTGTTTTAGTAGTGCTATCAACACATCAACGACTATACTATTTCCTGCTTGTTGATATGTAGCAGTGTCTGACACGGCAATTTTGAAATCATCTCTAAATCCCATTAATCTCAAACATTCCCTAGGTGTTAATTTTCTAATTCGTCCTTTATGAGTTACATAATTATCGATACCTGCCCGATGCATTTTATGCATTGAATGTAATAATGGGCGCGCAATATCTAAGTCTGTTTTCGTCGAAGTCTTAAATTGTTTTGTGCCAGGACTTAAAACATATTTTGCAACTTTTTCAGAAAGATAATACTTTTCTTCAACATCATTTACCTCAAAAATAAATTCATCAAAATCTTCTTCTCCTGCGGCAGGATGAAATACAAAATCACCATGCCAATTAAATTGCTGATTCCTTTTTTGGCATAGTTGAATATCACCATTTATTTGCGTATAACGCTTTTCTCGGTTTTTGGTACTAGTTACAAATTTAATTCCCTTTTCCTTAAGAAAATATTTACTTGAAATATAATCTTCTAGAAAATCATACATAACATACTCCAATTTAATAGGAATCGGATATTGAAATGGAGTTTTTTCATGAAACCCGATGCAAAACATACGCTCTCTATGTTGAGGAATGCCATAATCCTTGCTGTTGAGAATTTTTTCATGAATATCATACCCCAAATCAGAAAACACGCCTTTTATCGTTTCCCATGTTTTTCCACCATCATGATTAATAATTCCCTTTACATTTTCAAAAATAAAAACCTTAGGTTGACACTCTTTTATCACGCGTGCATATTCATAAAAAAGAGTGCCTCGTGTGTCTTCAAAACCAAGTCTTTTACCAACCATAGAAAAAGCCTGACATGGAGCACCTCCAACAAGCAAATCGACTTGATTTAAATAGGGTTTTGCATTAAAATCGTGTATGTCATTATGCCACCGTTGCTCATCAATATCATAATTAGCAAAATAACTTTTTTTACACTTTTCATCTATGTCGCCAGCAAACACTATTTGATGCTTTATTTTTAATCTCTTAAACGCTTGTTCAATTGCACCAATTCCACTAAAGCATGTCGCTAGCCGAACTGTTTTTTGCGGAAATTGAAACTCTAAATTTCGCCAGTCTTCCTCTGTATTTTCAAACAAAAGAGCATCATTGACGAGATTAAGGTCGTTCTCCATTTCAAAATTATATGTTTTTACGATTCCCATATTTTTCAACTGTTTTTCTGTTTTTCCACACTTTTCTTGGCGTTGGCTTCGAGGTGGGCTATCTCTTTTTTGAGGCGGCGTGGAATGCATTCGCCGTCGCGCTCGACGCATTCGTGGCACTTCATTTCGAGCGTGTACATGCGCCCTACGCAGTAGTTGGAGCGACCGCAACCAGCGTGATAATCGGGATTGGCCTGCACATGATGCACAAATTCGGGGTCTTTTATCAGCACATGGGCTATCTGAAACAGTTCGAAGCCTTCGTCCATTATCTGCTGGCAGTTGCGCCCCGACTGCACACCGCCCACATAGATGAGCGGCACATCGGTTATCTCTTTTTGGAAAATTTTGGCTTTGTCCATGAAATAGAGTTCCTTGAACGGCGATGTGGGCATCATCACTGGGGCGACACCGGGCAGGTTGAGTGCGGCTTTGAGCCACCAAAACGAGCGTGTCGGCATGTAGTGCGCCAAGGTTTTGTAGGGCATGGCACCGCCCAAAATGGTCATGGGCGAACGGCTCACTGTGCCGCCCGAAAGCACAATGCCATGCACATGGTGTTTGGCAATCTCTTTTGCCACGCGTATGCCTTCGGCAATGTCGCTGCCGCGCCAGCAGTCGTCCCACATATTGGTTTTTACCACCACCGCCATATCGTCTTTGGCGTGGAGCATCACCTCGTCGAGCACCTCGTTGAGAAAACGAACGCGGTTTTCGAACGAGCCGCCATACTGGTCGTGGCGGTGGTTGGTGCGCGGACTGATGAACTGCGAAATGAGGTAGGCGTGTCCTGCGTGAATCTCGACACAGTCGAAACCTGCCTCGCGGCAAAAATCGACCGCCTCGCCAAATTTCTTCACAAGTCGCTGAATTTCAGATATTTTCAGCCGGCGATGAATAGTGGGAGAGTAGAGATTGAAGCCGTTTGATGCGCTCACAGGCATACAGTGGCAGGTGTAGAAGTGGGTCATATTGCCGCAGTGGCCGAGTTGAATGCTGGCTTTTGCCCCTTCGGCGTGTATGGCGTCGGTCAGTTGGCGCAGCGGTTGCAGACTTTCGGGGCGCACATAGAGTTGCCCGTCGAACGATACGCCGCTCAAATCGACGGCGCAGTAGGCCACCGTGGTCATGCCAACGCCGCCGCGCGCCACGCTCACATGGTAGTCTTGCAGTTGCTGTGTTGGCAGGTTGTTGCGCGCCATATTTTCGAACGCCGCCGACCGAATAAAGCGATTCCGCAGCGTAATAGGTCCGAGTTGGAAAGGGGTGAAGAGTTTGTTCATAGTCTATAATTTCTGGTTTCTAAGTTTCTCGTGCTTCGCACTGTCTCTAGGTTTCTTGTGCTTCGCACTGTTTCTGAGTTTCTTGTGCTTCGCACTGTTTCTAATTGTTTTTATGTTTCAGAGTCCGATAGATTGTTGTTTCTCTTAAATTTCAATCCTTTCAAATCCGATTCTTTTAGGTATTTGATGAATTTTGAAATTGAAATCTCCTCTTCGATACATTTTTGACGATATTCTACATAAATCTCTTCTGTGATATACCCGATATCGAATGCGCGAACCAGTTGGCTTCTCACTTCGGCACAAGATGCTTTCGAAATATAGAGAAATTGTACAAATTCTTTGCTTCCATCTCTACTAAATCCTTCAGCGATATTGTCCATGATTGAACCAACAGCCGCACGAATTTGCCCCCGAAACTTAAAATCGTTTTTGAATTCCGTTGAATCGGTAATCGAGTATATATTTTTAGACAAGCGCCTTGCCTCTTGCCAAATTCTCAATTCTTCAAAGTCTTTTACTGTCGGCATAAACTACTCGAAACTTAGAAACAAATAAACATAGAAACCTTTCATCTAGTAGATGAAAGGTATTATCCTTTTCAGGCGTTTGCGGTCGAATTCGTCGGGGAACTCTTTTTCGTATTTGTGGTAGATGCTGTTGGCGCGTGGCACAAGGTTGGCGCAGGTCCAGATGACGAATACCAGTCCTGGCAGGCTCCATGTGAGAATGGCAAAGCCTGTCCATTCTACGATTTCGCCGAAATAGTTGGCCGAGGTTACATAGCGGTACATGCCTTTCTTGGGCAGATAGTGTTTGGTGTCGCCCGGCTTGCGCAGGTGGCGTATCACATGGTCGGAGTCCCAGTTTATGCCCATGCCGATGAAAAAGATGGCGGTGCCGGCGATAAACTGCGGCGTGGTGAGCCAAGCATCGGTGTAGAGATCGGCTGGCGAGAGAAAAAATATCCATTCGCCCTGCATGTAGCCGTTCACGGTGTTGAACACAACGCCCATCAGCACTATGGCAATGGGCATTTTGCTGCGCCCTTTGAGCATCAGTGGGAAAATGAACGAGCGTTGAAAATAGTGCAGTTCGAACAGCAGGAAAAAGATGAGCGGCACGGTTTGGTACTGGCGGTCGCTCTTCATCCAAAAGTAGAGCAGCACAAAGAACACGGGACACTCCATCACTACCCAAGCCACCTTGTTGTTGATGGCTGGGCCCCACTTCGACGAAATCATTTTGCCGTAGCCTGCCTCTACAAAATAGAGCGATATGAACACCACCACAGCCATGATGACCATGACGAAGAGTAGAAAATGAAACTGTTCCAAATTTAATACAAGTCCTTGCATATTTTTCTGTTTTTTGTTTGAAAAATGGGATTTTTCTGTTTCTCCCGATTACTTTTCGCAGTTGGTTATCAGATTGCGGTCGCCCCAGCCGTTATCGACGCGCGCCACTGGCAGGTGGAATTTGTTGTCGCGCACCCATGGCAGCGGGAACGCCGCTTTTTCGCGTCCGTAGGGGTGCGTCCAAGCGTCGGCCATGAGCGTGTAGTCGGGGTGTGGCGCATTTTTTAGCGGATTGTCGTTGCGGTCGATACGACCAAACGCCACATCGTCTATCTCGTCGCGAATGACGAGCAGCGCCTCGACAAAGCGGTCGAGTTCGGCCAACGGCTCGCTTTCGGTCGGCTCTATCATCAGTGTGCCGTGCACAGGGAACGAGAGCGTCGGCGCATGAAATCCGAAGTCCATCAGGCGTTTGGCAATGTCGTTTTCGTCGATGCCAGTTTCGGCTTTGAAGTGGCGGCAGTCGAGAATCATCTCGTGTCCCACGCGCCCAGTTTTGCCCGTATAGACAATGCCGTAGTCGTTTTCGAGGCGTTTTGCCAAATAGTTGGCACTCACAATGGCCATTTTGGTGGCTTCGGCCAGCCCTTGCGCCCCCATCATGCGAATGTAGGCGTAGGTGATTGGCAGTATGCCTGCGCTTCCCCACGGCGATGCCGCCACCGCCGTGTTCGGATTGGCAGCGTCGGTGAAATTGTGGTGCGGCAGATAGTCGGCCAAATGTTGCGCCACGCACACAGGGCCTACGCCGGGGCCACCGCCGCCGTGCGGACTGGCAAATGTTTTGTGCAGATTCAGGTGGCACACATCGGCACCAATCGCGCCGGGCGAAGTGAGTCCGACCTGTGCGTTCATGTTGGCGCCGTCCATATAGACTTGCGCCCCAACGCTGTGTATCGTGTTGCAAATTTCGACGATTTCTGGCTCGAAAATGCCATGTGTCGATGGATAGGTTATCATCAGTGCGGCAAGGTCGTCGTTGTGTTCGGCGACTTTGGCTTTCAGGTCGTTCAAATCGACATTGCCCTGCGCATCGCAAGCCACTACCACCACTTGGAATCCTGCTTGTACCGCACTGGCTGGGTTAGTGCCGTGTGCCGAAGCGGGAATCAGCACGGTGTTGCGCCCCGCACCGCCGTTGGCAGCCAAATAGCGGCGAATGGTCATCAAACCAGTGTATTCGCCAGCCGCGCCCGAATTGGGTTGCAGCGTGCAAGCCGCCAATCCTGTGATTTCGCACAGATAATCGGAAAGATTTTTGATAATTTCCTGATAACCAGCGGTTTGCTCTTTCGGTGCGAATGGGTGAATGCCCGTAAATTCGGGCCAACTGAGCGGCAGCATTTCGGCGGCGGCGTTCAGTTTCATCGTACACGAGCCGAGCGAAATCATCGATTGCGTGAGCGAAATGTCTTTGCGGTCGAGGCTTTTGATGTAGCGCATCATCTCGGTTTCGCTGTGGTAACGCTCGAATACTTCGTGGTGCAGCGCAGGCGTGTGGCGCAGCAACTCTTTGGGCATCGCCACGCTTTTGATGCCGTCGAATGCGGTAGGCATCTCTTTGCCGAGGATATTTGCAAACAGCGCCACAATTTTGGCAAGGCCGTTGGTATCGGTGGTTTCGTCGGTGCTGATACCGATTTCGCCATTGTCGAAATAGCGGAAGTTGACCAGATTCACCTCGCTCAGTTTGCGCAGCCGCTCCACCGATGCGCCTTCGGGCAGCGCAATGCGTATGGTGTCGAAATAGGTTTCGTTCAGTTGGCGGCAACCGAGTTTCACCAATTCGTTGGCGGTCATCACGGCTTTCACATGGGCGTTCATCGCTATTTCGCGCAGACCGTCGTTGCCGTGCCAAGCGGCGTAGAATCCAGCCATGATGGCGGGCAGTGCTTGTGCGGTGCAGATGTTCGAGGTGGCTTTTTCGCGCTTGATGTGCTGTTCGCGTGTTTGCAGCGCAAGGCGCAGCGCAGGTTTGCCGTTGGCATCTTTCGATATGCCGATGATGCGTCCGGGCATCGAGCGTTTGTATTCGTCGCGTGTGGCCATGTAGCCCGCCGACGGTCCGCCAAAGTAGAGCGGCATACCGAAGCGTTGCGTCGAACCCACGGCGATGTCGGCGCCCCATTCGCCCGGCGGCAAGAGCAGCGTCAGTGCCAAAATGTCGGCAATGGCAGTGATTTTTGCGCCGTTGGCGTGGCATTTTTCGGCGAATGTGCGGTAGTCGCAAATTGCGCCGTCGCTGTTGGGATATTGCACGATTGCACCGAACACAGGCGTGCCGAAATCGAATGTTTTCCAGTCGCCAATCAGCAGTTCGACGCCTTGCGGCAGACTGCGTGTGCGCAGCACATCGATTGTTTGCGGAAACAGTTTTTCATCGACAAAAAGTCTGTTCACGCTCGCTTTCACTTGGTCGCGGTCGCGCAAGTTGTGCATCATTGTCATGGCTTCGGCGGCGGCGGTAGCCTCGTCGAGCAGCGAGCAGTTGGCCAGCGGCAGCGCGGTCAAATCCGAAATCATGGTTTGGAAATTGAGCAACGCCTCCAAACGCCCTTGCGATATTTCGGCCTGATAGGGCGTGTACGAGGTGTACCAAACGGGATTTTCGAACACATTGCGCAGAATCACGGCGGGCGTGGTGGTGCCGTAGTAGCCGAGTCCGATGTAGTTGTCGGCCAACCGATTTTTTTGTGCAATGGCGTGAATGTGCGCCGCAAATTCGTGTTCGCTCATGGCGGCTGGCAGGTGCAATGGCTTTTTCAGGCGAATTGCCGCTGGAATGGTCTGGTCGATGAGTTCATCGACCGTTTTCACGCCGATAGTTTCGAGCATGTGCGGCAAATCGTGCGCCGTAAGGCCGATATGCCTGTGCGAAAAAGTGTCTGTTTTCATTTGTATAGTGTATAGCGTAGGTTTTGCTTATAACTTACAAAAATACAACATTTTTGGCAGACAGACGCTATTTTTGGCAGAAAACTTTTTCACAGCCGCCCATTGTCGGCAAAACTGTAGTGCCCTTTGCCGCCGATGATGATGTGATCCAGCAGTTGTATGTCGAGGTGGCGGCAAGCGTTGGCCATTTTTTGCGTTATTGCGTCGTCGTACTGGCTTGGTGTCAGACTGCCGCTCGGGTGGTTGTGGCACAGCACCAGCGCGCTCGCCAACTGTTCGACCGCCATTTTCAGTATGATTTTTGTGTCGATGGCGGTTGCACTCACGCCGCCTTTGCCCACGCAGCGCGCGTCGATTATGCGGTGTTGGCGGTTGAGGGTCATCGCCCAAAACTCCTCGTGCGGCAGGTCGGCCAACAGCGGCTGAAAGTAGCGCGCCACATCGTGGCTATTGCCTATCTGCGGCCGCTCCAACGCCTGCGACTCTTTGCGCCGCCGACCGAGTTCTAGCGCAGCAATCAGCGTGATGGCCTTGGTTTCGCCGATGCCTTTGAAGTTTTTGCGCAACTCGTTCACGCCAAGTTTGCCCAGTTCGTCGAGGTTGTTTTGCACCGACGCAAGTATGCGCCGCGCCAGTTCCACCACAGTTTCGTCGCGTGTGCCAGTGCGCAGCAGAATGGCCAGCAGTTCGGTGTCGCTCAAGGCGGCAGTGCCGTGTCTCATCAGTTTTTCGCGTGGTTTGTCGCTATCAGCCCACGATTTCAGGTTGGCGTGTTCCATTTCTCTTTGTTTTTGCAAAATTACTTCACAAAAGTAACAAAATTTCGCACAAAAAACGGCTTATTTTTTTATAAAAAAACATAACATAGGTTAAATTTGATTGTCGGGTTGAAAATTAGTTCTAATTTTGGGGGATTTCTATAAATTTCTTTGTAGTGATTTTTGAATTTTGGACTAACAGATGTTTGGCTTGAACGAAAGCGCAATGCGGTGGCATTGTAATTGAGTGAAAGTCAGACAGATGCAGTCCAAAAACAAAAAGCGCACAAAAGTGTTCAGAAATTCATTATTTGTTGAACTTTTTTACAAAATGGGGAATTTATAGAAATTCCCTACAGAGCGTCAAAAATTTTTTGGAGCGAAAAATGGGGAGAATTATGCGCACGAAGGGTGGCTCTTTTTTGATTTCGGTGTGGCGTTTCTATGTCGATGGCTTTCGGTCGATGACTTGGGGACGGACGCTCTGGCTGCTCATTTTTCTGAAAATCATCATTCTGTTCGCCGTTTTGCGCCTATTCTTTTTTCGGCCTGCCATGGAGGGCAAAACCGATGCCGAAAAGAGCGATGTGGTGGGCGCAGCACTTTCGCAACCGTACGACAGCAACTAAAAATACAAACCTTTAATCTTTTACCGCTATGGATGTAACCGCTTTGATTGACTGGTCGCGCATGCAATTTGCTATGACCGCCGCCTATCATTGGCTCTTTGTGCCGCTTACGCTGGGCTTGTCGATGATTATGGCAACAATGGAAACGCTCTACCTGATTACAAAGGACGAGTTTTGGAAAAAGACGGCCAAGTTTTGGATGAAAATTTTTGGCATCAACTTTGCCGTCGGCATCGCCACAGGGCTTATTCTCGAGTTTGAGTTTGGCACCAATTGGAGCAACTACTCGTGGTTTGTCGGCGATATTTTTGGCGCGCCGCTTGCCGTCGAGGGCATTGTGGCGTTCTTTATCGAAGCCACTTTTGTGGCAGTGATGTATTTCGGTTGGGACAAGGTGAACCCGAAATTTCATCTGGCTTCGACATGGCTCACAGGCATTGGCGCTGCCATTTCGGCCTACTGGATTTTGGTGGCCAACGGCTGGATGCAACACCCTGTTGGCACAGCGTTCAACCCCGACACGGTGCGCAACGAGATGGTTTCGTTTTGGGCGGTGGCGTCCAATCCTGTGGCGGTGAGCAAATTTTTCCACGCCGTGTTTAGCGGTTGGGCTACAGGTGGCGTGGTGGCTGTCGGCATCAGTTGTTGGTACCTGCTCAAAGGACGCGAGCCGCGTTTTGCCAAACAGAGTATCATCGTCAGTGCCATTGTCGGACTTATTGGACTGCTGGCAACTATGTTTTCGGGCGATATTGCTGGCGAGCATGTGGCGGAGTTTCAACCTGCCAAATTCGCCGCTATCGAAAAACTCGACAAAGGCGGGCGTGGCGCAGCATTCACCGTAGTGCCTGGCGTGGAAGTGCCGAAAATGCTTTCGCTGCTTGCTGCCAAAGATGCTGAGGCCTACATTCCAGGCAAACAGGATATTTTGTCGGGATATGTGGATAACGCTGGCAACGAGATTCTCGCTGTGGAAGAGAAGATGGCAAACGGCCGCATGGCTATCGATGCACTGAAAAACTACCGCCTGCTGAAAGATTCTGCACCCGAAGCGGCGGCGGAATACAAGGCCGTACTCGACCAGACAATCGCCTATCTCGGCTATGGCTACCTGAACGCTCCCGAAGATGTTTTCCCGAACGAAAATCTGCTCTTTTGGTCGTTTCGCCTTATGATTGGCTTCGGTATGATTCTGTTTGGCGTGCTTTGCCTCAGCCTGTGGTTTGCCTACAAAGAGAAAATGGGGCAGATGAAATGGCTCTTATGGCTTGGCATTCTCTCCATTCCGCTGGTCTATCTTGCTGGGCAATTTGGCTGGATTGTGGCCGAAGTGGGGCGGCAACCGTGGGCTATTCAAGACCTGCTGCCTGTGAATGTGGCAATGTCGAGCCTGAGTGTGTCGGCGGTGAGAACCACTTTCTTCATCTTTGTGGCGATATTTACGCTCTTCCTCGTTATCGAACTGCGCATCATGTGCAAAGCCATTGCGCTTGGCCCACAAATCGACGACCCTACGCCAACAAAAACACGCAAAAAAATTAGTTAATTGCCTAATTTCCAATTACTTAATTATTTGAAGATTTGAAGATTTGAAAATTTGAAGATTGCGGCGTTTCGGAACGCAAACCTGTCCCCTTTGCAAGGGGACGAGCGAAGCGGAGGGGTTGGGAACCAATGAATAATGAAAAATTAACAATGAATAATAATTGCGGCTTTTCGAAATGCGAACGGCATTGGGCGGCGAGTGTCAAAAATCAGGTTTTGTGTTTCGAAAAAGCGGAATTACTGTTTGAGCGAAAGCGAGTTTAATTCCGCCGAAACCAAAACCGCCAATTTTTGGCAACGCTCGCGCCCCTGCCGCGACTTTTCTTTGGTTCGTTTCTTTTGGTCGTCAAAAGAAATGAACGAAAAACAGGATAAATTTTACTTGCAAAACTCAAATAAAAAATAACCTAAAAAAACTTTAAGCCATGTCATACTCTTTTTTACAACAGTATTGGTGGTGCATCATCTCCCTTTTGGCGGGTTTGTTGGTGTTCCTCATGTTCGTACAAGGCGGAAATTTTCTCGCCATGATACTTGGGCGCGGCGAAATGCAGCGCAAAATGATAATCGCCTCCACAGGGCGCAAATGGGAACTGACTTTTACAACGCTGGTGCTGTTTGGCGGCGCATTTTTTGCTTCGTTCCCACTCTTCTACAGCACGAGTTTTGGCGGTGCCTACTGGGTGTGGATTCTGCTGCTCGTGTCGTTTGTGTTTCAAGCCGTTTCCTACGAATTTCAGGTGCGCCGCGGCAATCTGCTCGGTGTCAATACATTCCGTTTCTTCTTGGCGGTCAATGGTTTCATCGGTCCATTTGTGGTTGGCACGGCTGTTGGCACTTTTTTCACAGGTTCCGATTTTTTGGTCAACAAAGAGGCGATTACCGATGGCAGCCTCATGCCAACTATCAGTGTGTGGGGCAGTGCGTGGCACGGCCTCGAAGCACTGGCCAATCCGTGGAATGTAACGCTTGGGCTGGCGGTCTTTTTCCTTGTACTGACGCTCGGCGCGCTCTATCTCATCAACAATATCGACGACGATGAAACGGTAGCCCGACTGCGCAAAACGCTGCCTGTGTCGGTGGTGCTGTTTTTGGTGGCTTTCCTCACTTGGCTGGTGCATCTGCTCGTAGCCGATGGTTTTGCGGTGGCCGCCGATGGCACTGTGTCGATGGAGCCGTACAAGTATCTGCACAATTTCTTGCAGATGCCGCTGGTGCTGGCTCTCTTTTTGCTGGGCGTGCTATTGGTGCTTTTGGGCTTTGTTATGGGCATTTTCACACGCTCGAAGCGCGGCATTTGGGCAACTGGCATTGGCAGCGTGCTGGCGGTGTTCTGCCTGTTTTTGGTGGCGGGACTCAACGGCACAGCCTACTACCCATCGTCGCACGACTTGCAGAGTTCGCTCACCATCGCCAATAGTTCGTCGAGCCCATTCACGCTGCAAGTGATGTTCTATGTGTCGCTCGTTATTCCGCTGGTGCTGGCCTACATCGTCTATGCTTGGCGCGCGCTCGATGCACACCCGATTACTCGCCAAGATACCTATTGATGCCGTCTGCGCTGGTTCTGGCAACCATCGGAACAACACACAAAGAGAAACCCCTCCTCGAAAAAGGAGGGGTTTTCTAACAAACTTTCAAACTAATTTAGCGCATTATGCCAATTTATTGACATGCAGCGTGAGTTTCGATTTCAGATTGCTGGCTTTGTTCCGATGAATGATGTGGCGTTTTGCCAATTTGTCCAGCATCGACGCAACTTTTTTCAGCAGTTCGCTCCCAACGGCTTTGTCGGTGGTGGCACGCAATTCGCGCACAGCGTTACGAGCGGTGCGGGCGTAATATCTGTTGCTCAAGCGGCGTTTTTCTGTCTGACGAATCCTTTTGATAGATGATTTGTGATTTGCCATTATAACAAATTTTATGCGTTTAGTTTGTAGCCCATAGCAGAATCGAACTGCTCTTTCAAGAATGAAAATCTTGCGTCCTAACCGATAGACGAATGGGCCAAAA
>CAVKTI010000041.1:0-23024 GCA_963659365.1 Acutalibacteraceae bacterium | reverse complement strand
TGCACGATGTGCCGCAGTTTGCTGGCGTGCGCATACACAGCGGCAACACCGCCGACGACACGCAGGGCTGCATACTGGTGGGCTTCAACCGTGTGAAAGGAAAGGTACTCGACAGCCGACACACGGAGAGCCTATTGGTAGAACGAATGCTCGACGCTCACGAGAATGTGGACATCAGCATAGAATAGGGTGTGCGCTGCCCACCGCTGCGACAGCGGCAACAGCGCAAGTAAGGTTTTAAGGTTAGTATGGCAGCGTGGAAAGACACGCAACGGCGTAGGTGCTTGGTTGCGCCTATGCTGACAAAGAGAGAAGCAAGTAGCAAGTAGCAAGAAGCAAGATTTTGAGAACATAGAATATAGAGCATAGACTATGACAACTTGAAACTTGAAATTTCAAAAAAGCGTTCTTTGAAGTATTGAGAATAGTCGCAAAAAAGCACAGCGAAAATTTGAATAAGTCGTTTTTTCTTATTAAATTTGCCGTTGAAAAAGGGTACGCGTATGGAACAGATGCACATAACATTTGAGGGCAATTCGCACCAAGTAGATGCAAACACGCTTATCAATGCGCTCATTCACTACCAAACCATTATCAACGAAACGAACCGCATCTATGGCGGTGGGACACGAGAGATAAAAATGCAAGTGAAAGCACCAAGAGAGGGGTCGTTTGTCATTGATATTTGTCTGTTAGATTCAATCAAGACCCTATTTTCGGCAAGTGGTGTTGCTTATATAGCAGGGCTTGTTGTGATTGTCGATGGCGTTGTAAAGGCGTACAAGCATTTCAAAGGGCGGCGCGTAAAAGATGGCGACATCACTATAAACGAGAGCGTAACAATAAACCAGCAAATTACACAAGTTTATAACACACGCATAGTGCGCGAAGCCATATCAAAGTCTATCGAGAATGCGCAAGCCGATGGGAATGTAGGTGGGTACTCTGTAACCATTGCGAACAGCAAAACCACATTCGACCGCAAAAATTTTTCAGAATACATATACGACGACTTTGACCACGAGGAGGAGATGCCCGACGAAAAAATTATAGAAGATGATACTACTTTGGTTGTTACCGCATTGAGTTTTGAGCCAAAGAGCAAGTGGCATTTTATCTACAACGGTTTCCCTATTGCTGCTTCGATAAAAGACGAGGCACTGATGGAAACAATCAACAAAGGGGCGCGTTTCGGAAAGGGCGATTCTTTGAGAGTAAGGCTGCGCATAGTGCAGAAATACGACAACACCTGCCGTACCTACTGCAACAGTTCGTATAAGGTGGTCGCATTTTATAGCCACATTCACGCACCGCAGCAACCTACAATGGAATTTTCGGAAAGTTAAAAAAAATACTTATACCAAAAAAAGCGACTATTCTTTATACGAGTAGCCGTTTTTTTTTGTAGGCAATAAATTTGAAATTTGAAATTTGAAATTTGAAATTCTGAAATGGACTGGATTAGCATTGTGGCGAGCAGCGCATCGGCAATAATAGGCGCATTGGGTGGCGGCAGCCTTTTCTTGATACGCCAAAACAAGACAGCGAAAAAGATAGAGAACGAGGCGGCACAGAGTGCCGAGTGGCGCAAGTTGTACGACGAGGTGAAGCAGGAACTGCACGAGCGCGACGGCAAGATTGACCGCATCTACGACGAGAAAAAAGAGTTGCGGAACGAGATGCACAGCCTATCGAAACGAATAACGGAACTCGAAGTGGAACTGACCAAGAGCAAGATTTACCGCTGCGAGGTACCGGGCTGCCCGAAGCGACAACCGCCCACTGGCTTTTGATAGTAGCAAGTAGCAAGTAGCAAGTCGCAAGAAAGATTTTAAGAGCATAGAAGATAGAACATAGACAAAAATTATTTGAAGATTGCGGCATTTTGGCTACCAATAATTCTTAAATTCTGAAAATCTGAAATTCTGAAATTTGAAACACTGAAACGCTGAAATTAGAAATGCGGAACGATGAACATAGGTTGCAGGTTGAGTGCGTGCGTTGGTTTCGGCTGGCACACCCCCGACTACTGTTGTACGCAATACCGAATGGCGGACAGCGCAACGCCATCGTTGCCGCCAAACTGAAAGCGGAGGGCGTGTTGGCTGGCGTTCCCGACCTTTTCTTGGCACTGCCTAACGGAACGGCGCACGGATTGTATATCGAGATGAAAAACGGCAAGAAAGGCGTTGTAAGCGAAAGCCAGCGCACCGTGATGGCGGCACTCGAAGCACAGGGCTACGCAACGGCTGTTTGTCGCTCCTTTGATGATTTCAAAACAACGGTCGAAAACTATATGGAAAGCGTGTTTTTCTTGGGCGAAAAATTGGAGAACGAATTAAAGCGCAAGACGGACGAGTACCTACATTTTGAGCCGCTCGTTACAAAATTCAAAACTACCTACAACAATGCACGAATTTGACGACAGCAAAGAGTTGTGGCGGCTACTGAAATGGTTTGCCGTGTTGTTCGCCGCCTTTGTGGCGGTGGTCTGCCTTTCGAGTTGTAGAACCATCGTACCGCAGGAGCGCATTGTCTATCGGAGCGACACCGTGCGGCAGGTGCAGCGCGATAGCATTTTCTACCACTACACCGACACGGTAAGAGAACGCCAGCGTGGCGACACTATCTTTGTCGAGCAAATCAAATGGCGCACCGCCTACCGTGAGTTCCTGCGAACCGACAGCGTAACCACAACGAACAATGTTATCGTGGCACAGATGAACGGCTTCCAGCGCACTTTCTTTTGGCTCGGCTGGGCGTTCGTAGCACTCGTAATTCTTTGGGTCGGCTGGAAAGTGCTGAAAATTTATTTGCGAGTGTAAAAATGCGAGGGCGCAATGGAGGTTTATTCGTCCTTTGCTGGAAAAATGTTCGGTATCCGCTGTATTGCCGCTTGCTTGTTTTTGTCCATCACTTTGGTGTAAATCTGCGTGGTGGCTAAATTTTTATGCCCAAGCAGTTTCGAGGTCGTGTAAATATCAGTTCCTAAATCCAGCATCATCGTGGCAAATGTGTGTCGCGCACAGTGAAATGTTATCGTCTTGTTTATTCCCGCACGCGCGCACCATATCTTGATGGTGTAATTTGTACACGACGGCGAGTGTATGTTGGTAAACACCCTTTCGTCGGCTTGTCCTCGTTCGCCCATCAATTCAGCCGCTTGCGCCGATATGTCGAGATATTCGAGCCCACCTGTCTTTTTCTGCGTAAAAATAATGCGTGTGTAGTCGCCTTGCTGATAGACTTCGCCCCAAGTCAGTTTCAGTATGTCGCTTCGTCGTAAGCCAGTCAAACACGAAAACAAGAAAGCCTTTTTGATGGCTGGGGATTCGCACTCCGTTTGCGCAAGCCGTTTCACCTCATCGATGGTCAAGTACATACGCATTCCCTCTTCTGCCTTGAAATTCTCAATGCCTTGAAGTGGGTTGGTGGATATAATGTGTTCCTCAAATGCCCGATTGATACAGGCGCGGAGTTTGCTGAAATAACTCAATTTGCTATTGCGCGCGAGCGGTTTCTTATTGTTGCGCTTGCGCGTATCGTGTTGCCACGCTATGGCGTCGTTTTCCAAATAGTCTTTGAACCCTTGTATCCATTTTGGTGTAATTTCGGCAAAGGTGATATTTTTTTTGGGTTCATATATGTTCAAGTGCTGTAGGCACGAACGCCAAGCGTCCCAAATTTCGCTACTTTTGCCCGACGACCGCTTTTGGCACATCGTTTTGTAGTAATCAAAAAAGAGCGTCCGTTCGGCAAATCTATTATCGAAACCGAATTTGCCGTTTTTTAGGTCAACAATGCGCTTGGCACGAATTGCTTCGGCAAGTCGCAGCGTTTCGGCGTTTGTTTCTCGGTCTGCGCGCGTCTTCTCTGGAACGAGATACAACTTGAGCCACTCATACGAGCGTTTGCCATCGAGATAGATGTCGAGATAGAGCGACACCACTCCCGATGGGTTGGAACGCTTGCGCAGTTTAATAGGTTCTTTGTTCATTTTGTTTGACTTTTCTGTTACTATTTTGTTACTTTCGATTTCGAGTAACAAAATTACAACAAAAAATTGTCAAATACAAACCAAATAGAGTAAAATGTTTGCGTTTTTTTATAGAATTGTCATACGGCAAAAATCGTCGAAACCACAATTATAATCGACTTTCTCTAACCCTATTTGCACTCCATTTTACTCGCTTCATTTCCGCCTCACTTTCTAAAGTGGAAAGTGTGAAAGTGTGAAAGTGTGAAAGTGTGAAAGTGTGTAAAGTGAAAAGTGTGTAAAGTGAAAAAGTTATTTCTAATTTCTAGTTTCTAGTTTCTAAGTTTCTCGTGCTTCGCACTGTTTCTATGTTTCTAATTTGTTGATTTTGAAATTTGAAATTCTGAAATTGTCTTGGTCATCGCCCCCTTTCCCGTTTCCCCCGAAGGGGGAAAAGCCTTTCTTCAATTAAGAATTGTGCATTTAGAATTATGAATTTTCGCAACCAAAAGCGGTGCAATCTTCAAATCTTCAAATAATTTGTCTTGGTCTTAGTTTTAGTCAGAGTTTTAATCACTGCTAACTTCTCACTACTAACTTCTAACTTTTCTTGCGACTTGCTTCTTGCTACTTGCGACTAATTATCAATTTTTTCACTACTTTTGCATAAAGAATGTTTCCGCTCAATTTGCCATATTATCAGCAAAAAATCCGTTCTGCGGGCGATGGCAAGCAGCAGATTTTCGACCGTGTGCGGCGGCGTTATGTGGCGCTGACGCCCGAAGAGTGGGTGCGGCAAAATATGGTTGCACATCTCGTCGAGGCGCTGGGCGTGCCGCTCACGCGTGTCAGCAACGAAACGCCAATTGCGTTCAATGGCTTGACAAAACGCTGTGATACAGTGGTTTACGATGCCAATTTGCGCCCATTGATGCTCGTGGAGTACAAAGCCCCGACGGTTGAAATTACGCAGCGCGTTTTCGACCAAATAGCCGTCTATAATTTGCGGCTGCAAGTGCCTTACCTGCTTGCCAGCAACGGTTTGACTCACATTTTCTGCAAGGTCGATTTGCAGAATCGGCGTTATCTTTTTCAGCCCGAACTGCCGCACTACGAAGCGTTACTTCGCTGAACGGCGTTGCCCATTTTTCTGATTTTTCTGGTTGTTTTTGTGGTGGTTGCCGCCGCTGTTTGCGGTGTAGGCCGCCAAAGCGATGGCATCGTTTGGAATGTCGATGCGGCCGTGCGACATTTCGCGCAAATCGTCGAAAATTTTGCTGTCGTCGGCCAACTCTTTGTTCCAATTCACATAACTTCGTTTCATATCGTTAGCAACCAAGCGCGTCAGTGCGGTGCGTTCGTCGCCTTCGGGTTTTGCAGCGATGGTGTTAATCAGCGTCTCTATCCAGCGGCCGTAGTGGCGGTATTTGATGCGTGTGGTGTTGTAGGGAATTTTGTCGGGTTTTGGGCGTGTTTCGGGGCGTTTCACCTCGAACGGATAGTCGATGTCGAGTTTGCAATCGGACATGATGTAGAGGTGATCCCACAGTTTGTGCTTGAAATCGTTGATGTCGCGCAGGTAGGGGAAAAGGTTGCCCATGATGTCGATGATGGTGCGTGCGCAGCGTGTGCGTTCGGCGCGGTCGTCGATGGTGCAGGCGTATTGCACCATTTGTTGAATGTTGCGCCCATATTCGGGCATTATCAGTTGATCTTTGGCGCGATGTGTCAGACTATTTTCCATATTTTTTCGCGATTTTTTTTTAGGGGATTTTTAGCGTTGTTTGGGCGTGGTTGCCTGAAATTCTTTCAGATAAAATGGCACAAAATAGGCCACATCTTCGAATTTTTGTTGTGCAAATTGTGCTTCGGCCAAGGCGACCATATTTTCGGCCAATGGCGAAATTTTGTCGATGAAATGGGCGTTTTTGTGCGTCAATATGGGTTGGCATTTGGCTGCGCCGTTGCCACAAAAGTAGATGTTGCGCTCGGTCAATTGCTCCGAAAAGGCGTTTTCATCGACGATTTTTGCCTCTGCATCGCCCACTTTTTGCAGATTGTGGTCGAAAAGTGCGCAGTAAACTTCCATGCGCCGCGCATCGATCATGGGGCAAATAAGTGCGTTTTCATCGGCAATTTTTGCTTGTGCGGCTTTGGCAATGAGTTGCAGCGTGTCGATGGCAATCAGTTTGGCACCGAAGCCGTAGCAGAGCCCTTTGGCCGCCGACACACCGATGCGCAGCCCTGTGTACGAGCCTGGCCCCGCACTCACCGCAATGGCATCGGGCTTTCGACCGTCGGTACGGCAGTGGCGCAACAGTTTGTCGCAAAAAATCGGCAGTTTCGACGCGTGCGACATACCTTCGGTGCAGACCGCAACGTCCACAATGCGCCCATCGACCGACAGCGCAGCCGAGCAGACATCGGTCGAAGTTTCGATATTTAGAATAAGAGCCATATTCGAGTTTCAACCTGCAAAGATAGCAAAATAATTGATAATGGACAATTGATAATTGACAATGTAGTAGCAAGTAGCAAGAGAGTGTAAAAATGTAAAAGTGTGAAAGTGTGAAAGTGTGAAAGTGGGAAAGTGTGAAAGTGTGAAAGTGTAATTGTAGGGACGCACCGAGTGCGTCCGTTTCTCGCGCTGCGCGCTGTTTCTGTGTTTCTGTGGATTTGCGGATTTGGTTGTTTGTGGATTTGGAAAAATCCGTAAAACAGTAGAGCCGCCACACTGTGACGGCTCTACAATCTATCAGACCCCCTCAATCCCCCAAGGGGGAAGTTTGCTGCGCGGAAGCGCAGCAATTTCAAATTTCAGATTTCAAATTGTCAGTAGCAAGATACAAGTAGCAAGTCGCAAGAATTTCCAATCTGCAAATCCACAAAAAAAATGGAACGCGGCCAACGGCCGCGCCCCATTATCAATTATCAATTGTCAATTATCAATTATTTCACAACCACTTTCTGCGCCTTCTCTCCAACTTTCACGATATAAACGCCGCAGAGCGAGCCATTCATTTCGGTAACATTCTGACCTGTGAGTGTGAAAATCTGCATACCATCAGCACCATAAATGCGGCCAGCGGCAGCGTAGATTTCTACCATTTCGGCATTTTGTAGAGCGGTTGGTAAAGAACCAGCCTCGCACACGAGACGGACTGCCTGCCCGTAGCCGCGATTGGCGTAGTTGTACGCGCTCGCTTCAGCCGAGCAGAAGTACAGGATGTACGCGTAGTACGAGCCGTCCGCCGTAGCAGACCAATAGATGCCGTCGTACCGCACACTGAACATACTCGACCCGAGGCGGTACCCCGAAGCAGGCAAGAAGACTGCACCTGCGGCTTCGAGTTTTTGCCATTCAGCGAAGGTAAATGTTTGGTAGTCGGCATACGCTTGAACACTATACGAACTCGAGAAACCGCTCTGGAAGGTTATACCATCGGGGCAATTCCAACTATCGGGAAGCAGGATAAGACCATTGGCATACTCTGTATCGCTTAATGTGATACGGGCTACACCTTTCTTTTCGCTTGCATTTGGGCGGGTGTTGAGCAGGTATTCCCACTCATCTTTCGTCAGTGTACGGTAGGTGTTGGGCGCATAGGTGCCGATGGTGTTTGTTCCCCAATCCACAAAGTCACCTGCGTAGTCGGAGTTGTTTTGGGAGGTGCTGATACCCCACTTTGCAGTTTCATTGTTTGCACTCCAACCAAAGAGGTCAATCTTGTCTGCGAGGTTGCCAGCACTGACATTGGCTTCGCCAATCATTTCCGTTTGGTAGTCGGCGAATGACCATGTGTAGGTGCCGCTTGTTACGCCTGCACATTGTAGGTTGCCTTGCGAGAAATAGACTTGCTTGCCTTTAGAAGAAACAGTAAAGGCTGCAGGGGTGAAAGCTGCCCAAAGGGCGGTGGTGGCAAGGAATGCCAAGCAGAAAGATAGTAATCGTTTCATAATCTGTTGGTTTAATGTTTCACACCTATTATTTTGCCACAAAGATAGCAGATATTTTTGAAACTTGCAACTTTTTTGCAAAGAAAAATAAAATTTTTATGTTAAAAAGTGCAAAAATAGAGGAGATTTGTAGATTTGGGTTATGGCAGTAGCCCCCTTTCCCGTTTCCCACGAAGGGGGAAAAGCCAATTGAATCATTGAATTATTGAGTTATTCAATCATTGAGTTATTTTCCAATCCTACCCCTGCTCCGCAGGTGCTCCCCTTGAAAAGGGGAGAGAACTGTACCAACTGGGATGCGAACCTGTCCCCTTTATAAGGGGACGAGCGAAGCGGAGGGGTTAGAATACCCAAATCCGCAAATCAACAGTTAAACGATTCAACGCTTCAACAAAAAAAGGACGCACTTGCCGCTTCCTTACTTACTGATTTTCGATGGTGGCCGCCACGGCGTCGGGGACAAGCCCACGAATGCTCTGCCCTTGCGCCAAACGGCGGCGCACCTCGGTGGCCGACAGGTCGTAGAGCGGCGCATCGACAAAGCGAATTTGCGGAAAATCGGCATTTTGCGACGGAAAGCCAGCGCGCGGATACGCCCACACCTCAAATTCCGACAGGATGTCGGTACACTGCTTCCAGCGGTGGAAGACGGCGGCGTTGTCGGCACCGATTATCAGCACAAACTGGCGTTCGGGGAAGCGCACACGCAGAGTTCGCAGCGTGTCGATGGTGTAGTTGGGTTTTGGCAGCGAAAATTCGATGTCGCACATGCGCAGATGCGGTTTGTCGTGCGTGGCCAACTCGGCCAAATGCAGCCGCGTGCGGTCGTCCCACAGGTCGGCAGTCGCTTTCAGCGGATTGTGCGGCGACACCACCAGCCACACCCCGTCGAGGCCGTGGTGCGCAAAATAGTCGGCCAGAGCGATATGCCCATTGTGTATGGGATTGAACGAACCAAAAAAAAGCCCTGTTTTCATCGAATTTGCACGATTTTTGTTAATGCAAAGTTAAACAAAAAAGTCGGCGCGCCGCAATTTTCGCCGCATTTTTTTGTCGGCATGCAACATTTCGTGCTTTTTTTGTATCTTTGCAGATTGAACACTTATGAGAAATCCGCTACACATAAAACATATCGATCGGTATCTGTTCACAACATTCATTCAACTGCTTTGTGCGACATTTTTCATCTGTCTGTTCATCGTGGTGATGCAGTTTTTGTGGCTTCACATCAACGATTTTGTGGGCAAAGGCTTGCCGCTCGGTGTGATGATGGAGTTTTTCTTCTACACCTCGCTCACTTCGGTGCCGCTGGCGTTGCCGCTCGCCATTTTGCTGGCTTCGCTCATGACTTTCGGCAATTTGGGCGAAAGTCTCGAACTTTTGGCGATGAAATCGGCGGGCATTTCGCTGTTTCGCATCATGCAGTCGCTCACCATTTTCATTGCTTTCGTCTGCATCGGCGGATTTTTCTTTTCGAACAATGTAATTCCGTATGCGCAGCGCAAAATGTGGTCGCTGATGTTCTCTATTCGCCAAAAATCGCCTGAATTGGAGATTCCTGTGGGCGAATTTTATTCGGGCATTCAGGGGTGGAACATCTATGTGCGCAACCGCGACAACCGCACTGGGCGTTTGGAAAATCTGATGATTTACGACTACTCCAACGGCTTCGACAACGCCTCGGTAACCACTGCCGATTCGGCCTACATACGCCTCACCGCCGACAAGATGAATCTGAAACTGACGCTCTACAACGGCGAATCGTTCGAAAATCTGGACAGGCAACAGATAGGCGGAAGCGGCAACATTCCCTATCGCCGCGAAACATTTGCCGAAAAGGAGATTTTGATCGATTTCGATGCCAATTTCAACCGCATGGACGAGTCGATGCTCGACAATCAGCATATCAGCAAAAACATTGTGCGGCTCACCCACGACATCGATTCGGTGGAGCATCTGCGCGACTCGACACGCAACCTTTTTGCCACCGAGATGACCACGCGCAAGTATTTCGGGCAGAGTTATTCGGAGCAAGAGTTGGAAAAAATGGCCGCTGCACCGACCGCCGCCACACCAAAAACGCTCAATGCCGATTCGCTCTTTGCGAGCCTATCGCAAGAGGAGATGCAGCGCGTGATTCAGAATGCCGAAAGTCGCGCCCGCACGGTGATGAACGATGTGGAGTACCGCCGCGCCGTGATCGAAGAGATGAGCGATTTTTACATTCGGCACGATGTAGAGTGGCACCGCAAATTCACGCTGTCGTTTGCCTGCCTGATATTTTTCTTTATCGGTGCGCCGCTCGGAGCCATTGTGCGCAAGGGCGGACTAGGCTTGCCTGTGGTGATTTCGGTCGCATTTTTCATCATCTACTACATTATCGACACCACAGGACAAAAGATGGCGCGCGAAGGCGTGTGGGAAGTGTGGCAAGGCATGTGGCTGAGTTCGGCCGTGCTGCTGCCCATCGGCATATTCCTCACCTACAAAGCCGCCACCGACTCGGCACTCTTCAACGCCGATGCCTACAAACTGTTTTTGGCAAAAGTGAAGAAGAGAATTCGTGGACGGTCGTTGAAAAGTTGATGAGTTGATAAGTTTAACACATTGGCAAAAATAATCTTCAAATTTTCAAATCTTCAAATCAATATAGAAACTTAGAAACACAGAAACAGTGCGTAGCACGAGAAACGGACGCATGCGGTGCGTCCCTACTTTCTCACTTTTTCACTTTCTCACCTTCACACCTTCACACTAAATAGGAATGGACTTTGCGCTTCAACATATCGATACACACACGGCGGCACGGGCGGGCAAAATCACCACCGACCACGGCACGATAGAGACACCCATTTTTATGCCTGTGGGGACCTGTGCTTCGGTGAAGGCGGTGCACCAGCGCGAACTGCGCGACGACATCAAAGCGCAAATCATTTTGGGCAACACCTACCATCTCTATTTGCGCCCTGGCCTGCAAATTCTCGAAGAGGCGGGCGGTCTGCACAAATTCAACGGCTGGAATCGCCCCATACTGACCGATAGCGGCGGTTTTCAGGTGTTTTCGCTGGCTGGCACACGCAAGATGAAAGAGGAAGGCGTGCTGTTCAACTCGCACATCGATGGGTCGCGACATCTGTTTACGCCCGAAAATGTGGTGAATACGCAGCGCACCATCGGGGCCGACATCATGATGGCGTTCGACGAATGTACGCCCGGCACTGCCGACTACCGCTACGCCAAAGAGTCGATGGAGCGCACGCACCGCTGGTTGGAGCGCGGCTTGAAGCGTTTCGACGAAACTGCGCCAAAATATGGCTACAAGCAGACATTTTTCCCGATTGTGCAGGGCTGTGTCTATCCCGATTTGCGCCGTGCCTCGGCCGAATTTACCAAAGCGCAAAACCGCGAAGGCTACGCCATTGGCGGACTGGCGGTGGGCGAGCCAACCGAAAAAATGTACGAGATGATTGAGGTGGTGAACGCCATTTTGCCCACCGACCGCCCACGCTACCTGATGGGCGTAGGCACGCCAGCCAACATTTTGGAGGGCATCGCACGCGGCGTGGATATGTTCGACTGCGTAATGCCCACACGCAACGGCCGCAACGGTATGCTCTTCACACGCAACGGCATTATGAACATGAAAAACCAGAAATGGGCGCACGATTTCAGTCCGATAGATGCCGAAAGCGACTGTTTTGTCGATCAGGCCTACACCAAAGCCTACCTGCGCCACCTGTTTGTGGCAGGCGAACTGCTGGCCATGCAGATAGCATCGATTCACAATTTGGCGTTCTATCTGTGGCTCGTAGGCGAAGCACGGCAGCACATTCTCAACGGCGATTTTGCCGCATGGAAAAAGGAGATGGTCGTCCGCGTAATGCGAAGACTCTAAATTTAGTGAGCAGTGAGAAGTTAGAAGTTAGAAGTGAGAAGTTAGAAGTGAGAAGTGAATTTTGAATGAGGAGTTAGGAATTAGGAGTGAGGAATTTTTCTTCAAAATTAACAATAAATAATGAAAAATGAACAATAATTGCGGCGTTTCGGCTACCAAAAACTCCTGAAACTTGAAACTCTGAAATTTGAAATTTTGAAATTTGAAATTCTTCAATGTTAAAGCACCTCGATTGGTATATTATCAAAAAGTATCTCGGCACATTTGCATTGTCTATTGTGCTGATTATCAGTATATCCGTCATTTTCGACTTCACCGAAAAGGTCGATGATTTTATGGAGACCAATGCGCCAATCAAAGCGATTGTTTTCGACTACTATTTGAATTTCATTCCGTTTTTCACCAATATGTTTACGCCGCTGTTTGCGTTCATTTCGGTCATATTTTTCACATCGAAACTGGCAAACAACAGCGAAATTATCGCCATGTTGGCGGGCGGCATGAGTTTCCGCCGCTTGATGCGCCCATATATGGTTTCGGCTGGTTTCATCGCACTTTTTTCGTTTGTGCTGATGAGTTTTGTGATTCCACCAGCCAACCGCGTGCGCTTGGAGTTCGAGGATAAATATGTGTCGAAATTCAAATCTGATGTGGCGCGCAATGTGCAGATGGAGATTGAGCCGGGCATTATCGTTTACCTTGGGCGTTACGAAGAGGCTACCTCGAAAGGACGCTCGTTTTCGCTCGAAAAATTCGATGGGAAAACGCTCGTTTCGCGCCTCACAGCGCAAGAAATTGTGATGGATTCGCTCTATCATTGGACGGTGAAAAACTACCTGATTCGCAATTTCGATGGCATGTACGAGCATATCAATCGGGGCGAATCGCTCGACACGGTCATTCAGATGGATCCCGCCGACTTTTTCATCACCGCCAAAGAGGCGGCGCAGATGAGTACGCCGCACCTCTACCGCTACATCGAAAAACGCAAGGAGCGCGGTTTGGGCAACACGCAGGCGTTCGAGGACGAATACCATAAACGCTACTCTACACCGCTTTCGGCACTGATTCTGACGCTCATCGGCGTGTCGCTTTCGAGCCGTAAAGTGCGCGGCGGCATGGGTATGAACATCGGCATTGGCCTCACGCTGAGCGCGCTCTACATCTTGTTCACCACATTTTCGAGCCAACTCTCTATCGCTGGCAGCATGAATCCGCTGTTGGCCGTTTGGCTGCCAAATCTGCTCTTTTTGGCGGTCGGTCTGCTCCTCTACTACAAAGCCCCGAAGTGATGCTTTTAAGCGAATTTATCGAGATTTATAGCCAACACCCGCAAATCGCAAAATTGGCAGAATGGATGCGCGGCACTGGGCAACACGCAACGGTGAGCGGTCTGCTCTGCTCTGCCAAAGCCCTGACGGTGGCGGCTCTGTTGCAAAAAACAGGGCAAAACATCTGCGCCATTCTCGACGACGAAGAATCGGCGGGCTATTTCTACCACGACCTATCGCAACTATTTGATAAAGAGCGCGTTGCATTCTTTTCGACCGCTTACAAAAATGCACACAAACGCAACACAACCGACGCTGCCAACGAGATTTTGCGCGCCGACACGCTCAACCATCTGCAAAGCGCCGAGCCCTGCATTGTGGTAACCTATCCCGATGCGCTGACGGAAAAAGTGGTGCCGCCATCGACTTTCGACAGCAACCGCCTCAATTTGGCAAAAGGTGCTGCCATCGACAGCGAAACACTCGCCGAAACGCTCGAACAGTTTGGCTACGAAGCCGTCGATTTTGTGTACGAACCGGGACAATTTTCGGTGCGCGGCAGCATTGTCGATATTTTTTCGTACACCAACGAACTGCCCTACCGCATCGACTTTTTTGGCGATGAAATCGAGAGTATTCGCACCTTCGACATCGAAAAACAACTCTCTATCGAGGAGCAGACGCAAATCGCCATCATTCCCGATATGCAGACGATTCGGGGCGAACAGGTTACGCTGCTCGAATTTATGCACAACGACACCATTTTGTGCGCCAACAGTTTCCGCTGGCTGCGCGAGCGCGCCAACCAACTCTACGACGACGCACTGGTGAAAGCCAACGCAGCCGACAACACGCCCACACTCGACGCACATCTTGCCACAGGCGACGACCTGCTGGCGCAAGTCGAGCAGTTTCGCACCATCGAGATAGGCAAAGGCTATTTCAGCGGCGAAAACATCGATTTTCGCACGGCACCGCAGCCGATTTTCCACAAAAATTTCGATTTGGTATCGTCGCAACTGACGCAATACACCGCCGACGGTTACGCCATTTACATCGCCAGCGACAGCAAAAAACAGACCGACCGTATCGCCGCCATTTTCGATGAGCGGGGCGAAAAAATCGCCTTCACGCCCATTCTGAAAACCGTACACGAGGGCTTTATCGACCACGATATGCGGCTCTGCTGCCTCACCGACCACCAAATTTTCGACCGTTTCCACAAATTCACGCTGCGGAGCGATGTGGCGCGCGCCAGCAAAGTGGCGATGACACTGAAAGAACTCAATCAGTTCAAAGTGGGCGACTATGTGGTGCATATCGACCACGGCGTGGGCGTGTTTGGCGGCCTGCAAACTACCCTTGTAAATGGCAAGCCACAAGAGGTTATCAAACTGATTTACAAGGACAACGACATCATTTTTGTCAGCATTCACGCGCTGCACCGCATATCGAAATACAAGAGCAAAGAGGGCGAAGAACCGCGCATCAACAAACTCGGAACTGGCACATGGGAACGCCTGAAAGAGCGCACTAAAAGCAAGGTCAAAGATATTGCCCGCGACCTGATAAAACTCTATTCGCAACGGGCTGCGCAAAAAGGGTTCGCCTACTCGCCCGACGGCTATCTGCAACACGAACTCGAAGCCTCGTTTCTGTACGAAGACACGCCCGACCAACAAAAAGCCACCGCCGACATCAAACACGATATGGAGTCGGAACGGCCGATGGACCGCTTGGTGTGCGGCGATGTGGGTTTTGGCAAAACCGAAGTGGCAATTCGCGCCGCCTTCAAAGCCGTGAACGACGGCAAACAGGTGGCTGTGCTGGTGCCGACCACCGTGCTGGCACTGCAACACTACAAAACTTTCAGCGAGCGACTGCACGATTTTCCTGTGAAAGTGGAGTACTTGAGTCGCGCCAAAACGGCCAAACAGGTGAAAGAGATAAGCACGCAACTGCGCAACGGAGAGATCGACATTTTGGTCGGCACACACCGCTTGATTGGCAAAGAGATTGTGTTCAAAGACCTCGGATTGCTCATCATCGACGAAGAGCAAAAATTTGGCGTTTCGACCAAAGAGCGGCTCAAACAGTTGAAAATCAATGTCGATACGCTCACGCTGACCGCCACGCCGATTCCACGCACGCTGCAATTTTCGCTGATGGGCGCACGCGATTTGAGCATCATCAACACACCGCCGCCCAACCGCTACCCAGTACTAACCGAAGTTTTGGAGTGGGACGACGCAATTATCCGCGAAGCCATCACGCGCGAGATGAACCGCAACGGACAAGTGTTTGTCATCAACAACCGCATACAAAACATCTACTTACTGGCCGACAAACTGAAAAAACTCGTCCCCGACGCACGCATCGCAGTGGCGCACGGACAGATGCCGCCCACCGATTTGGAAGAGATTGTGGTCGATTTCATCAACTACGACTACGATGTGCTGATTGCCACTACGGTGGTGGAATCGGGCATCGATATGCCAAATGTGAACACGATTATTGTGAACAAGGCGCACCTGTTTGGGCTCAGCGACCTGCACCAACTGCGTGGGCGCGTGGGGCGCAGCAACCGCAAGGCCTACTGCTATCTCATTGCGCCGCCAGCAAAAGAGATTACCGACGACGCACGCCGACGCTTGCAAGCCATCGAAACTTTTGCCGACCTTGGCAGCGGTTTCAACATCGCCATGCAAGACCTCGATATTCGTGGCGCGGGCAATATGCTCGGTGCCGAACAGAGCGGTTTCATCGCCGATTTGGGCTACGAAACTTATCAGAAAATTCTGAACGAAGCCATGCAGGAATTGCGCAACGATGAGTTCCCCGAATTGTGTGCCGACACGCCCCAACGCCGCACCTATGTGCTTGAATGTCAGGTAGAATGCGATTTAGATGTGGCGTTCCCAGCCGACTATATCGCCAATGTGTCGGAGCGCATGACGCTCTACCGCGAACTGGACAACATCACCGACGAGCAGGCGTTGCAGGCGTTCGAGAGCCGACTTATCGACCGTTTTGGCCCGATTCCGCCCGAAGCCGCCGACCTGATGCGCCTGCTGCGGCTGCGTTGGCTGGCGGTGCAGAACGGCATCGAGCGTTTGACACTAAAAAATGGCCGTATGACACTCTATCTGATTGCCAACGACCGCTCGCCCTACTACCAATCCGAAGCGTTCCAACGGCTAATAAACTGCATCAGCGAAAACCCAACGCGTGCACGCCTCGGCGAGCGCGACGGCAAACGCTTTGCCGCGTTTTCGCCCATAGAATCGGTAAACGAAGCGTGGGAAATCTTCGAAAAATTAGCATGAAAAAGAGTGCGATATATCTGTTTGCATTGCTGACATTGGGCGCATTCACCACTTGTCGGCGCAACGATTTGAAAGGCATCGATTTTCGGAAAGAGATGCGCCAATTTGTGATTGAAATTAGCCGCACGGCGCGCGAAAAAAATCCCGATTTTATCGTTATTCCGCAGAACGGCATCGAACTTGTGTCGCTGTCGGAAGAGGCCGACGGAACGCTGGCACGCGACTATCTCGCAGCCATCGATGGACACGGACAGGAGTCGCTTTTCTACGGCTACAACGACGACGACCAAGCCACGCCTACCGACGAATCGGACTATCTGCTCGCCTATTTGGAACAATCGCAAGCGCACGGCAAGCGTATTTTGGTTACCGACTACTGCGCCACAACAGCAAAAGTTTCCGATTCTTACGCCAAAAATGGGCAACACGCATTCGTTTCGTTTGCTGCCAACAGCCGACAGTTAAATCAGATTCCGTCCACGCCAATACACCACGAAAACGCCGATACAATCGACCATTTGAGCAAAGTAAGAAATTTTCTTTACCTCATCAATTTTCAGCAATTTGCCACGAAACAGACTTTTATCGAGGCGGTGTGCGCCACCAATTACGACCTGCTCATTTGCGACCTATTTTTCGACGAAGTGCCATTTTCTTCCGATGAAATCGCGCAATTACGCCGCAAGGCCAATGGCGAGCAACGGCTTGTGATTGCCTATATGTCGATAGGCGAAGCCGAGGACTACCGCTACTATTGGCAAAGCAGTTGGAAAAAATATCCCCCAAAGTGGTTGGAGGCCGAAAATCCCGATTGGGAGGGCAATTACAAAGTGCGTTATTGGGAGGGCGAGTGGCAACACATCATTCTCTACTCCTACCTCGAGCGCATTCAAAAAGCGAATTTCGACGGCGTTTATCTCGATATTATCGATGCTTTCGACTATTTCGAAGATTTGATACAGTAGCCTACAACGCCATGCGTATCCGCCACTGCTGCGGATAGAGATTGTTGCAGCGGTTGCCGATGTTTTTTACCCAACCAATCGGCAAATTTTGGTATTTCAACACCAAAAATCCTTTGGGGGCGTTGGGCAGAGCGATGGCTTCGCAGCGCAAAAAACGCAACGCTGTTTCTAAATCGACATCAACAGCCACAAAAGCCGCCTCGTTGAACGCCTTGCTCAACGCCAAACCTGCCTGCGGAATCAAATCTTTGCCCTTCGGCTCGGCCAGTGGCACGCCAAAATGCAACACATTCAGCCGTTCAAGACAGAGTTGCAACAAATCGGCGTGCTGTTGCGGAAAGGAAAAATGGCAATTTTGGAACGCAAAAAGTGCGTATTCATCGGCATTTTTTAGGTAATCGGCAAAGGCAGATTGTGCCAGCGGTTTCGCTCTGTTTTTGTTGCGGATTTTTGCACCATTTTCGTTCGTTGTTTTGCGCAAAACGGCCATAAACAGCCCTTCGCCGCGCGTGCGGTGCGGGAAAAAGTGGTAGCCTTCGGTCGTTTCGGTAATTTGCCACGCCGCTTCCGTCGGAATCCGCAGAATTTCGGCACCAAACTGCCGACAAAGCCACTGCACATTCTCCTCGTTTTCGAGCCGATTGTAGGTGCAAGTGCTGTAAATCAGCACGCCGTCGGTTTTTAGGCAACGCCACGCGGCCTCCAGAATTTCGCGCTGGCGCACCACACAGTTGCGCACATTTTGCAGCGACCACTCGGCGATAGCGTTCGCATCTTTACGAAACATGCCCTCGCCAGAACAGGGTGCATCGACCAAAATTGCATCGAAAACGCCGATGAAATCGGAAAAATCGCTCGGTGCATTGTTGGTTACAATCGCACTGGCACTGCCCCACTTCTGCACATTTTCCGACAAAATATGCGCTCGCTGACGCACAAACTCGTTGGCAACCAGCACGCCGCCGTCCAAATAGTGCGCAATGAGCGTCGATTTACCGCCTGGCGCAGCGCACATATCGAGCATTTTTGCCTTTTTATCGACAAAATTTGCCAACGCCTGCTGCAAAAACATCGACGCGGCCTCCTGCACATAGTAAGCCCCAGCGTGAAAAAGTGGATCACGCGTGAAATTTGGTCGCTCGGGCAGATAAAATCCATCGGAGCACCACGCAACTTGCTCTAAATCAGAAAATTGTGGAAGGTCAATCTTATCGTTCACCCGCACGCTCACCGACGGATTTTGTGCGAGTGCCGCCTCGAAATCGCCCATTTCATCGGCAAAAATCGGCGCAACAAGATTTATGAAATCCGCAGGAAGCACTCTACTCTATTTTATCCCAATACATGGTCAAACCAAAAAGCGAGATGCCCCAATAGCCACGAACACGCAATTTTTTATCGCTTTCGAAACTCATATATGAGCGATAAAATCGACCATTTTGCGGATTATAGACCTCGCCGTTTTGCCACTCTTTTTCGGCGGCGTTGTAGGTAAGGTTGCGCATCATCACCACGCGATTGCAGGGCGTGCTGCGCAGTGCTGGATCGGGATTGTTCACATCGAGCCGAAGCGTACCATCGGCGTTGTACGGCTGGTTCATCCAAACAACCTGCGCCTCGTAGGTGTTCTGCTCGGTGCGATAGATGCGAATTTTGCACTGTTCGCCCGATGTAAACTTATCGACCACATAGTAAAGACCGCAAATTTTGTCGGCCTCTGATTCGGCCAGCAGCAACGATGCGTTGAGCAACGCCGCCACCAAAACTATTTTACGCTTCATTTCCACAACGGTTTATTTCTACGGTCAAAACAGCCGCATTTGCCCCGTGATTTCGTCAATCACATCGTCGTCGGAGGCGGCGTTGTCGGTTTGTTTGGTTGTATCTACCGTAACTATTTCGATATTTTCAGTGGTTTCATCGCCATTTTTTGTAGTGTCGATGGTAACAATTTCGGGCATTTCGTCTTGCGATGCAGCACTGCCTTCGTTGTCCAAAACGGCTGGTGTTTCGTCTGCGGAATTTTCGTCCAAAGTCGCAATTTCGGCGTTTTCATCGGCATTTTCTGGCGGTTCGGGGAAACGCAGCGGCTCCAACTCCTCCACCGCCTCCACACTCCAAGTGGTAATGCGCTTGCCTTTGGCTTTGTAGCCTTTCACAGCGATGAAACTCTCGACATCGACCTCAAATGGGTCGCGGAACGAGTCGCCGCCGCCAAGCGTAACTTTGAAACGCGGATAGACTTGGTCGGAGAGTGCGAAAAGATGCGAGAATTTGCTCTCGCCGATGAACGATGTGCGGTTTTTCTGCGGCTCGAATAGGAAGCGTTTGATGTAGGCAAATCCCTGCTCGGCATCGTAGAGCGCAGCCGACCACACCTTGTTGCCATCGAACTTTTCGATGCGCTGCACATCGTCGTCGTAGTGGTTGTTGAGGTCGAAATTGGTGGTGTAGTATTCGCCGTTTTTGGTGATGACCAAAATCTGGTCGCCATTGAAAAATTCGCCGATAAATTGGCCTCTTTTGTCGATATTGAGCCGCAGCACATCGGCATCGAACCAGATAGGAGTGCCGCCAAGCGTGGAGCCGCCCTTCTGTTTGAGCAGAATTTTGTGCACATCGAATTTGGTGAGTATGTTGCCCATCGATTGGCGACCTTTGATGGCGATTTCCGAAAAATCTTTCTCGAAAACGAGGTTTTTCATGCGGTGCGAAGTCGGGCGCAGCGTTACTTTCACCGTTTCGGCTTCGCCATTCGGATTGGCCGAGAAATAGACCACTTTCGAGCCGTCGGTGCCTTGCGTCAGGTCGTACTCTTTGTCGCGCGTAACGCCATTCACCGCAAAACGCTTGATGTAGTAGTAGCCCGCGCGCCCATCGCGATAGATGGCGTTGTAGATGGTACGGCGGTCGTTTTTGACAAACACAGCCACATGAATAATGCCTTTGCCCACATAGAGTTTGTCGGCCACGCGCACCACTTTGTATTTGCCATCTTTGAAAAAGACGATGATGTCGTCGATGTCGGAACAGTTGCTCACAAACTCCACATTTTCGTCCTTTTTCAGCCCTGTGCCAATAAAACCTTCGCTGCGATTGACATAGAGTTTTTGGTTGGCTTCCACCACTTTGGCGGCCTGAATAGTCTCGAAGTTACGCACTTCGGTGAGGCGCGGAAATTTCTGTCCGTACTTCTCTTTCAGATGTTTGAACCAATCGATGGTGTAGTCGATGATGTGGTCGAGATTGTACTGCACACGCTTCATCTGCGCTTCGATGTCGGCAATCTCGTCTTCGGCTTTTTTGATGTCGAATTTCGAAATTTTGCGCACAGGTTTGTCGCAGAGTTTCAGCACATCGTCGCGCACAATCTCGCGGCGGAAAAGTTTGCGGTAAGGGTCGAACTCGCGCTCGATCTGCGTTACTTGATCGTCCCAAGTTTTGAAATCGTGTTCCAAAACTTTGTAGATGCGCTTTTCGAAGAATAGTTTTTCGAGCGAAGTCCAGTGCCAACGGTCTTCCAGTTCGCCCATCTCGATGTTCAACTCTTGCGTGAGCAGTTTGACGGTCTGTGCCGTATTGCGCCGCAGCACCTCGCTCACGGTGATGAAACAAGGTTTGTTGTCGTCCACCACGCAGCAGTTTGGCGAGTAACTCACCTCGCATTTGGTAAAGGCGTAGAGCGCGTCGATGGTCTTGTCCGATGAGGTTTTGGCTTCGAGATGCACCAAAATTTCGACATTGGCGGCGGTGTTGTCCTCCACCTTTTTTATATTGATTTTGCCCTTGTCGTTGGCAGCAATGATAGTCTCGATGAGCGTGCCAGTGGTCATGCCGTAGGGAATGTCGCGAATGACGAGCGTGCGGTTGTCCAACTTTTCGATGTGCGAGCGGATTTTCACCACGCCGCCGCGTTCGCCATCGTTGTAGCGGCTTGCGTCGATGAGTCCGCCAGTGGGGAAATCGGGCAATAGTTGGAACGGTTCGTTGCGCAAAATGGCTATCGATGCATCGAGCAACTCGTTGAAGTTGTGCGGCATAATTTTCGAGTTCAAGCCCAACCCGATGCCTTCGCAGCCTTGCGCCAGCAGCAGCGGAAATTTCACAGGCAAGAAAATCGGCTCTTGGTTGCGCCCATCGTACGACGGTTTCCACGGCGTTGTCTTGGGATTGAACACCGTTTCGAGCGCAAATTTCGACAGGCGCGCCTCGATGTAACGAGGAGCCGCCGCCTCGTCGCCCGTGAAAATGTTGCCCCAGTTGCCTTGACAGTCAATAAGCAAATTTTTCTGACCGAGATTGACCAGCGCCGTGTAGATAGAGGCATCGCCGTGTGGGTGGTAGTGCATGGTGTCGCCCACAATGGCGGCCACCTTGTTGTAGCGACCGTCGTCGGCGCGGCGCATAGCGTGTAGCACGCGGCGTTGCACAGGCTTCAAGCCGTCGTTGATGTGCGGAATGGCACGGTCGAGGTTCACATACGAGGCGTAGTCGAGAAACCACATCTGATACATGCCCGACAGGTGTCGTTTGGCCTCCTCGTCTTGCAAGTCGGGGCGTTTGTAGTCGGAGTGTCGCTGTGGTGCGTTGTCGTCGTCGGGCTGTGCGGTAGGCAGGTCGGCTGCTTCTGGTTCTTGAATGTTGTCGGTATCTTCGGCCATTTTAGTGTACTATTAGCGCATTAAACACGCAAAAATACAAAAAATCGCCCAATCCGCCAAAAAAAGTTTTCAACAGTTTTTGTTAGTAGCAAGTAGCAAGAAGCAAGTAGCAAGACGAGATTTTAAGAACATAGAAGATAGAGCATAGACAAAATGAGTGTGAAAGTGTATAAAGTGAAAAGTGTATAAAGTGGAAAGTAGGGACGCACCGCGTGCGTCCGAGAATAATGAATAATAATTGGCGGCATTTCAAAATACCGACAATTTGAAATTTGAAATCTGTAATTTGAAATTGCTGCGCGGTAGCGCAGCAAACTTCCCCCTTGGGGGATTAGAGGGGTCGTGAAACCATAAAAAAAACGAGCCAGTATCTAAACCTCTCACCTACCAATAATACTACTACTGTTCGGCTTATGCGAGTAGAACTGACTCGGTGCAAAGGTAGTGCTTTGTTGCCAGCCTCCAAACACCTGCGTTCAAAAAACACCAAATAACTCACAAAAAGCACGCCCCACCGCCCCAAAACCGCACAAACCCACACCAAAACCCACGCTTCCCCCTCACTCCACATCAACCAAGTAGGCGGCCGTTCTCACGCCGCCTACTTTTTTTACACCCCGCGCATACACACCCATCTCCCTCTCCATCTCCAAAAATGTACTTTTCATTTTGTAGAAATGTACTTTTCATTTTGGTGAAGATATTTTGATATTCTTTTTTACCGACAAAGAGTATTTGCATCGAGATATTATGCTTATCATCGAAGACTACGACACGCGCCTATATACAAGTTCTGTTTGCGTACAAGAGATGATACATCTATACCAAATAGGCAAACTCTCGCACAAAAAGATAAGAAGTGCCAACGATATTTTCGGCGTATAGGTCAAATTGCAGGATAAATTTTACACGACACCTCTCAATAGGTCAAATTGCAGGATAGTTTTTTTAGTAGAGAGAGAACGAGTAGGCA
>CAVKTI010000040.1:0-23420 GCA_963659365.1 Acutalibacteraceae bacterium | reverse complement strand
CACACTGTGGCGGCTCTACAATCTATAAGACCCCCTCAATCCCCCAAGGGGGAAGTTTGCTGCGCGGAAGCGCAGCAATTTCAAATTCCAAAATTTCAAATTGTTAGTAGCAAGTCGCAAGAATTCCAAATCTTCAAATCAAAAAAAGGCGCGACCAACGGCCGCACCCCTTTTTTAATTGTCAATTATCAATTGTCCATTGTCAATTATTTCACCACAATTTTTTGCGCCTTGTCGCCGCATTTCACAATATAAACGCCGTTCAAAGAGCCGTTCAAGCGTGTAACATTGCGGCCGAGCAGGTCGAAGATTTGGAACTCGCCATCGCAGATGATGCGGCCGTTTTCGGTGCGGAGTTCCTGCGCTTCGGTGGCTGGCAGGGCGGTGGCTTGCATTGGCGTGAAATAGGCGTACAGCAGTTCCGATTGAGTAGCGGTGAATGTGTACTCTGCATCGGTGGAGCGTACATCGCCTGCTGCATTACGCCAATCGACAAACTGCGCATTAGCATTTGCAATAGCCGTTACAGTGATGTCGTAGCCTTCGAGCATGGTTGTGCCACCCAAAACAGAGCCCAAACTCTCGTCGTTACTAAATACGCTGATGGTTACCATTTCGCGCTCTTTCAGCACAAAGTCGGTTTCGGCGGAAGATGTGCAGCCGTTGCTGTTGGTGTATTCGTAGCGCAGTGTGTAAGTGCCAACCTCGTTCCCTTTGGGGTTGAACAGCGTCGCCGCTTTGTCGTTGATGTAGTATGTGCCGCCCGTTGGCGAACCTTGATTCAACACAAAGGCTTTCTCGTCGGTGTATTTGGTGGCGATTGGCGTTAGCGTTACATTGGGCAGGCTGTAAACGGTTACTGTACAAATGTTCGAGGTCGATTCCGCAACTTCGGAGCATGGATTCGACGACACAACCGTAACTTTCACTTTATCTTTGTTCTCAAAATCGTCGAGGCGCAGCGTTTCGGCATCGGCATTTTCGATTTGTACACCATTTTTGTACCAACGGAATGTCGGCGTTTTGCCTGCGTTGCTCGCTTGGGCGGTAAATGTGATTGCTTCGCCTTTGCAAATCGATGATTTGTCGTATTTCAACGATACGCTCGGTGCCGATTTGCTATGAACGGTAATCGTTTGGCTGTAGGTCGTTTCGCAGTCGTCGCCTGTCCGCACAGTGAGCGTGGCTGTGTAGGTGCCCGCTTTGGTGTAGGTGTGTGTAAACATATCGTCGGTGGTGTCGTAGTCGGCTGTTCCGTCGCCGTTCATATCCCATGCAAAAACCGTTTCGGCTGTGGCTTCTGTGGTTTCGTTGTAAACGATGAACATATCGCCAACGCACACTTCGTTGTCGTCCAACGAGAATTTCGGTACGGCATTTTTGCACACTTCGTAGCGTGTAACGACGCTCCAAACACCGTTGGCTTTTGCACGCAGGTTTAGGTAGTGCAATCCGTAAGTCAATGCGGCGGTCGAAATTTCAAAATTGTCGATAATGACCGAATCGCCCGCCATTGCAAATGGAATGGCCGTAGTGTTTTCCGAATCCGTGTCCCAATAGTACTCGATGGCTTCGACGGTCATCGGGGCAGGTTTTGCGCCCACCATCACAAAACGGTGTGTGTAGGTCTGCGACCATTTGTCGTCGAATTTCACGCGCAAGCCAAGCAGGTGTACGCCTTCACCAAGCGTTTCAGTCGGCACATCGATGTCGAACAGTTGCTGACCAGCCGTAAACGGAAGCGCAGTCGCTTTGCCGTGTCCGGGATCTTCGTCGATAAAGTATTCGGCGTTGGTCAGCCGCGTTTGAATGGCGGCAGCCGCCTTGAAGAAGCGGTGCGTGTAGGTCTGCGACCAGCGACCGTTGTTGCCCGCCGAGCGTAAGCCAAGCACATGCCAGCCAGCCTCGAGGGCGTCGGTTGGCACTTGCAACTGCAAATCTACCATGGCGGCGGGCGTTACCGCTATGGCTGTGGCGCGCCCATGGCCTGGGTCGCTGTCTAGCCAGTATTCGGCACGCTGCACAGTGGTCTGCGCCGTGGCCAAGCAGCCGCACAAAGCGCAGAGTGCGCCCAATAATGCGATTCGCTTATTCATTTTGTCCCGTAACCTTAAATGATACATTCAGTTTGTCGTTGGTTGGGTAGGCTGGCACCTCTACATCGTAGATGTATGGCACACCTTGCGGACGACCGCACAACACATAGAGGTTGGTGCCACCAAATGCGCCGCAGTCGCTGCCGTCGTAGGCGGCATTTTTGGCTGCCGACGAATCGAGCAGTCGGTAGTACTCCTCGAAACCGTAACTCTTCTCGGTTTTGGTAAAGGTATTGTCCTCCGTTGCAGCCACATAGTAGTTGTCGGGGTGGTTTTCGCTGATGTACGAGTTGATATTCAATGCCGACAGACTAAACACATTTTTGCGTATAATGTTGCCCGTCATCTTGTCGAAATCCATCACATAGGTAACATTGCTCGTGTTGATGATGATATTGTCTTGTATTACCGAGTTGGCGGTGTATATGGCACTACTACTTGTACCGAATGCACCAACAATGGTGTTGTTCTGTATGAGTATGTTTGAAAAAGTAGTAGAAGAAAGTGTTGAACTAGAGGTATAATGATCTACTGACACTCGTCCAATTATAATGTTGTTAGTTATAGTGATCCCACTATTTGACCGATAATAATCGCCCAAATTTATTGCATACTGACCACTACCACTGGTGTTCTTGATATAATTATTTTTGATGGTTAAATTTGAACAGTCGTAATCCATCTCAATAGGAGCGTCCCAGTTATTTCCAGAACCTACTACCTTGCAGCGCTCTATGGTTACGCCATCGGTTTTTGCGCCAAACACTATCTTATATGCGCACAATCCCGCCAAATGCACCTTGTCGGCTTTTATGGTAATGGTATTTTTAAAAGCCGCTCCTGCCAGTGTGCTGGTGTTGCCGTAGTTCGGTGCAAAACCGTAGCCGGGGCCAAACACTGTCATGGTGCGCGAAATGGTATTTTCGTCCACCGTGCCGTTGTGGTTGCCAGCCTCGCAGTAGAGTGTGTCGCCTTCGGCCACGCTCACATGTTCGCAGGCCTCTTTCAGGGTCTTAAAGTCCGCTTTGGCGTGGTCGTCGTAGTTGATGCGCCAGATTTTGGCGTTTGCGCCAGCGGCGCACAGCATTGCAGCGGCCAGTGCGAAAAATTTGATTGTTTTCATTGTTTTTTCTTGTTTTTTGTTGTTTTGTTGCGCCCATTTCGGTTGTGGCAGGGCGTTTTGCCGTTGTCCCCACAAATAGTTTGTTTTGCAGCACGCACACAAAAAAAAGCGCGGGACTAAACTCTTGTTATTTGCTCTAAGGCTCTGGACTGCCTGCAATCAAATATAAAGTAAAGCCCACGCAGCAACTGCGTGAACGCTGAACTTTACCTCTTGATTGCTTTTTGAATTGTCCAGATTCATAGAGCAAGATGTAAATGAACGCTTTTTCTGCTATTTCAAGGTATGCGCACCCGTACAGTTACGCTCGTTCTCCCATAGGCGATGTTTTTTTAGTTTTTATACACTCTGTTTTTCTATAAAATAAGCGAATTTCATACTCGAAAACGATTTTATCGTTTTATGTAAGAATTTACGGTACAAAAGTAAGACTTTATTTTGTGTTGTGCAAATCGTACACAAAAAAGTGCAGCAGAGAACAAATTGTGCGGCGTGTGGGTTGTTTTTTCAGATTTCAGAATTTCAAATTTCAGAATTTCATATTGTCGGCATTTGAAACGCCGCAATTATTATTCATTTTTAATTATTTATTGTTAATTTTTATTGTGGCCTCTTTCCCCGTTTCCCCCGAAAAAATCATTGAATTATTGAATTATTGAATTATTTTCGAACCCTACCCCTGCTGCGCAGGTACTCCCCTTGAAAAGGGGAGAGGACTGAACCAACTTGGGTGCGCGCCTGTCCCCTTTTCAAGGGGACGAGAAAAACGACAGTTTTTCGGGTGGGGTTGAAACCAATTTAGAATTTTGAATTAAGAATTATGAATTTTCGTGCCCAACAGCGGCGCAATCTTCAAATCTTCAAATCTTCAAATAAAAAATGTCTTTTGTCTTTACTCTTTATTCATCGGACGCACTCGGTGCGTCCCTACATTCAACTATTTTTCACTTTTACACTTTCGCACTTTCAAACTAATTTCGTACCTTTGCAGGTTGAATTTGTATTGACAAAAAATTATTTGGTATGAACATATCGTACAACTGGCTGAAGGATTACTTGCACACCGATGTTGCGCCCGAGGAACTGGCTAAAATACTGACTTCCATCGGGTTGGAAGTGGGAACGGTGGAAACGGTGCAGACCATCAAAGGTGGGCTCGAAGGGCTTGTGGTGGGGCGCGTGCTGACTTGCGTGCCGCACGAAAATTCCGACCATCTGCATGTTACAACGGTCGATGTGGGGCAAGGCGAACCGCTGCAAATCGTGTGCGGCGCGCCCAATGTGGCTGCTGGGCAAAAAGTGGTGGTCGCCACGCTCGGCACAGTGCTCTATAGCGGCGACGAGAGTTTCACCATCAAACGCTCGAAAATACGCGGCGTGGAGTCGTTTGGCATGCTTTGCGCCGAAGACGAAATCGGCATTGGCACAAGCCACAACGGCATCATCACGCTGCCCGACGATACGCCTGTGGGCATGGCGGCGAAAGATTATTATGGTGTGAAAGACGATGCAGTTATCGAGGTGGACATCACGCCCAACCGCGCCGACGCCATCTCGCACTACGGTGTGGCACGCGATGCTGCCGCCTATTTTGTGGCGCACGGTCAGCCCGTAAGCCTGACGCGCCCTAGTGTCGATGAGTTCAAAATCGACAACCACAATCTGACTATTCCTGTGGAGGTGGAGACCACCGACGATTGCCCGCGCTACGCTGGCATCACCATTTCGGGCGTGAAAATTGCCGAATCGCCGCAATGGCTGCAAGACCGCCTGAACGCCATCGGTTTGCGCCCGATAAGCAATGTGGTCGATGCGGCAAACTACATTCTGCACGCCTTCGGGCAGCCGCTTCACACTTTCGATGCGGCAAAAATCAAAGGCGGCAAAATTGTTGTGAAAAAGTGCGCCGAAGGGACTAAATTCACCACGCTCGACGGCGTGGAACGCACGCTTTCGGCCGCCGACTTGATGATTTGCAACGCCGAAGAGCCGATGTGTTTGGCGGGCGTGTTTGGCGGCCTCGATTCGGGCATCAGCGACAGTACCACCGATATTTTCATCGAGTGCGCCTACTTCAATCCTGTAACGATTCGCAAAACAGCGCGCCGCCACGGCTTGAACACCGACGCAAGTTTCCGCTACGAGCGCGGCATCGACCCGAACAACACCATCTATGTGCTGAAACTGGCGGCTATGCTCATCAAAGAGGTGGCTGGCGGCACAATTTCGAGCGATATTATCGATGTCTATTCGAAAAAAATCGACGATTTCACGGTCGAAATTACGCGCGAGAAAATCGACACACTCATCGGCAAAGAGATTCCAGCCGAAACGGTGGAATTGATTCTCAAAGGTCTGGAAATCAAGATTTTGAAGAAGACCGACACTGGCTACACGCTGCAAGTGCCCGCCTACCGCGTCGATGTGCAGCGCGATGTCGATGTGATTGAGGACATTCTGCGCATCTACGGCTACAACAATGTCGAAATCAGTGCGTCGCTGCGGTCGAATCTCTCCTATTCGCCGCGCCCAAACAGTGCCGCGCTGCAACGCCAAATTTCGGAGCAACTCACCGCCTGCGGATTCAACGAAATAGTGAACAATTCGCTCACCAAAAGCAGTTACTACGGCGACGAGGGCGTCTATCCTGCCGCCAACTGCGTGCGCATAATCAACGCATTGAGCAACGACCTCGGCGTGATGCGCCAAACGCTGCTGTATGGCGGTTTGGAGAGCATTGCGCACAACGCCAACCGCCAAAATGCCGACCTGAAATTCTACGAATTTGGCAACTGCTACCATTTTCACGCCGAAAACCGCCGCACTGACGAGGCGTTGTCGCCTTACAGCGAGGAGTTGCACCTCGGGCTGTGGATTTGTGGCAAACGCAATGTGCCGACTTGGAGTCGTGGCGAAGAAAAATCGTCGTTTTTCGAACTGAAAGCGCATGTGCAAAATGTGCTGAAACGCCTCGGTGTGAATCTGCAAAATGTGCAGACCGAAAAGTTCAACAACGACCTCATTGCCGAGGGGCTGGCACTGCGCACAGCGTCGGGCAAACTGCTGGCCGAAATTGGCATTGTGGCGGCCGACACGCTCAAGCGGCTCGATATCGCCATGCCTATCTATTACGCTGACTTACAGTGGAAAACGCTGCTCAAAGAGTCGGCAAAACACAAAATCGTTTACGCCGACATCGCCAAATTCCCCGAAGTGAAGCGCGATTTGGCACTGCTCATCGACAAAAATGTGGAGTTTGCCGAAATTGAACGCATTGCGCACGAAACCGAGCGCAAACTGCTGCGCAACATCATGCTGTTCGATGTGTACGAGGGCAAAAATCTCGAAGCGGGCAAAAAATCGTATGCCGTTAGTTTTACGCTGCAAGACAACGATAAGACGCTGAAAGACAGTCAGATAGACGCTATCATGCAAAGACTGATAAAGAATTTCGAAGAGAAACTTGGCGCAAAACTGCGTTGAGTTTTCGGCGAAATTGCAAAAGCGCGGGCGGCTTCAGAAATGAGGCTGCTCGTTTTGTTTATCGGCGGAAGTGTCTGTGCCTCAACGACTTGCGTAGCCGCATTTCGCGTCGGTAAATCTCCTGTTTGTCCGCACCTTTGCGGTAGCGCGACGCATCGAGTTCGAGGTATTCGGGGTGCTGCGCAAAACGGTCGAGAATGCGCACGCCAGCAGCAGTTTTGATGAGCAGCAGTTCATCGTAGAGTTCGTCGCCGATGGTGTAGGCCGACAGGCGCAAAGTGTCGCCAGTAATGCGCACAATTTGGTAGAAACGCTGCCCAACGCCATAGCGGTCGTAGCCCGCATCGAACGAGATGTGGTAGTCCTTGGGCGAGCATTGCGAAATCAGATGGACAGGCGTCGAGCCGTTGGTAGTGCGGCGTGCGTAGGCGTGTTCGTGGCCTTCGAGCACCAAATCGAGCGGTTCGGTGTTGAAAATTTTGGCAAACGCCCAGCGCACAAACAGATTGTTTACAGGGCCATGCACCGAATAGACAGGGTGATGCAGCGCGGCAATTTTCCACTGCGCCGTGCATCCGCGCAACTGTTTTTTGAGCCAAGCGCGTTGGCGCGGCAGCGTCCAAAGGTCGTTGTTGCTATCGAGCAGCAAAAGTGCCAATAGCGGTCGTTTGAGTGCGAACAACGCCGCAAAACCAGCCCGCCGTCCGTCGTGCAGAAAATAGGGAAAAACGCAGTGAAACCGCTCCTCCAACTTGCGGTCGATGCCTTTCAGATACTCGTGATTGCCGGGAATGGCCAACATCGGCACAGAGGCGCAAAAAGCCGACACCGCATTGAAATACTCGTTCCAATAGCGGTCGTGCGGTCGCTCGATGATGTCGCCGCCAAGCAGCCAAAAATCGGGCGAAAAAGTCCGCTGAATGTGCACAAACTCCTCGTGCAGCGTGCCGTTGAGCGTATCCTGCACATCGCCCACATAGACGAAAGTCAAGCCATCGGTCCAGTCGGCCACTGAAAAACGCTGCCAATCGGAGTTTTTACTGCCCACGCGCACCGCATAACGGTAGTTGCCCACCGCCAGCGAATCGAGATACGCCCAATAGCAGACCGTGCGGCCGCCAGTCGTTTCAAAAAGTCGCGATTGCGCCGCAATATACTGAGTATCAGTGGCGTTTTCGGCAGTTAGCAGCAGTTCCGCCGCTTCGATATGGTCGCCGCACTGCCACGACACCGCACGCGACTGCGCCCCAGCGCGACCGAAAGTGAGTTGCACGCGACAGATGCTATCGCTTGGCTGGTAGGGCGGTTCTATCGGGTTACCGAACCATGCGCCCCAACGCGTGTAGCACAAAATGGCCAATCCAACCAAAATCGCCGCCACCACAAAGAGCGTTATTTTTGTACTTTTTTTCATAGTCATTGATGCGCTGATTCAATTTCAAATTTCAGAATTTCAAATTGTTTCTCAAAATTGCTGTCGCAATTTTTGTTTCTAGTTTCTCGCGCTGCGCACTGTTTCTGTGTTTCAGGTTATCGGTAGCCCCAACGCCGCATTATTATTCATTATTCATTATTCATTATTCATTATTCATTATTCATTATTCATTTTTTATTGTTAATTCTTGGTCGTAGCCCCCTTTCCCGTTTCCCCCGATAGGGGGAAAAGCCACGCATTTAATTAAGAATTTTGAATTTAGAATTATGAATTTTCGCATTCAACGCCGCTGCAATTTTCAAATAATTATCAATTATCAATTGTCTATAAACGATAACCTCTCACCTATAAACTTCTCGGGCGTGGCATGCCGCGCCCCTACTTTTGCACTTTTACACTTTCAAACTTTCAAACTCGTCTTGCTACTCACATCTTGCTACTTGAAAATAAGGAATATACACGGCACTTTGCCGATGTCGGGGAGCGATTTTTTCCAGTGGGCGATGGTGCGTGTGCGTATGTTTTCGGTGGCTCCAGTGATGTCGCTGGCGATGCAAAGTTTTGTTTGCGGTTGCAGTATTCGGCATAGGTCGTCCACCATTTGTCGGTTTCGGTAGGGCGTTTCGATGAAAATCTGCGTTTGGTTTTCGGTATAGATGCGCCGTTCGAGCAGTTTGAGCCGTTGTGCGCGGTCGTTTTTGTCGATGGGCAGATAGCCGTGAAAGGCGAAACTCTGCCCATTGAAGCCGCTTGCCATGAGCGACAGCAGTATGCTCGACGGCCCAACCAGCGGCACCACTTTCACGCCGTGCTGTTGCGCCAACGCCACCACATCGGCACCAGGATCGGCTATGGCAGGGCAGCCCGCCTCGCTGATGATGCCAATGTTTTCGCCCTGTTCGAGCGGACGCAGGTAGCCGCCAATCTGCGCAAGGTCGGTGTGCTGGTTCAGTTCGTAGAAAGTGAGCGCATCGATGTCGATATTTTTGTCGATCTGTTTCAGAAAACGGCGTGCTGTGCGCACATTTTCGACAATGAAATGCTTCAACTGCGCCACGATGGCGGCGTTGCCACTGGGCAAAACCTGTGCGAGCGGCGCACTGTCGCTCAACACGGTCGGTATCAGATAGAGCGTTCCCACAGTTGGACAATCACTTCACATTGGGCAGTTCCAAACCAAGCCCTTTTTTCTTGTCCCACGCCTTCAGCACAAAACCGAGCAGCAGTGCCGCAATGCCCAGTCCAGCCAGCATCACGAGCGGCCAAGTGTAGTTGTATTCGTGAGGATTGGTAACGCCTTCGTTGGTTGCATCGAGCACTTTACCGATGAGCAGCGGGAATAGCCACAATCCGATATTTTGAATCCAGAAAATGAGCGCGTAAGCCGAACCGATAATTTTTTCGTCCACTAGTTTCGGAACGCTTGGCCAAAGGGCGGCTGGCACGAGCGAGAACGAGGCACCAAGCACCAAAATAGTGATGTAAGCCACCATCACGCCACCGACGGCATTTCCTTTGAAGCAGGGCAACACAAACGCAAATGTAAGGTGGCACAAGATGAGCAGCAGCGAGCCGATAACCAACATCGAAGCCGCCTTGCCTTTGTGATCGACATAATTGCCAAGCACAGGCGTGATAGCCACCGCCAGCAGCGGGAACACCGCAAAAATCGTTTCGGCCGTGCCGCGCATGTAGCCCATGTAGCAATAGCCCACAAGCGCCGCTACCGCCACCGCCATCAGCGTATATTTCAGCGAACGATTTTTGATGAAATTGCTTGCAAATGCGCTAATAGCAACCACCAACATCACCACATATTGAATGATGGCAACTTGGCTGCTACTCCAGAACGAATCGGCTTCGGGAACGGAGAGCGACAGATTGCATTGCAGCATATTCACCGCATATTTTTGGAAAGGGAAGATGGCAGAATAGTAAAGCACGCAAAGCAGTGCCACGAGCCAAAATCCGCCACTCGAAAGAATTTTGCCGATGTCGCTGATTTTGAACGGATCGTCTTTCTCTTCGGCCTCGCCCGTTTGTGCATCGAGTTTTTTGTCCATGAAGAAATAGACCACAAACATGATGAGCGCAATGCAGAGCAGCACCACGCCAAAGGCCACCGAGCGCGACACATCGACAGTGCCGCCCAAGCGCGCAAAAAACGGCGAAAAAATCATGCAAGTGGCCACACCCAAGCGCGCCAACGCCATTTCGGAACCCATGGCCAGAGCGGTTTCACGCCCCTTGAACCACTTCACAATGCCGCGCGACACGGTGATGCCGCCCATTTCGGCACCGCAACCAAAAATCATAAATCCGATGGCGGCAAGTTTGGCCGATGCAGGCATACCTTCGTAGAATGGCGAAACGCCCAATTCGTCGAACAGCGGCACATAGTTGAGGTGCGTGGTGAACCAGCCCTCGACGCTACTGCCGATGAACGCTTCGGAAATGGCAAAGTATTTGATGAGTGCGCCAACCAGCATCACCGCACCCGAAAGCAGTGCCGTGAAACGCACGCCCATTTTGTCGAGAATAATTCCTGCAAAAATCAGGAAGAAGACGAACACATTGAGGAATGTTTCGGCACCTTGCATTGTGCCAAAAGCGGTGGAATCCCAGCCGCGCTCGCTCTGCATCAGGTCTTTGATGGGCGACAAAATGTCCATGAAAATGTAGGCGCAAAACATCGCCAGCGCCAACAGCAACAACGCAGTCCAGCGTGCCGCACTGCTGTCGCGTAAGGTTTGAATCTTTTCTACCATAATTTTTAAGGGGACTTCTATAAATTCCCCGTTTTATAAAGAGTTTGACAAATGGTGGATTCCGAAACACTTTTGTGCGCTTTTTGTTTTTGGACTGCATCTGTCTGACTTTCACTCAATTACAATGCCACCGCATTGCGCTTTCGCTCAAGCCAAACATCTGCTATCCCAAAATTCAAAAATCACTACAAAGCAATTTATAGAAATCCCCTTAACTTTGACTAAAACTTTGACTAAAACTATCGCAATTCGCTATTCATTGTCAATTATCAAGTGTCTTGCGACTTGTATCTTGCGACTATTTCGGTGCAAAATTACAAATTATTTCGTAGAAAACTGCTATCTTTGTCGGACAAACAATTTTTGCCGCTGGCGATGGACACTGTTTTGATTGTGCTTGGGGCGATTTGCCTGCTGGTCGGGCTTGTGGGCGCGATTGTGCCTGTTGTCCCTGGCGTGCCGCTCGGTTATGTGGGGCTGCTTTTGTTGCAATTTACCAGCCGTGAGCCATTTTCGCTGACATTTTTGTTGGTGTGGGCGGCGGTGGTTGTCGTGGTGCAACTGCTCGATTCGCTGCTGCCTGTGTGGTCCACCAAATGGTCGGGCGGCGGCAAGGCAGGCGTGTGGGGCAGCACCATCGGTCTGTGCGTGGGCTTCTTTTTCGGGCCGTGGGGCATTGTGCTTGGCTCATTTTTTGGCGCACTGGTCGGCGAACTGATTGCAGGCAAAGAGATGGTCGCCGCCCTAAAATCGGGCGCAGCGGCGTTTGTCGGCTTCCTTTGCGGCACACTCGCCAAACTCATCGCCTCGGGACTGATGATCTACTATTTTGTAGCAGCACTAATTTAGTGAGCAGTGAGCAGTGAGCAGTGAGCAGTGAAAAATTAGGAGTGAGGAATTAGGAGTGAGGAATTTTTAGTTAGAAGTGAGAAGTGATGCGGCAAAGCCGCAATTTCAAATTTCAGATTTCAAATTGTCAGATTAAGCAATTCGACAATTCAATAAAACATAGAAACAGTGCGAAGCACGAGAAACTTAGAAACATAGAAACAGTTCAACGATTCAACAAATAACCAAATCCACAAATCCACAAATCACCAAAACTTTCAACTTTATACACTTTACACACTTTCACACTTTTATAACTTTATAAACTTTACAAACTAACTTATGAATCTACTGCAAAACAAGGTCGCTCTTATCACTGGGGCGGCGCGCGGCATCGGCAAGGCCGTGGCACTGAAATTTGCCGCCGAAGGGGCTGACATCGCCTTCACCGACTTGGAAATCAACGCATTGGCAGAGCAAACCCGAAGCGAAATCGAGGCATTGGGCGTAACCTGTCGCGCCTACGCTTCGAACGCAGCCGATTTCGAAGCCACACACGCTGTGGTGGAGCAGATACACCACGATTTCGGCCATATCGATGTGCTGGTAAACAATGCGGGCATCACCAAAGACGGCCTGCTGCTGCGCATGACCGAGCAACAGTGGGACGCCGTGCTGACCGTCAATCTGAAATCGGCGTTCAACTTTACGCACGCTGTTACGCCCATTATGATGCGCCAACGCGGCGGCTCCATCATCAACATGAGTTCGGTGGTGGGCGTGAACGGCAACGCAGGCCAGTGCAACTACGCCGCCTCGAAAGCAGGCTTGATTGCGCTCGCCAAATCGGTAGCCAAAGAGGTGGGCGCACGCGGCATACGCGCCAACTGTATTGCGCCAGGCTTCATTCTCACCGACATGACACGCCAACTGCCCGACGATGTGCGCGAACAGTGGGTAAAAACTATTCCACTGCGCCGCGCTGGCACGCCCGACGATGTAGCCAATGTCGCCACATTCCTCGCCAGCGACCTATCGAGTTATGTCAGCGGACAGGTGATACACTGCTGCGGCGGCATGAGCATGTAACCACCAGCCAAAAGCAAAAGTGTGTTTTTTTTGAAAAAAAATACACTTTTTTTTGCATAAAAAAACTTTTTTTGTACCTTTGGGGCGTGTTTTCTATCAAAAACGAAAATTTTTATTCACACAATAATTTTAATACTATGAAAAAAATCACACTGTTTCTCGTCGCGTTACTCTGCGCAGGCGGGGCGTTTGCCGCATCGTACGGCATTCTTGTGAACGGCAAAACCTACTACGCAGGTACGCTAAATGGCACTTCAACGGCTGGAGATGATTACACCGAGTACATGGCATTAGATGTGCCGCTAAAAGCAGGCGACTACCTGCAACTCTACGACAAAGAGAACCGCGAAGCTTGGACCGTAACACTTGACTCGTACAGCACAAAGAGCATTACCCTTTCTGGTAGCCAATACACCTGCTCCACGGCTGGTTGCTACGACTTTTACATTAAGTTGAAATATGGGGCAGACCAACTCTATGTTGGTGCTGCCACAGGCGACTGCTCGAACAACAAAGGCGAAGATATCAGCGGTGGCGACTCGGGCGATGGTGGTGATTCTGGCGATGGTGGTGATTCTGGCGATGGCGGCGACGGTGGCGGTGACGGCGACAGCGATGATCCCGACGATTCGGGCGCATACAAGCTAGGCACCTACAGCAGTTCTGTGCCCAGCCAATGCACCGATGTGATGTTCCAAGCCTTCTACTGGGACTCGAACGCCGACAAAAAACACGGCAACACCAAGTGGACCACACTGTTGGCACAAACCCCCGAAATAGCCGCCTATTTCGACCTTATTTGGCTGCCACCATCGGCCAAATCGAGCGGCGGTGTGGGCTATCTGCCTTCGCAATATAGCAACCAAAACTCGGCTTGGGGCACACGCTCCGAACTGGAAACACTCATCGATGCACTGCACACTGGCGGTGCCAAAGTGATAGCCGACATTGTGGTGAACCACGCCAACAACAAATCGACATGGTGCGACTACTATCCGCTCGATTTCAGCCCTTATGGCACATTCACTCCCGATGCATCGTGGATTTGCAAAACCGATGAGGTAAATTCGAGTGCCTCGGGTGCTTGCAAAGGAACTGCCACAGGCTCTGCCGACGATGGCTACGGCGACGAAGCCAACTACGCCGCTGCCCGCGACTGGGATCACGATGGAAAGAAAGTACGCGAAATGTGCTGCGCCTACCTGAAATGGATGAAATACGAAATGAAATACGACGGCTGGCGCTACGACTACTGCAAAGGTTTCCACGGTTCGCATGTGAACGAATACAACTCGGCAGCGCAAAACTATTTCTCCGTAACCGAATACTGGGACGGCAATCAAGCCAATTTGCAAAGTTACCTGAACGATGCAGGTTGGAACACGCTCACATTCGATTTTGCCACCAAATACGACGCCTTCAACAACTCGCTGTCGAGTGGCAGTTTTGCTGGCTGCAAAGCACCCGGTCTGCTTGGCGCAGGCAAATCGAAATATGCGGTAACATTCATCGACAACCACGACACCTACCAGCGCGATAATAACGAGTTCGGTGGTCTTGGAAACTCCATGACCTCGGCAATGAAAAACAAAGTGCTGCAAGCCAACGCTTTCATCTTGTCGATGCCGGGTGTGCCGTGCGTATTCTATCCGCATTGGAAAGAGTACAAAAGTGCTATTGCGCCGATGGTTTTGGCACGCAAAGCAGTGCAAGTTCACTCCGAAAGTGCCGTGAGCGACGAGGGCAATTCCAGCGGCTACCGCGCCACCGTAACAGGCAAAAACGGCACGCTTGTACTCGAACTCGGCGACAAAGTGTCGTCGTCGAAATCGGGCTACACCAAAGCCGCTTCGGGAACGGGCTACGCCATGTGGATTAAAACCAACTCGGCAGTTGCGCCGAAATTGGTCGTTACACCGGGTACAAGCACTTTCAAAACATCGACACTCAGCATCAGTATGTCGGTTATTGGCGGCACCGAATCGGCCACCATCTACTACACACTCGACGGCAGCGACCCCACGGTGTCGAGCACACGCAAAACCTATTCGGCTGCATTCACCATCAGCGGGACAACCACGCTGAAAGCCTATGCAAAAACTGCATCGACCAAAACAGATGTGCAAACCTACGAATACACCTACAAAGCACCGCAAACCACGCCAATTACCGTATCGTTCTACAAACCATCATCGTGGGACAAAGTATATCTCTACGCATGGACCGTCAGTGGCACAAAAACCACAAATCTCATGGGCACATGGCCTGGCACTGAACTCACCAATGTGAATGCCGACGGTTTCTACTACCACACATTCGATGCATCGATAAAAGAGGTGAACTTCATCTTCAACGCTGGCAAGGACAAAGACCAAACCTCCGACCTCTGGACCGACGAAGATGTGTGCTATATGTGGAGCGGCGGTGCCGAAAAACTTTTGACTGACTGCAAAGTAACCGCCATCAGCAATGTGTGGGCCGACCGCGCCGAAACCATCAGCCTCTACCCGAATCCTGTGCGTGGCACGCTCCACATCGCAAGCGACGAGACGATAACACGCGTCGAGATTTACACCTGCACAGGCATGCTCATCGAAAGCATCGACACACGCTCGAGCCGCAACACCATCGATGTGAACGACCTGCAACAAGGACTCTACCTGCTGCAAGCCACCCTCGGCAATGGGCAGAAAACCCTCGGCAAATTTGTAAAACAATAGCCGCACAATCGCCCCCAAACAACAATCTCTCCGCAAGCATTTGTGGAGAGATTGCTGTTTTTGTATGTACGCAAAGGCGGCTCACGGAATCCGTCCCTACAAAAAAAAGAGAGGGACGCACAGCAGTGCGCCACTCTAATGATTTCACAACGGAATAATCCTTATTGTGAATTGCTCAAATTTTGTACGACAAAGGTACGGCAAAGTTTTTGTTCTGCCAAACTATTTCACAAAAAAATGTTTAACTTTGTGGAATTGATAATATAAACCCTCAAAGCAATAACACTATGGCACGAAAAATTCTCGGACTCGATTTAGGCACAAACAGCATCGGCTGGGCAGTGGTGAATGCCTCTGCAGACGAAACAGGTAAAGAAAATTTGTTAGAAATTAGTGCAGCTGGTTCTCGGATTATTCCGATAGATGATGCCGTGTTGGGCAAATTTGATAGTGGAGAATCAGTTTCTCAAACGGCACAACGCACGGATTTTCGTGGTCGTCGTCGCTTGAGAGAAAGATGTTTATTGCGTAGAGAGCGTTTACATCGCGTGTTAAGTTTGCTCGGATTTTTGCCCGAACATTTTGCTCAAGAACTCGACCGATATGGTAAATTTGTGGCAAATGCTGAACCAAAATTGCCTTGGGAAAAGAACACCGATGGTAATTTTGAGTTCATTTTCCAACATTCATTCAACGAAATGTTGACTGATTTTCAGGAATATCACCCTGAACTGTTGGAAAATAACAAAAAGATACCTTACGATTGGACCATTTATTATTTGCGCAAAAAGGCATTGAGCCAAGCCATTACAAAAGAAGAATTGGCATGGATTCTGCTGAATTTCAACCAAAAACGCGGCTATTATCAGTTACGTGGCGAAGAAGAGGAGGAGAAAAGCAACGAAAAGATGGAGATTATCCGTGCAAAGATATTGTCTGTTGTACAAAAAGAAAAAGATAAACAGTACGATAAATTTTGGTACGAAATGTCGCTTGACAATGGATTGACATATCGGGCTGCTTTTTATAACGATGTTTCCGCTTGGTGTAACGAAACAAAAGAATTTGTGTTAAAAACGACAACATTAAAAGATGGTAATGAGAAAACAGAACTTTCGTTTTTGCCAACGCCAGATGAAATAGAGAAATTAGATGCCAAACGAAGGGGAAAAATGTACGCCAAAATAAAACTCCGTACAGAAAAAGATATTGACGATAGCCACAAGACCGTCGGTTGTTATATTTACAATGCCCTTTTGGCAAATCCCAATCAGAAAATTAACGGCAAACTTGTTCGTACTATCGAGCGCAAGTATTACAGAGAAGAGCTAAAGCAAATTCTTACAAAACAGGTTGGGCTACTCCCCGAACTACAAAATGAAAATTTGTACAAAACCTGCATCGAAGAATTGTACCCCAACAACGAGGCGCATAGAAACAACATCTCCAAGCCCGATTTTGTAAATCTCTTTATCAACGACATCATTTTTTATCAACGACCACTCAAGACAAAAAAATCGTTGATAAGTGATTGCCCATACGAATCGCATTTCGACAAAGAGGGAAACGAGCGTCCGATAAAGTGCATTGCCAAGTCGAATCCGTTGTACCAAGAGTTTCGTTTGTGGCAATTTGTTCAGAATTTGAAAATCTACCAAAGAGAAAAAATGGTCAGCAACGGTCAACTGGGTTTGTTCGAAGAATCTTCTTCGGGCAAACTTCAAACCGATGTAGATGTTACGGACGAATTACTAAAAAATGAAGACGATTATACAAAACTCTTCGATTGGTTGAATGATAGAGGCTCAATCAAACAAGACACCCTATTGAATTCGTATTTCAAATTCAAAAAAGCGAAAGGACAAGAGCAATATCCATACCGTTGGAACTATGTGGAGAACAAAGAGTATCCGTGCAACGAAACTCGGGCGGCAATTCTTTCGGGATTAAAAAAGTGTGAAAGCAGTGCTATTTTGGACAAGGAAAAAGAAAGGGAACTGTGGCACATACTTTACTCCATCGACGACAAAAACGAACTTGGGAAAGCACTGAAAAAGTATGCCACAAAGAACAAACTCTCCGAACGCGAAAAATTTGTCGAAGCATTTGCCAAAATCAAGCCCTTCAAAAAAGAGTATGGTGCTTATTCCGAAAAAGCAATCAAAAAAATGCTCCCATTGATGTGCATGGGCAAGTGTTGGAAACTTGATAGTATTGACCAAAAGACCAAGGAGCGTATCGACAAAATTATCATGGGTGAATACGATGAAAACATAAAGGACAGAGTGCGCGAAAAAGCAATCAATCTGACTGAGATTGAACATTTTAGAGGGTTGCCGCTGTGGCTCGCTTGCTATGTGGTTTACAATCGCCATTCGGAAGCCAAAGAGATTGCCAAATGGGAAAAGCCCGAAGATATTGACGCTTACTTAAAGGCATTCAAACAGCACTCGTTACGCAATCCTATTGTGGAACAGGTGATTACAGAAACGCTTCGTACTGTGCGCGACATTTGGAAACAAGAAGGACATATCGACGAAATTCATTTGGAACTCGGTCGTGAAATGAAAAACCCAGCCGACAAGCGCAAAAAAATGACGGAAAATATCACAAAGAATGAGAATACCAATCTGCGCATCAAGGCAATGCTTATGGAGTTTATGAATCCAGAAATGGGCATCGAGAATGTACGCCCATATTCGCCAAGCCAACAAGATATATTACGCATATATGAGGAAAATGCACTCGAAAATCTTTCGAAAGACGACAAAGAATATGATTTCGTTAGCAAAATTTCGAAAACAGCGCAACCGTCGAAATCGGAAATCATTCGATATAAATGTTGGCTCGAGCAAAAATACCGTTCGCCTTATACAGGCGAGATAATCTCGCTTTCTAAACTTTTCACACCAGCATACGAGATTGAACATATCATTCCGCAGTCGCGCTATTTCGACGATTCGTTCAGCAACAAGGTAATTTGTGAAAGAGAAGTGAATCACTTGAAAGGGAGTAAACTTGGCTATGAATTTATCAAAAGTCATCATGGCGAAAAAGTGCAGATTAGTCAAGGAAAAGAAGTTAAAATTCTTTCGGTTGAGGAATACGAAAAGTTTGTCAAAGAGCATTATGCGCACAATCGCACGAAAATGAAAAAGTTGCTCTTGACAGACATACCAGACGATTTCATCGCCCGACAACTAAACGACAGCCGCTACATCAGCAAAGTAGTAAAAGCGTTGTTGTCGAACATTGTGCGTGAAAAATTGCCCAACGGCGAATACGAACCTGAAGCGACCTCAAAACATCTGATTTCGGTCAATGGCCAAATCACCGATCGTCTGAAAAAAGATTGGGGAATGAACGATGTATGGAATAGAATAGTTTTACCGCGTTTTGAGCGACTCAACGAACTGACAGGTAAAGATTGCTTTACGACATTGAATACCGAAGGTCATACCATTCCAAATATGCCCATTGAACTGCAAAAAGGGTTCAACAAAAAGCGCATCGACCACCGCCATCATGCAATGGATGCCATAGTGATAGCCTGCGCCACACGCGACCATGTAAATTTACTCAACAACGAGGCGGCAAATTCAAAGAATAACGCCAACCGTTATCAACTACAATGCAAATTACGCCGATTAGAGGAAACCACAATCAACGGCGAAAAGAGAAACATTTTCAAAGAATTCCGCAAACCTTGGGACACTTTCACTCAAGACGCATACACGGCTTTGCAAGATATTGTTGTAAGTTTCAAACAAAATTTGCGTGTAATAAACAAGACCACCAACCGTTACCAGCATTACGACGAGAATGGCAAAAAAGTGTTGTTTAGACAAGAAAAAGGAGATAATTTGGCAATTCGCAAACCGATGCACAAAGATACCGTGTTTGGCGAAGTGAATCTGCGGATGAAAAAGTGCGTGTCGCTCGACGCAGCCTTGAAAAATCCAAAATCCATAGTCGAGAAAGAGTTGAAAAAGAAAATTTTGGAACTACTTTCTGAAAATAAAGATGCCAAGAGTATCAAGAAATACTTTGAAGCCAACAAAGATATTTGGTCAGACATAAATACGGCGAAAATTGAGGTGTACTATTTTACAAAACAGACAAAAGAACGCTACTTTGCCACACGCAAAGATTTGGTTTCGATATTTTCTGATGCTCCAAACTTGCAGAAAGCCAAAGACAAAATAGAATCAATTACAGACACAGGCATTCAAAAGATATTACTTGCCCACTTAAAAGCAAAAGACGACAATCCTGAATTGGCTTTCTCGCCCGATGGCATCGACGAAATGAACCGAAACATTAAGTCGCTAAATGGTGGAAAAAATCATCAACCAATCCTAAAAGCACGCATCTACGAAAAGGCCGACAAATTTGCTATTGGGCAAACGGGAAATAAATCGGCAAAATTTGTCGAGGCGGCCAAGGGAACAAATCTCTTCTTTGCCATTTACGAATCTGAAAAGATTGATAATAAAGGAATGTCTGCAAAAATTCGTTCATACGCCACAATACCGCTAAATATGGTCATTGATAGCCAGAAAAAAGCAGGGGAACTCTGGAAAAACGATGTGGACGAAAAACTGAAAGCCAATGGAACAATTGATTCAACGGCTCATTTGCTGTTTATGCTCTCGCCAAACGATTTGGTATATTTGCCAACCGACGAAGAGTTAAACGGCAGTGTAGATGTTACTTCCATAGATAAAAAGCGGATTTATAAAATGGTAAGTTCTTCTGGCAATCAATGTTTTTTTGTAACTAACCATCTTGCAAAAACTATTGTTAATAAAGTAGAGTATTCCCCCCTAAACAAAATGGAACGATCTATATCAGGAGAAATGATCAAAGAAATTTGTCTGCCGCTCAAAGTGGATAGATTGGGCAATCTCATCGAATTTAATGGTCAAAAACTATGATTAAACGCACGCTCTGTTTTAGCAATCCAGCCTATTTGTCGCTGAGAAATGCGCAACTGGTTATCAAATTGCCCGAAGTAGAAAAAGCCGATGTGTCGGACAGTTTCAAGCGCGAAGCCACCACCACCATTCCCATCGAGGACATCGGCGTGGTGGTACTCGACAACAAACAAATTACCATCACACAAGGCGTGTTGGAGGCGTTGCTCGAAAACAACTGCGCCGTTATCACTTGCGACAGCAGCCATTTGCCCGTTGGACTGATGTTGCCACTCTGCGGAAACACCACGCAAAACGAGCGTTTTCGCTGTCAGTTAGACGCTTCGCTCCCGCTGAAAAAACAACTTTGGCAGCAAACCGTGCAGTACAAAATACGCAATCAGGCCGCCGTGTTGCAAATGACACACGGCAGTGTAGCGCGCAATATGCTGGCATGGGCAGCCGATGTGAAAAGTGGCGACAGCGACAACCTCGAGGCGCGTGCGGCGGTCTTCTATTGGCGCAATCTGTTTGCCGATATTCCTAATTTCACGCGTGAACGCGAGGGCATTGCGCCAAACAATCTGCTGAACTATGGTTACGCCATTCTGCGTGCTGTAGTGGCGCGCGGTTTGGTGGCCAGCGGCTTGTTGCCAACGCTCGGCATTCACCACCACAACCGCTACAACGCCTACTGTTTGGCCGACGACATTATGGAGCCCTACCGCCCCTATGTCGATGCATTGGTTGTAAAACTTCGGCAGCGGGGCGCAGTTGGCGACGAACTATCGATAGAAATGAAACGCGAATTGCTGCAAATTCCAACATTAGATGTAACTATCGGAGGCAAACGCAGTCCGCTGATGGTGGCGGTGGGACAAACCACGGCATCGCTCTACCGCTGTTTCAACGGCGAACAGCGCAAAATAACCTATCCCGAAATGTGATGCAAGAACGATTTAGTGCATATCGTATTATGTGGGTACTCGTATTTTTCGATTTGCCGACCGACACGAAAAAGGAGCGGAAGGCATACGCCGATTTTCGCAAGAAACTGATGGCCGACGGCTTCACCATGTTCCAATTTTCTGTCTATGTGCGCCATTGTGCCAGTGCCGAAAACGCCGAAGTTCATACCGAACGCGTGCGGCGCATTTTGCCCGAGTTGGGATCGGTGGGAATTTTGCGTATCACCGACAAACAATTTGGGCAAATCGAACTTTTTGTCGGCAAAAAAGTCGAAAGTTTGAACCCGCCCGTGCAACAATTAGAACTGTTTTGACTCACAAAACTGGACAAAAACATAAAAATTCCGCCCATTTCGGAGCGGAATTTTTATTTCTGAAACAGCATGTAACTAACTGATTTAGTGCTAATTGCCGACATCCAGTTGTTTCAGATGTCAAAGATACAAAATTTGAAAGCAATTCACAACAACGCGCGTAAGATGATAGACAGAGAGTTGTTGTTTCAGATGTCAAAGATACAAAATTTGAAAGCAATTCACAACTAATCACATCTTGAAAAGTATCACCATCTGTTGTTTCAGATGTCAAAGATACAAAATTTGAAAGCAATTCACAACGGCTGTCTATTTTATATTATTGCACTTTTTGTTGTTTCAGATGTCAAAGATACAAAATTTGAAAGCAATTCACAACTGTGTGAAGGGAATAAACTACACATTTGAAGTTGTTTCAGATGTCAAAGATACAAAATTTGAAAGCAATTCACAACTCAAATGAAATAATCGCTGTATTTTTGCAGTTGTTTCAGATGTCAAAGATACAAAATTTGAAAGCAATTCACAACAAGTAACACTGAATGGTGTGATTACAGACCGTTGTTTCAGATGTCAAAGATACAAAATTTGAAAGCAATTCACAACTACTGTGGCAATACATATTATACATCTAATGTTGTTTCAGATGTCAAAGATACAAAATTTGAAAGCAATTCACAACGTTCGTTGGCTTTTACATCGCGCATCAACAGTTGTTTCAGATGTCAAAGATACAAAATTTGAAAGCAATTCACAACAAATCAACGAGATAGGGGCGCGCTATGGAGGTTGTTTCAGATGTCAAAGATACAAAATTTGAAAGCAATTCACAACTCGTTGGTGAGTATGGCAGCGAACGAGGTCGTTGTTTCAGATGTCAAAGATACAAAATTTGAAAGCAATTCACAACAATCTGATATGAGCGTAAAAACCAGTCTTGGTTGTTTCAGATGTCAAAGATACAAAATTTGAAAGCAATTCACAACATCACCCAATAAATCTGGTAGCCCCCCCTCTTCCCCCTTGGGGGATTAGAGGGGGTCTATGGTATTAAAAACAAAGAACCCCGACGAGCAAGAACTCATCGAGGTTCACAAAAGCGGCGGCTACCTACTCTCGCACACACGGGGTGCACTACCATCGGCGCGGCTGGGCTTAACTTCCCTGTTCGGAATGGGAAGGGGTGGAACCCCAGCACCATAGCCACCTAAATACGGTTTGACCTATTGCCGGAAAAGAAGCGCAAAAACAAGCACTCGCACAATATCGAACGCGGCGGTACGACAACAAAAAGAAGATTTCGGGCTATTAGTACCGCTCGGCTCTGGCGTCTCCGCCCATACACCTGCGGCCTATCAACGTCCTCGTCTCGGACGACCCTCAAAGGAGACCTAATCTCGAAGACGGCTTCGCGCTTAGATGCTTTCAGCGCTTATCCAATCCCGACATGGCTACCCGGCACTGCGCCTGGCGGCACAACCGGTAGACCAGAGGTCAGTCCAGCACGGTCCTCTCGTACTAGTGCCAGTTCTCCTCAAGTCTCCAACGCCCACAACAGATAGGGACCGAACTGTCTCACGACGTTCTGAACCCAGCTCGCGTGCCACTTTAATCGGCGAACAGCCGAACCCTTGGGACCTTCTCCAGCCCCAGGATGTGACGAGCCGACATCGAGGTGCC
>CAVKTI010000039.1:0-23514 GCA_963659365.1 Acutalibacteraceae bacterium | reverse complement strand
CTTGTGTGTAAAAATGTGGTGATTTTAACTATTCCGCCCGATATGGGGGGGGGGGGTAAATGGCTGATAATCAGCAAGTTACAGGCATTTTGCGAGCCTATAAAAAGTTCCGCTGTACAACCCATGGTAATATGTCCGCTGGTTATTGTCGCCATATCCGCTACAAAGGTAACATATTATTTTTAATTATACAAACTTTTCCGAAAAAAGTTGTCGAAGGTAGATAAAATATTTAGGAATGATGGGCAAATCCAATTTCAGAAAATTCAGTGGCGAGATGTGAGTAGCAGGACAATTGATAATTGATAATTGATAATTGACAATGAAAGGTTAGCGGTTATAGGTTATAGGTTATAGGAGATAGACTTTTTGATTACCCAATTTCTTAATTTCCAATTATCTAATCAAATTGGGTGGCGTTGGGTGCAAAAATTCATAATTCTTAATTCAAAATTCTTAATTGAAACAGACCCTGTCCCCTTTGCAAGGGGACGAGAAAAACGGCAGTTTTTCGGAGGGGTTGGAATACCAAATCCACAAATAACCAAATCTGCAAATCCACAAAAAAGGACATGGCATGCCGCGTCCCTACTTTACACACTTTCAAACTTTCACACTTTCAAACTAATTTCGTACCTTTGCAGGGACAAACTAGGTAACCTTACCAGTTTTCTGGTAATACAAGAACTATTTGAAATTCTGAAATGACTCGTAGCGATTTGGAGATAATGGCACCTGTTGGCTCGTTCGAGAGTTTGGCGGCGGCGATTCACGCAGGGGCCGATTCTGTCTATTTTGGCATCGAAAATCTAAATATGCGCAGCCGCTCGGCCAGCAATTTTTCGACCGACGACCTGCGCAAAATCGTGGCGACCTGCAACGAACACGGCATAAAATCGTACCTGACGGTGAACACGGTCATCTACAACGACGACCTGCCGCTGATGCGCCAAATAGTCGATACGGCCAAAGAGGTGGGCGTGTCGGCCATCATTGCCAGCGATGTGGCGGTGATGCGCTACGCCAATAGCATCGGGGTCGAAGTGCACCTTTCGACGCAACTGAACATTGCCAATAGCGATGCGCTGCGCTTCTACGCACAGTTTGCCGATGTGGCGGTGTTGGCGCGCGAACTCAATTTAGAGCAGGTGGCCGATATATACCGCACTATTTGCGAAGAACCTATTCTTGGTGTATCAAATAAGCCTATTCGCATAGAGATGTTTTGCCATGGCGCACTCTGCATGGCGGTTTCGGGCAAGTGTTATTTGAGTCTGCACGAACACAATGCGTCGGCCAATCGGGGCGCATGTATGCAAGTGTGTCGGCGCGCCTACACGGTGAAAGACCGCGACAGCGACATCGAACTCGACATCGAAAACCAGTACATAATGTCGCCTAAAGACCTGAAAACCATACACTTCCTGAATAAAATGATTGACGCCGGCGTGCGTGTTTTCAAAATCGAAGGGCGTGCGCGCGGTCCCGAATATGTGGCGACGGTGGTGGCGTGCTACCGCGAGGCGATAGAGAGTTACCTCGCTGGCACATTTACCGACGAGAAGATAGCGGCGTGGGACGAACGCTTGGCGCGCGTATTCAATCGCGGCTTTTGGAATGGCTACTACTTGGGGCAGCGGCTCGGCGAATGGAGTACTCATTATGGTTCGCAGGCCACTCTTCGCAAGGTGTATGTGGGCAAATGTACCAACTATTTTGGCAAGATAGGCGTGGCCGAATTTGTGCTGGAGTCGCAGTCGCTTTCTGTGGGCGACCAGATACTCGTAACTGGCTCAACTACAGGCGCATACGAAGATACGGTGAGCGAAATCCGCACCGACCTGCAAGCGGTCGAAATAGTCGAAAAAGGCACCGTTTTCTCCATCAAAACCCAAACGCCCATTCGCCGAAATGACAAACTTTACAAACTAGTAGCAAGTAGTAAGTAGCAAGAAAAGATTTTGAGAACATAGAGCATAGAACATAGACAAATTTAGTGTGAAAGTCTATAAAGTTGAAAGTTAAAAGTAGGGACGCACCGCGTGCGTCCGAGAACATAGATTGAGATTAAGACAAATCATTTGAAAATTACAGCGTTTTAGAGCACGAAAAATTCATAATTCTTAATTCATAACTCTTAATTTTACAAAAAAATGTTGGTCAAGACTTTTGCTGCTGCGGTGCAGGGCATCAACGCTATACTGGTAACGATAGAGGTGAACATTTCGCAGGGCATTCGCTTTTTTCTGGTCGGACTGCCCGACAATGCGGTGAAAGAGAGCCACGAGCGCATTATGTCGGCGTTGCAGTACAACAAAATTTCGGTGCCGCGCCGCCAAGTGGTCATCAATATGGCACCAGCCGACATTCGCAAAGAGGGCTCGGCCTACGATTTGCCGCTGGCCATCGGTATGTTGGCGGCCAACGAAACGATAGACGCAGCGAAATTGGAACACTATGTGCTGATGGGCGAACTGTCGCTCGATGGCACGCTGAAACCCGTGAAAGGCGTGCTGCCGATAGCCATTTTGGCGCGCGAAAAGGGGTTCAAAGGCTTTATTCTGCCCAAAGAAAATGCACGCGAAGCCGCTGTGGTAAACGATTTAGATGTGCTTGGCGCATCGAACATCACCGAGGTGGTCGAATTTTTCAATAATCAACGCGAATTGGCGCCGACGGTGGTCAATACGCGCGAGGAGTTTTATGCCCACGCCAATGCTTTCGACATCGATTTTGCCGATGTGAAAGGGCAGGAAAATGTGAAGCGCGCGCTCGAAATAGCGGCGGCTGGCGGCCACAACATCATCATGGTGGGACCTCCGGGCGCAGGCAAATCGATGATGGCCAAGCGCATTCCAACCATTTTGCCTCCGCTCACGCTCCACGAGGCACTCGAAACGACCAAAATTCACTCTGTGGCGGGCAAAATCGACAGCAACACTTCGCTCATGGCGCAACGCCCATTCCGCAATCCGCACCACACTATTTCCGATGTGGCGTTGGTTGGCGGCGGCACTTTTCCGCAGCCCGGCGAGATTTCGTTGGCGCACAACGGCGTGCTTTTTCTCGACGAATTGCCCGAATTTAAGCGGCAAGTGCTCGAGGTGATGCGCCAACCGCTCGAAGATCGCAAAATCTGCATTTCACGCGCAAAATTTGCGGTAGAATATCCTGCAAGTTTCATGCTTGTGGCGGCCATGAATCCCTGTCCGTGCGGCTACTACAACCACCCAACGCGCGATTGTGTCTGCTCGCCGGGCATGATTCAGAAGTACCTGAGCCGCATCAGCGGGCCACTGCTCGACCGTATCGATATGCACATCGAAATTGTGCCAGTGCCGTTCGACAAACTCTCCGAAGCCGCGCCAGCCGAACCCAGTGCCGCCATTCGCGAGCGCGTTATCAAGGCGCGACAGGTGCAGGAGGTGCGTTTCAAAGATGTGGCGGGTGTCTATTGCAACGCGCAGATGTCGTCGAAAATGCTGCGCAAATACTGCGCCGTCGATGCCGAAGGCCAGCAACTGCTCAAGGCGGCCATGCTGCGTATGAACCTTTCGGCACGCGCCTACGACCGCATTCTGAAAGTGGCACGCACCATCGCCGATATGGCACGCAGCGAGCAGATTTTGACGGAACATTTGGCCGAAGCCATCAACTACCGCAACCTCGACAAAGAGGGCTGGGCAGGGTGATTTGGGATTGAAGAAATTAACTTACACCTAAAAGTCTATTTTTCGGCAAAAAAAGAGAAGTTGCCAGCGTGTGCAACCTCTGCTATGCTCTTTCCCAATCGGCGTTTGCGGCTATTCGCAGATGACGAGGTAGTAATTTTTTTTGCCTTTCTGAAAAATGATGTATTTGCCATCGATGAGCGCATCGGCGGTGATGGGCGTTTCGATGTCGGTCAGTTTCTCTTTGTTCATGCTGAATCCGTTGGCCTGCATCATTTTGCGGGCTTCGCCTTTCGATGGGAAAATCTGCGTTTTTTCGGCCAGCAGGTCGAGTGGGCGTATGCCTGCTTCGAGTTCCGATTTGGCAATGGTGAATTGCGGCACGCCTTCGAACACAGCCAACAGCGTGGCTTCGTCGGTACGGCGCAGTGTGTCGGCGGTGGCGTTGCCAAAAAGTATGTTCGACGCTTCGACGGCGGCTTGGTATTCGGCTTCGCCGTGTACGAGCGTGGTAACATCGTGTGCCAACCGTTTTTGCAACAGTCGCAAGTGCGGCGCGGCGGCGTGTTCGGCTTCGAGGGCAGCACATTCGTCGCGTTCGATGCTGGTGAAAATTTTGATGTAGCGAGCGGCATCTTCGTCGCTCACATTCAGCCAAAATTGGTAGAAATGGTAGGGCGAAGTGCGTTTCGGGTCGAGCCACACATTGCCGCTTTCGGTCTTGCCAAATTTGTTGCCATCGGCTTTAGTGATGAGCGGGCAGGTAAGCCCGAAGGCTTCGTTTTCGGTACCGAGCGTGCGGCGAATCAACTCCGTGCCTGTGGTGATATTGCCCCACTGGTCGTTGCCGCCCATCTGCAGTTTGCAGTTTTTGGTCTGATAGAGGTGCAAAAAGTCGTAGCCTTGCAGCAGTTGGTAGGTAAATTCGGTGAACGACAGGCCGTCGCGTGCTTCGCCATTTAGGCGTTTCTGCACGCTCTCTTTGGCCATCATATAGTTCACGGTGATGTGTTTGCCCACCTCGCGCGCAAAGTCGAGAAAGGTGAAATCTTTCATCCAGTCGTAGTTATTCACCATTTCGGCGGCATTTGGCAATTTTTCGTCGAAATCGAGAAATTTGGCGACTTGCGCTTTGATGCACTCTTGGTTGTGGTAGAGCGTTTCGGCGTTCAGCAGGTTGCGTTCTTGACTTTTGCCGCTGGGGTCGCCAATCATGCCTGTGGCACCGCCCACCAAAATAATCGGTTTGTGGCCGCAGCGTTGAAAGTGTCGCAACATCATAATGCCGCACAGATGCCCGATATGCAGACTGTCGGCCGTCGGGTCGGTGCCGAGATAAGCAGTTACACACTCTTTGGCCAGCAACTCTTCGGTGCCGGGCATTATCTGCGCCAACATTCCGCGCCATTTCAGTTCCTCGATAAAATTCATGGTGAAAACATTTTTTTACGGACTGCAAAGGTACGAAAATAGTTTGAAAGTTTATAAAGCTGGACAGTATGCTATAAAATTGCGTTTCTAAATGGGAACTATAGGCGTTTTCAATCGCTGTTTTTGTAATTTCTGCAATTTTTAACAAATAAAAGGGCGGCACACGACAAAAATGTCGTACCTTTGCGGCGTTTTACCAAATGTTTTATTTTATGGGACAAGAAACCTTCAACCAAATTATCGAACGCGCTATCCGAGAACATTGGGATCTCGACGCGCTGACCGATTACAGAGGCGCAACGCTACAATACAAAGATGTGGCGCGCAAGGTAGCAAAACTTCACATTGTTTTCGAAAAATGTGGCATTCAAAAGGGCGATCGTATTGCGCTCTGCGGCCGCAATAGTTCGCACTGGGGCGTGGCTTTTTTGGCAACACTCACCTATGGCGCTGTGGCTGTGCCGATTCTGCACGAGTTCAAAGCCGATAATGTTCATTCTATCGTCAATCATTCCGATGCAAAACTGCTCTTTGTGGGCGATGTGGTTTGGGAAAATCTGAACGAACAGGCCATGCCAAATCTGCTCGGAATCTGTCTGCTGAACGACTTTTCGGTGCTTGTGTCGCACGACGAGCGTTTGACCTATGCGCGCGAACACTTGAACGAACTTTTCGGCAAAAAATATCCGAAAAATTTCCGCCCCGAACATCTCAATTACCACAAAGGCGAACCCGAAGAGTTGGCACTGATAAACTACACTTCAGGCACAACCAGTGCCTCGAAAGGTGTGATGCTGCCCTACCGCAGCCTGCTGTCGAACCTGCTCTTTGCACACAATGCTGTGCCGATGGTGCCGGGCGACAAAATAGTGATGATGCTGCCCATGGCGCACATGTATGGCCTCGCATTCGAGTTTATACACGAGTTTTCGCTGGGCTGCCACATCTATTTCCTCACGCGCATTCCGAGTCCGAAAATCATTTTCCAAGCCTTTGCCGAGATTCGTCCGCGCTTGGTGGTGGCGGTGCCGCTCATCATCGAAAAGGTGATCAAAAAGAATGTGATGCCAAAACTCGAAACACCCACGATGAAAATCTTGCTGAATATGCCTTACATCAGCGGCGTTATCAAAAACAAGGTGCGGCAAACCATCATCGATGCCTTTGGTGGCAACTTTATCGAGGTGATTGTGGGCGGTGCGGCGTTCAACCAAGATGTCGAAAAACTGCTCAAAGCCATCGAATTTCCATACACGGTGGGCTACGGCATGACCGAGTGCGGCCCGATTATCTGCTACGAGGATTGGAGCCGTTTTGTGCAGTCGTCGTGCGGCAAGGCTGCCCCGCGCATGGAGGTGAAAGTGCTTTCGCCCGACCCGCAAAATGTTGTGGGCGAAATTGTGTGCAAAGGGCCGAATGTGATGCTCGGCTACTACAAAAACGAGGCTGCCACTGCGCAGACTATCGACAAAGATGGTTGGCTTCACACGGGCGACCTTGGCGTGATCGATGCCGAAGGGAATCTGTTTATCAAAGGACGCTGCAAGAGTATGTTGCTCGGTCCGTCGGGGCAGAATATCTATCCCGAAGAGATTGAGGACAAACTGAACAACCTGCTCTATGTGGCCGAAAGTGTTGTGGTGCAACGCGACGAAAAGTTGGTCGGGCTAGTCTATCCCGATTTCGACGATGCGTTCAAACACGGACTGAAAGAGGAGGATTTGAAGCAGGTGATGGAGCAAAATCGCGCCGAACTGAATGCGATGTTGCCCGCCTACGAGAAAATTTCGGCCATCGAAATCTATCACGAAGAGTTCGAAAAAACGCCGAAAAAGAGCATCAAACGCTTCATGTACAAATAATTTGTGCAGCAACCGCAACGAAAAAAACGCCTCGCAAGGGGCGTTTTCGTTTTCATAGGGCGGCTTCGAGCAAGTGAAGCGTCGCTTCTATCGTGTGCGTTTTTTGTCCCAACAGTTCGAAGGCGTTGTTGGTTGCTTTTATGCTGATTTTTGCGCTGTTTTGCGTGCCGATGCCGTGGCGTGCGAGTGCGCGTTGTAGCCATGCGGCGGCCACTACATCGCCTTCGATGGCAACGAACCGACTGCACGCTGGCGAAGCCACCACGCAGTGTCCGCTCGCTGGGTCGAAACGGAAATGATTGCTGCCAAAAGCCGCCGCTATCTCACCTGTCAGCATCAGGTCCTCGGGAATGCCAGTGCGCACGCCTTGGCTGTCCATCAGCCACAGACGGTCGGCCATTTGCAGTGCCAAATCGAGTTCGTGCGTCGATAGAATGAATGTCTTGCGTGTGTCGGCCGAAAGTTGGCGCAGCAGCAGCATTATCTCGATGCGGTTGGGCAAGTCGAGGTGCGCCGTTGGTTCGTCGAGCAGTACCAGCGGCGTGTCTTGCGCCAAGGCTTTGGCAATGATGCCGCGCTGGCGTTCGCCGTCGCTCACCTCGCTCACAAAAGCGTACGCCTTGTGCGCCAAATCGACTTGTCGCAGCACCGTTTCGACAATTTGCTCGTCGTCGTCCGACAGCCGCCCCGCCCAGTTGGTATAAGGAAAACGCCCCATCGCCACGAGGTCGTGCAGTGTCAAGTTTTCTACCGCAATGTTGTCGGTCAGCACCAGCGACAGCAGCGTGGCGCGCTGCGCATTTGTCAGGTGCGCCACATTTTGCCCGCGAACAGTTACCGCGCCGCCGAGCGGTTTTTGCAGTCCCGCCAGCGTGCGTAGCAGCGTGCTTTTGCCCGTGCCATTTTTGCCGACAAGACAAATCATCTCGCCGTCCGAAGCCGTCAAACAGAGGTCGCGCTGAACACTCTTTTTGCCATAACCGATATTTAGCGATGTCGTTTTTAGCACCCTTTTTTAGAAAAATTAACAATAAATAATGAAAAATGAATAATAAGTTTATAAAGTAGTGGACTGCGGTTCGACAGACTTACCGCCCTAAGTTTTCGTCTTGGTCTATAAACGATAACCTCTCACCTCTAACCTTTTCGGACATGGCATGCCGCGTCCCTACAATACAATTATTGAATTATTGAATCATCGAATGTTTGAGATGCTCAGCCTTTCACACTTTATAGACTTTTCACTTTATAGACTTTAACACTAATTTTGTCTATGCTCTATCTTCTATGTTCTTAAAATCTATTCTTGCTACTCACATCTTGCTACTATTTTTCAGAATTATCCAAATAATAATCGGTGCGCCAATTAGTGCGCTTACGGCGTTGATAGGCAGCGTGTAACCTTGTGCTGGCAGTTGCGTGGCGAGGTCGCACACCATCAGTAGCGATGCACCGCACAGCATGCAGCCAGGCAGGGCAATGCGGTGGTCGGAAGTGCGAAAAAGTCCGCGTACAAGGTGCGGCACCGCCATACCGATAAAAGCGATGGGACCTGTAAACGCCGTTGTTGCTCCAGCCAGCAGTGCCACAGCGGCAATTATTAGGGTGCGTGTGCGTGTGATGTTCACGCCAAGACCTTGGGCATAATTTTCGCCGAGCAGCAGTCCGTTCAACTGTTTTTGTATGCCAAAGGCGATGGCAAATCCAACCACGGCCAGCGGCAACATCACCCACATATAGTTCCAACCGACAGCCGACAGACTGCCAAAAGTCCATACCACAAAGAGTTTCAGCGAATCGGGGTCGCTGGCGTTTTGCAAAATTGTAACCAACGAACCCGCAATCTGCCCAAACATGATGCCCACAATGAGCAGCGACACGGCTTGCCGCACTCGAAACGACACCGCCAGCACCAGCAGCAACACCGACACTGCGCCCACGGTGGCTGCGCCCACAAGTCCCCAACCGCTTTGCGCCACAGCCACGGGCAGCAGACTGCCAGCCAGTATGTAAACCGCCACGCCCAGACTTGCGCCCGAACTTACGCCAAGCACATACGGCCCCGCCAACGGATTGCGAAAAAGCGTCTGCATCAGCAGACCTGCCACCGATATGGCCGCCCCCGTGATGACTGCCGTCAAGGCTTTGGGCAGGCGAAAATTGTAGATGATCTCGTGGTACAACTGGTTGTCGCCAAACAACGCGCCAAACGGCAGCCGCACGCTCCCAAAACCAATGTCGCACAAAAATAGCGCAGCAGTTATTACTGCTAATGCGCTAAAAAACAATATGTTGCGATTTCGGTTCAAGATTTTCAAGACCCCCTCTAATCCCCCAAGGGGGAGGTGCTGCGCTGGCGGCGCAGCCGATTTCAAATTACAGATTTCAGAATTTCAGATTGGGTTGATTGGTTGATCAGTTTAACGCATTGGTAAAAGTCTGTGAGGCAAAAATCAATTTTCAAATCTTCAAATCTTCAAATTTTCAAAAAAAAAAAAAACTTTCCACTTTATAAACTTCTCATCAACTATTTCAATTTATTGATGTAAACAGGGCGATAGCCGTCGTATAATTCGGGGTGCAACGCCCAAATCAGGTCTTTCAGAATCAGGTCAGGGCGCACGACGCCGCTCTCCCAAAAATCGTTTGCACCGCCAGCCAGCGTGCGTGCGTAAAAGCCGTAAACCTCGCCATTTTTGGCGGCTTTGAACAGTTTGTGGCGCGCGTCCATGGCCAAAAGTTCGTCCAATGTGGCGGTGGGCGCATTCAGCCAGACATCGGCTTGCGAAAAATTGTGCAACACCGTTTCAAAATTGAGCGGCAAACTGCCCGTTGAGCCATCGTTTTTGTAGAAATAATCGGCACCTGCATCGGCAAAAAGTTGCGCCATATAGCCGCGTCCGCCTGGCATATACCAAGTGCCCTTGAAGTTGCCGCCAGCCATCACCGTGGGCTTGTGCGTGGCAGCGCATGCGGTTTCGGCGGCGGCGTGGTAGTCGCTTTCGATGGCTGCAAACAGACTGTCGGCCAGCAGTTCTTTGTCGTAGAAGGCGGCCACAAGTTTCACCCATTCGGCGCGCGCTAGCATGGTACTTTCCGTCCATTCATTGTTGAAAATCAGCGGAATACCCGATGTTTGCAAGCGTTTCGAGTTGTCGTCTTGCTGATTGTAACTGGCTATCATCAGCGCATCGGGGTGCAGTGCCAGCAGCCGCTCGGTGTTGGTGTTGAACGCATCGCCCAGCGCAGTGATTTCGCCATTGGCAAACCGCTGGCGAATGGCGGCATTGTAGGCCAATTCGGGATTACAAACGCCCACGATAGCGTCGATTTCGCCGATAGCCTCCAAAAATGCGTAGTGCGTGCACGAGGTAACCGCCATACGCTCAATCGGAATGCGGATTTTGCAGCCGTCGGCAGGTGTCTGCGTCGAATCGGCGCGCACCAAATAGTAGGTCGCCAAAATATCGCCTTCCGACCACGGATTTTTAATCGTTACTCGCTTGTAATCACCGAAATAGTCCACCGCAAAGCCCGTGGCGTAACTCACCATCAGTGTCGAATCCGCCTCTGCGCGGTCGTTTGGGGCAGTCGCACGCCCACACGCCGCCAGCAACAGCACTGCGCTTATTGTGTATGTAAAATAGTGCAATTTCATACCGCAAAGGTACGAAATTAGTTTGAAAGTTTGAATGTGTGAAAGTGTGAATGTAGGGACGCACCGAGTGCGTCCGAGAAGGTTATAGGTTAGCGTTTAGAGAAGCCGAATCCAAGACGATAAGATAACAGCCAGTTTTCGTTAGAACTGCACAATTCTGCCACCGCGCTCATCGAGTGCGATGCGCAGTTTCTTTGTTATTATTGAGGCGTTGAACTGTTGAATTGTTGAAGCAAATAAATCTGTCAATAAGTAGAGCCGTCACAGTGTGGCGGCTCTACGATCTATCTATGTTCTATCTTCTATTTTCTATAAACTCTCACCTATAAAAATTTACAGCGTTATTTTGTAGAGTTTTTGGTTGAGGCGTACGAGGTAGAGGCCGCGGGTAGGTACGCTGAACAGCGCACGATCGGTAGCGATGCGCTGCTGCGACACAAGTGCGCCGAGTGCGGTGTAGATAGAGATTTCGGCGTTGGCGGCATTCTCGACAACGATCTGCTGCTGCTCGGTGTAGAGCGCAAACTCTTGCGCAACGGCGGCAATGGCAGTCGGTGTGGTTTTGATGGTGAAGGTAACTTCGAGCGTGTCGCTGGCAAAATAGTCGTCGCACACGGCATAGGCGCGAATGGTGGTTCGTTGGGTGATGTTGTAAGTGATTTTCGAGTAGCCGTTAATCCAGTTGTCCGAATGGTCGATGTCGTAGTAGAGTTTCGCCCCTTCGGTATCGGTTTTAATGTTGATTTGCTGGTTGCTTTCGACCTCGGTTGCGCCCGAAACGACATAGGGTGTCGCCACCTTGCCGCGAGCGATGCGGTAAACGAAAGTCGCCTTTTCGCTATCGACATAATCCTGCTGCGACGCATACGCCTCGATGGTGCTGTTTTCGCTTATTGTGAGCGTATAAGTGTTCTGATTTTCAACCATTTGCCAGTCGCCCGCATTGATGCGGTAATTGAGCGTTGCGCCATTTTGGAAGGAGATTATCACTTTGTCGCCAGCGTTGAGCAGCGTTCCGCTCGGTTGGTCGGCCGTAGGCGTGGGCAACTGCCCCAAAGCCACGGTGTAGTGCTGCGTCAGCGTATCGCTCGGCAGATATTTGTCCTTGGTGGCGTAGGCCGTAACGGTGCAAGAGCCCTCGATGGTGATGTTAGTAGAGCTGGTGGCTGTTTGCCACTCGCCGTCGTCGATACGGTAGTGGAGCGTGGCGTTTTCGGTAGTGGAATAGAACAGAATTTTGTCGCCTTTCAACACATTTTCGGCGGTATTGCTGCATTGCGGTTTCTCCACTTTTGCCGACTTGTAATGCACGGTTACTGGGTCGCTATCGATCAAGCCCGACGAGGTGCAATAGGCTGTGATAGCGTCGATTTGCCCATCGACAGTGAGCGTGAGCGGCGTGCTGCCCGATTTTTCATCGCCGCCGTTTATGCGGTAAACGATGGTTGCGCCGTCGGTGGCAGACGAGATAACGATTTCGTCGCCTTGGTAGAGCGTGCTGCCCGACGCTTTCGAAAATTCGGGCGATTTGGTGGTGGGCAGTTGGTAAGTGGCTTCGGCGATGTAACTGTCGAACTTGCCCTCTTGCGTGGCGTAGGCCATAATGGTCGTTTTGGCGTTAATGATGATGGCCGCATCGGCAGTGCTGGTTTGCCACTCTCCGCTATTAACGCGGTAGTGGAGCGTGGCAGCAGTTGGACAGGCAACCGTGATAGATGTGCCAGCCACAACATCGCCGCTCGCCTGCGAAAAGGTGGGCGTTCCCACCGCTTCGGCAGCGCGCGTTACCGTGGTAATATCGTCGATATTTGCAGCGTTTTGGCTGTAGAGTTTGAAGCGCACGCGGCTATTTTTGATGGAATCGGGCAGCGTGAAATCGACACGGTGCATTTGACTCAATTTGTTGCTTGTGAATGTGCCGAGTTCAATCCAATCGGCGGTGGCGGGCTGCCAAGTGTATGTGCCATCGACCAGTTTGAAATTGCCTGTTTGGAACGAAACTTTCAACGAAATGTTGGTTTTTGCGCCAATGTAGAGCGAAAAGGCTTGCGGCGACAGATAATCTTCGGTGATGATGGTCGCACCCTTGCTCGACAGATAGAGATACGGCACGCCCGATGTCGATGTGGGCGAATATGCCGTCGTAATTTTTGAAATAGAGCCTGTGGTTGCCCAGCGTGCGTTGGGTTGGGTGGCAGTGCCATCGGCAGCATTGACCACGCCTGTGGCGGTAGTTACGCTGAAGGTCGCCACTTCGCTCGTGCCTTTGGCGTCGGTAACGGCAATCGCTTTCACTGTGGTAGTGGCATCGAGCGGCAGCGAAACGCTTTCGCCTGATGCAGACGACTGCGTAGGTTCAGTGCCATCGAGTGTGTAGTAGAAAGTGGCGTTTTCGGTGGTGGAGGCAAACTGCGCCAATACCTCGCTGCCCCAGTAGATTTTGGAGTTTTGGTCTTGGTAGCCGACAACTGTCATCGTGGGCGTGTCGGTAAGTCCCGAATACGATGTCCAAGCGAGGTCATCGACTATGAAGCCGCACTCGCCGCTTGCCACGCCTTGCATCGTGATTTTCAGTTGCGAACTGCTGGTTAGTTGCGCTGCCGTCAGATTGATGTCGGCTGTTGCTGTTACGGTAGTCGAACTATTGGGAATCGTTACCGTGGTTTGTACGCTCACGCCACCGACTGCGACGGTAAATTTGCGGTTGCCCCACCCTGCTGAAGCACCGCCAGCGGCTTTCACGCGAAACGATACCATGCCAACGCCTTGCGCCAACTGCTCGCTGCTGAAATTGCCTGTGATACTGCACCCTTTTTCGCTGTAAGCATAGAGCACTGCCCCTACATATCCGCTAATATAGTAATCGGTTGTGCCAATTATTGTCCAAGTTTGACCATTATCGCCTGTATAGGTGTATGTGCCGATTTCAGTTTTCTCGGGGGCGTTTTCGAACGATTCTGTGCCTTCGGCCCATGCGTTCAGTGCCACGCAAGCCACCGCCACAAGCGATAGTAGTGTTTTTTTCATAAATTTCTGTGGATTTGGTTATTTGGTCGTTGATTAGTCGATAAGTTGATAAGTTTAACGCGTTGGTGTTGGTTTCAGGTTGTCGTTGAAGCGTTGAAGCGTTGAATTGTTGAACTGTTGAATTGTTGATTTGATTTCTAACCCCTCCGAAAAACTATCGTTTTTCTCGTCCCCTTGCAAAGGGGACAGGTACGCGTCCAAGTTGGTTCAGTCCTCTCCCCTTTTCAAGGGAAGTACCTGCGTAAGCAGGGGAGGGGTTCTATTTCAATTAAAAATTAAGAATGAATAATAGTCGCAAAAAAAACGGTCGCTAAATTTTAACTAAATGACTGAAAATTAACTAATTAAGTCATTATTCATTGTTCATTATTTATTATTCATTTTTCATCGGACGCACTCGGTGCGTCCCTACAATGTCAATTATAGAATTATCGAATCATTGAATCATTGAATTTATCGAATGTTTGAGATGCTCAGCCTTTCAACTTTATACACTTTTCACTTTATACACTTTCAACTTTACAAACTTTCACACTCTCTTGCTACTTGCTTCTTTTTGTATAACGCATAGAGCAAGACGCAGACGAAGAGTGCGCCGACACCGCCGAGGGGCGTGTTATCTTCGGGGATATCGGGGTCGGTTGGGTCTGTGTCGCCGCCGGGGCTTACGCGCTGTATGCCGCTGTTGCCGTCGGAGAAGGGTTCGTCGATGACGACGCTCTGCGATACGGTGGTGCTGCTATACGAGGTGGTGCTTTGCTTGGCGGTTTGGCGGAACGAGAATGTTGCGCCTGTGCTGCCCATGGCCACCGACGACTGCGAGGGGCACGCGGTGATGCCCGACGCATAACTCGAGCCGCTGCCGCCACCACCGATTTGCGATGTGCTTGGTTTGGCTACGGCGTAGAGCGAACCGCTGGCGGCAACTGGCGTGGCGGTGCGACTGACGCTTTTGTGTGGCGTTGCGCTTACGCGTGATGCCGAAGCGACACTACTCGGCAGCGTTGGCGACGAGTAGGTTGCTCTGCCGCCATCAAGCGACTGTTTGGTGTGCGAATACGACTTGATGGCAGTGGCTGGCGTTTCGTCTTCGCCCTCTTTTACACGGCGGCTGCTATCGATGCCAGCGGCTACACAACTTGCAATGCCAGCGGCAAGCAACAGTATTTTGAGTGCAGTTTTTACTATCTTCTTGTTTATCATAGTGTTTTTCCGATAATTTCGCATTGTTTCTCGATTCGTTTTCCTCAAAATTCTATTTCACTATCGTGCGCAACAGGTAGCGTTGTGTGTCGCTGTCGATCACTATCATGTAAACGCCAGCGGGCATATTTTGCAGCGTGTATGTGCTGCGGCCGTCGAGCGGTTGCGTGTGAAGTTGCCGCCCTACCGCATCGACTACCGACAGGCGGCCGTGGGCTGGCAGTTGGTCTATCTGCACTACCCCATTGTCGATGTAGGCGATAGGCGCAATGCCGTCGGTTTGCTGGTCGATAGGCGTTACCACTTGCGCCACACGCTCCACAGTGATGCTGTAGTTGCTGTTGGTAGAGCGGCGGCTGGCGGTGATGGTGTAGTCCGATTCGAGCAAATTTGCCACTACCGATTCGCCATAGTAGAGCGTTACAGCCGTTACGCCCGACAGGTCGCTTTGGTTGCGGTCGATAGCGATGGTGTAGTTACCCGCTTTTGGCGTGTAGATATACATCGGAATGCGTTTGGCCGAGGCGGCTGGCAGCGCATTGAATGCCAATTTTTGTTGCGAGCCGTCGGTGATGTAGGTGCTGATTAGCGGGCGGCGTGTCTGTGCGGTGCTGCCCATCTTCACCAAGTCGCGGGCTACCTCGTAGTTGTCGGAGTAGCGTTCGTCGACCAAGATGCCTGTGATGTCGCTATTGCCAGCGGTATCGGCTATTTGCAGCAGCACTTCGGCGTGCAGTTCGTGGGCGGCAGAGCGCAGTTGCGGCGCAGCAGCCACTGGCAGTTCGCGCGCAATTTTTTCGAAGGTAAGCGTGGCCGAAGCGTCGCCAGCCACCTGCACAAAGCAGCCTCTGAACGGCTCGAGTACCACATTGGAAGCCAGTTGCTGGTCGTAGTCCTGAACGCCATTGATGGGCAGATTGACATACACTTTGTCAGTTTCGTTGTAGTCGCTGCCAGTCCAGTAACCCATCTTCACTTCGTCCACATTCACACCGTTAGAACTTTTCGTTTGGTTGAAATTCGAGATGTAGGGGTGGCCGATAAAGTTCCAACCGCGGTCGTTTTGGTATTTGGTTTCTGTGTGGCTGGTGACAGGGTATGGCTGCACAGCAAGCGTCTTTATGTCTTCGCCCTGCTCAGAGTAGGAGACTGTGCTATTCACTGGTGGGAAATAGACGGTTTTCAGGCGGTTGCCCTCGTTGATGCCGCCAATGCCTATCAGGTAGGCTTGGTTGGCTTCGAGCGTGTTGTTGGCACTTTCGAATATCGTCCAGTAAGTAGCGCCGTTGTAGCCTGTGCCATCGCTGTTCCAAGTGCCAGTTGCGGCGCGCGCAGCACCGTCGTAGTACTGAATCCACCAGTCTTGACCGTATGTGCCGAGGCTCTTGCCGTTCAGTTGGCGAATGGCGGCCATGTTGCACTTGTAGGGCAGCGAGAAGCAGTACCAGTTTTTGGAGTCGATACGCTTTTCGTGTACCAGATAGTCCGAAACGGTGAGCGTGCCATCGACGGTAGCAAACGACACGGTGTCGTTTTTGGCCTGCATTTCGAGGTTTTTCACCGTAAATGTCTGCCCTGCATTGACACTGAAGTTGCCGCCGGGGAAGGTCTTCACATTGCGGAACTGCTGGTGGCCATTGGCTACATGGTCGAGGCGTTTGCCCGACAGAATCACCACATCGCACATCTTGCAGGTATCACCAGCAAATCCGAATTTCTTTTCGTTAGTGGTGTTGGTGTTGTAATTGATAATAATCGGCACTTTGTATTCGGTCGAGGCTTTCACTTCGCGCACTTCTACGCCGTTTACATTGCTGTATTTCGCGCACTCGATGAGCAGCGTTTTGCAGGTGTAGTCGGTCAGGCTGACGAAATCGTTGGTTATCCATGTATCATCGCCTACGGGGTTCAGCACGAATGTGTACGAACCCTCGGTGAGAGGCGTGTACGAAGAGTAGTAGTTGGCATAGTCGAAACCGCCCACAAAGGCGAAGTTTTTGCACGAAACCTCATCTTCTTTGTCGCTCGACGCGCTGGGCACATACGCGCCCTGCCACTCGTTAGCCAGCGTGTAGAAGTCGCCCAAATTCGTTACAGCGGCCTCGGAGCCCGATTTCACCTCTTTGGAGCGCACCAGCAAGCAGCGGTTGGTCGAAAGCACATCGTAGGTGCCGCCGACACTGCCTGTGGTTTTGCCATTCATGTCTTTACCTATTTTTGCATTCCAACCTGCCTCGTCGCCGCTTTGGTCTGCCGAGAATTTCGGAGATGCGCACTTCGAGTTGTCGGGTTGGTTCGAGGCTTTGCGTGCGCCTATCAGGTCGAGCATCTGGTAGCGAACGGTGTCGCTGCCGGCGATGGGTGCGCCTTTCGCACTAAAGGTAAAGGTCGGATAGTCGATGTAGCGCCACGAGAGTGGGTTTTCGCCCTCTTCTAGTTCGTAGGTCCACGACTGCCGCGTTCCGTCCGACAGTTTGCCGCTGTAGCGTGGGTTCTTTTCGGAACGCATCAGTGCCAGTGCATCGTTGCCGTCGAACGAGAGTGCGTAGTTTCCTGCTGACTCCTTACCGAACCAACTGCTCATGTCGGTGCTGGCGCGGGCGCAGTTGAGTATCGCGCCTCTGCCGTCGCTGGCATAGACTATCAACTCTTCGTTGGGGTAGATTTTGCCCGTTTCGTAGTTGCCGAGTGCCGACAGGTCGCACATCGATTTCGTACTCCAGTTGTTGCCGTTCGAGCCTATCCACACATAGGTGCCAGTTAGGTCGATGATGTCGTTGGTTGGGTTATAGACCGCCCAGAGTTTCACGGTGCTGGAGGCTTCGTAGTATTTCGAGAAGAAGAGTTCGTAGCCCACATTCTTCGTTATCTCGTCTTCGGTCAATTCGCGGTTGAGCACTATCTCTACCTTGTCGGTGCCTTCGATGTTGTGTTCTACGGTCATCATGGTGGTGTCGATATCGACTACCTCGATGAGCGGCTCCGAGGGGTCGCTACCAGCCGAAATAATGCCGACAAGGTTCATCGTAGCAGTAGCATCGCCCGAAGTGAACACAAGGTTGCAATGGTACGTGAGGTCCGACACATCGGCACCAGCCGCAAAGGTGATTTTCAGTGTGCCGCCCTGCGAACTCAACTGCGTTTTGTCGATGGTGAAGTTGTCGCAATCATCACAGTTTGTGCAGTTGTCGCTGCTCTTCTCTACCAGCACATCGGCGGTGCACCACTGTGTTTCGACCACGGTGATGACCGATACGGTTTTGCCTGTTTGGCAGGAGATTTCGAGCGGCGACTCTACCGTGATGGTAGGCGTGATGGTGGAGTCTTGGGTGGTGAAGGTGAACGGCCCATATTCGCAGCCCGTAGCACCATTGGTGATGGAGTACGAATAGGTATGCCCCGGCCAGAGGTTGTCCATAGTGGGCGTGGCGGTGTTGCTAAACGAGTAGGTCTGTTCGCCACCAGCACTGGTTTTGCAAAGTGCCACATCGTCGAGGTAGAATTTATGGAAGGAACTTGTGTTTTTCCGACCAATAAACAGCGATAGTTTGCCCGAAATATTTTCAAAAGTTTTTGATATTTCGATCCACTGCTTATACTGTGATTTTTTCACTTCCTTGGATTCGTAAGCAACAATTTTATTGTCTGAATTTGCAAATCCGTAATAGAATTTCGCATCATCGTTGGTTTCCAAATAGACATAGAATGTAACCGCATAAGAGCCATCAAGATCTTGAAAATTACTATATACACAAGCAAACTTGTCATCGCCTATCGTGCGGAGTGTGCTAGGATTCCCAGTTGCGTACAGCGAATAACTGCCGCTGTGCTTTTGGGTGGACGACTGTTCTACGGTGAGTTTGGTATTCCATGCCGATTCCCAGCCCGTAGTTACGCCGTTTTCGAAACCGCCATTGTTGAGTACGCTTTCTTTGCCATTGCCGAGGTCGGTCAGTTTTATGGTGCCGCTCATGGCGCTGCCAAGGTTGGCTATGGCATAGGTGGCGCCTGTGGTGGCGGCGTTGGGGGAGTAACTGTTGCACGAGGTGCCTTCGAGTTCCAGCGGATAGGCGGTGCCGCCAGCGGTGAGTGTGAGTGTGGCGGTGTGTGTGCCGCGCTCGGTGCCGGGGCAGTAGGTTACCGCCACGCTACCGCCTATGGTGCCTGTGGTTACATCGTAGGTGAGCGCGCTGCGGTCCACACTGAAGAGGCTGGCATTGGTGCCACTGAGGGTGAGGCTGATGTCGTCGGAGCAGGCCGCCACATTGGTGCCAGCCACAGGCACTGTGCCAGTAGCGCATAGGCCATCGTTGCTCTGTATCGAGAGTTTGGCTTGGTCGAAATCGACCTCTGGGGTGGCACTGCGCAGGGTTACCTTCTGCTCGGCACTGCTGCCCACGGTGTAGTAGTAGGTCTGCCCTTGGGCGAGCCCACTCACCGCCTGCTCGGTGGCGGAGCAAGACACCGGGAGGTTCTGCTCATTCGACTTCGATAGCGTTTTGATGGTGACGGAATGGAATCTAAAATTGCCACTACTACCACTCTGCTTAAAATAGAATCTATCCGAAGCACTTACACCCGAAAGGGTAAAAGTAAACTCGCCATAATTATTGGAAGCAATGCTAGAACTCTTTATTTCGTCTGCTGATGCACCATTGATAGTAACTGATTTCTTGGTTGGGTTTGTGCCACCTGCCGCAGCAACCACCGAAACAGTCAATGTCTGACCGTTACCTGTCCCATTGTATGCTTTCACGGTAACAGTCATCTCGTCGGTCGTAGCCAAATCGCTTTCCCAAGTAGTAAATGTAGGCGAATATAAAGCAACAGACATTTTAACTCCGTATGTATCTGTGGAGGGCGAATTATTCGTTGCGGCAGTCCATACACCATCTTTGATTTTACCATACTGATAAATTTCACCACCAGTAAAGGTAGTTGTAGAAGTAAACACCTCATTCGCTATCTGCGCCTCACTTTTTTGGTACACGCTCAGCGTTTGTGTGCCGGTGCAGCCAGCGTTTTCCCAGTTGGCGGTGAAGCCGGTGGTGGTTACAGGGCAGGCGGGCAGCACGGTAATGGCTTCGCAATTCTTTATGGTAAACTCGCAGGTGGCACCGGTGTAGGGCGTGCCTTCGGCGTTGGTCAAGAGCGAATCGTTGGTAAAGGTAAGGCGGTAGGTGTGGCCAAGGGTCATGTTGGCTTTCAGAAGTTTGGCATACGCTGGGCTGGTGGTTGTTTGTCTGCTCGCTATGGCGGTAACAGTTACCGTAGCGCCAAGCGTTAGGTCGGTGAGCACCACATTGTTGCCAAAGGCGGGGTTTGTGGTTACCAGTGCACCATCTTTGTAGAGTGCGCCATCGAGAGGAATCTCAAGCTCATCGTCGGTATCATAGCAATAAGCCTCGGCATAGTTTACCCACGCCAGTGCGGCCAGCGTGGTAACTGTGCCGCGCAGGGTTACGGGGCAGGTTTTGCCGCCCAGCGTGCCAGTGAGCACGACGGTGGCGGTGTAGTCGCCTTCGGCCGTGCCAGTGGGCGGGTTAAAGGTAACGATAATGCCGCTGCCGTCGCTGTTTTTGGTTACGGTGAACATGCTGGCATTCGCACCGCTCACGCTGCCTATGGCAAAGCCGCTCTCGTCGTTGAGGGTAACGGTGGCGGTGGCGGTTTTGGCCGTGCCAGCCTGCGTGGTTATCTGGTCGGGCTGGGTGCAAGCGATGGTGTAGTTGGCATCGCGCCAAATGGCGTAGAGCGTGGCATCGCTGCTGGGCATGGTGTAGGCGGTGAGTGCCGTGGTGGCGTTCTTGTCGCTATTCCAGCCGACGAACACTTTGCCTGCGGGAGCCACCATGTCGCCCTGCGCAGGCAGAGGCACGCTGGCGTTTACATAGCAGTCCACCGCCGCTGGTGGGTTGCTGCCGCCGTTGGCGTTGTAGGTCAGCGTCTTCTGCTCGCAGGTTACGGTGGCGTTCACTTCCAATGTTTGGCTTGTAGCGCCTGTGCTGCTGATGGTGAGCGTGCCACTGATGGGGTCGGTGCTTCCGGCAAGCGCAGTTACCTGTATATAGATGGGTGTGTTCACCTTGCCGCTGGTGGCGGTGTAGGTGGCAGAACTGCCGTAAGTGCCATCGGCGGCGGTGGCCACTTTTATAGCCGCGTTGCTCGATGTTACGGTAACACCCGCTGTAAGATTATAGCCGCTTAGGGTAACGGTTTGGTTTTTGGTATCGCTGCCACACGCCGCTGCAATGGCCAGCGTGCCGCCCTGCGAGATGTTCACCACTGGCGTAGCCAGCACGGTGATGGTGGCGCTGCCGCTCTTGGCGCAGGTTTCGGTGTAGGTGGCAGTAACCGTGTAGGTGCCCGCCGCCGTAGCGGTGAAGTTTGTGCCATTGAACGAGGCTGTTTCGGGGCTTACGCTGTAACTCCACGAGCCAGTGCCGCCGCCTGTTTGTGCGCAGGTGACAGTAGTGCTGGCTGTGCCGCTTTCGCCAAGGTTGAGCGAAATGGCCGCTGGCGTAACCGTTACCACCGCTGCATCGCTGCAGCAGGATGAAATGTAGCCGCTGGCGGCGGTGCCAGAATTGTTTTTGAATATGTAAACACTACTTTGCCCAGACGAATAACACGAGAAAACAGTAGCACTTGTGTTATATTTTAACAGATTTCTTGTGTTGTTCCCTTGTGCTTTTATAGTTGCCGCATTGCTAGAAAAAGTTATTGTCCATTGCCCATTCGCATCGTTGGTAGTTTGTGTTTTGAGATAATTATTTGAGGAAGAAGCCGCACACAGATAACCAGAATTGGTAACATCATACAAAGTCCAAGCCCCAGTAGAACCTCCCAAAGTAAGTTTGAGTGGCGTAGTAGAACTCCAACTCGCCGCCTTATAGTTGTTGTCTTGCTTTGCTGACAAAACATTTCCGCTACTCGTAGAAGAAGATGAAAGAGTGTAAGTAGCACCTGCTACAAGGTCGCTTTCCGAAGTTACCAATGTCCACTCCGAATCGCTGCTTCCGCTCCCTGTGGCATCGCTAAACACCGCATAGTAGGTTACATCGCCGTCGGGTACGGTTTCGGCGGTTACTGGCGTGGCGGGGGCGTCGGTGCTGGGGCTGCTTTCGCTGCCCGCTGCGCTGGCATACCACCCCACAAAGGTGGCGTAGGTGGTGCTGCACGAGGTGGGCGTGCTGGGCAGCGTACCTACCGCCGCGCCTTGGGTTATGGTGGTGGTGGCGTGTGTGCCGCCATTGTTGCTCCAAGTGATGGTGTATTTTGGCAGTGCGGCGGTGGTAAAGGAGCGTGTGGTGCTCTCGTCGGAGTCGCCGTAGGTGGAGTTGTCGCCAAGGGCTTTCACCGTCCAGAGATATGTGGTTTCGGGCTTAAGGCCTGTAAGCGTGCAAGAAGTTCCCGTTACCTCTACGGTTTGTGCCGAGCCTGCCTCGTCGGTATAGGTAACCATGTAGCCAGTAGCATGTGCCGCCGCGCTCCACGAGAGCGTAACCGAGGTGGCGTTAATGTCCGCCTCCGCAAGCCCCGTAGGCGTCGCCAGCGGCTCGAGGGCCTTGGCTGTAACCGTGATATCGAATGTAGTGGTTGCCTCGCAGTAGGTTTCGTCCGCCGCCATCGTAGCGGTAACGGTGTAGGTGCCAGCGGTGTAGCCATAAAAACCAGACTCATCTATCGCAGCATCGTCCTCCGAAACATCGCTTGCGAGTGCATAGGTAATTGCGCCGCTGCTACCGCCGTTATTTATCGTCAAATCAGCAAAATCTACCATACCCTCGTCCACCGAAATCGTCTTATCAGCAATAGTGAAAGTTGGCGCAGTGCAGGTGGAGCAATTGCCAGTTGTAAATGTTACAGTAATAGATGCTATACCCGCATATTTTGAAGAACTAGCATTAGGTGCAGTAATTTTAATTTTTCCCTCTTTGTTAGCGGTTGGTGTATTTGTAAAAGTAGAAAGTGTATACGATACTGATTCGCTGCTGCTTGTAGGTTGTAATGAGCCTAAAACGACAGAAGTTCCTGTTTCGCTTTCAATCCATTCAAATTGAATTTTAGCCGTAGTTCCACTACCACCATAGTAACGACCAGTAATGACAATTTTTGATATCGCATTCAAACAAACTTCATCAGTCAAAATATATTCTCCAGATTTAAGTGGCGTATATTTATTACCTGGAGTTGCTGTTTTAGTCCACGAACTAGGAAATGCTGAAGATGTTAATGTATTTGTAGTGTTATCAAATCCCCACGCCTTACCTATGGCGAGAGTGAGTAGTAGTGCGAGTGCGCAGTAGCGCAGTGCGCTGCTGCGCAATTTCAAATTGCGGTTGGTGTTGGTGGTAATGGTTGTTTTCATAGTGGTAGTTTTAGTCATAGTCGTGGTTATTTGTTGGTTTCCAACCCCTCCGCTGCGCTCGTCCCCTTGCAAAGGGGACAGGTACGCATTGGGAGTTGGCTTTGTTCGTTAAGTGTTTTTTTATTGCACTCAAGTTGTTGTTTTCTGCCCTCTCCCCTTTTCAAGGGGAGTACCTGCGTAAGCAGGGGTAGGGTTTGAGTTCAATTATTTTGTTGCTTTCCAACCCCTCCGCTCCGCTCGTCCCCTTGCAAAGGGGACAGGTACGCGCTGGGAGTTGGCTTTGTTCGTTAA
>CAVKTI010000038.1:0-23518 GCA_963659365.1 Acutalibacteraceae bacterium | reverse complement strand
TACCTTTGTTCTGAAATTAGTTGTTTACTCATAACAATACAAAAATAACTGATTTTTGGGAGAGACACAAATCCTCTCCTGTTTTTTGTATTGCATTTGTTTTGGACGCCGCTCGATCCTCCCTGTGGAGGGTATCCTCCACAGGGAGGATCGAGCGTTTTTCAGTACTATAAAATTGCGTTTCTAAATGGAAACTATAACTTGTTGCGATAGGGAGAATTTTGAAGCATTAAAAAATGTTCGGACGCACGCGGTGCGTTCCTGCTTTCGTACTTCGCACCCCCAAAAAAAGCCGCACAAGCGGCTTTTTTTTAGTTTAGAATGAACTCCAGTAGCGTGTCGTTGAACACTTCGGCGTGGTAGGCTGCGGCAAACGCCAAGATGGTTTGCAGCGTCTGTTTGCGCGGAGTTAGTGTCGTTGGCGTGGCGGCTGGCATGCCAACTTCGAAAGTGGTAGAATTTTTTGCCATAGGCGCATCGATTTTTGGTTTGTTTACTCATAAAACGACCGTTTTGCGTTTTTATTGCGTGCCGCACCGAATAGTTTTGAACAGCGCAACGCATCGCCGCTTTTGGCAGTTCGCAAATAAAAGTCTATCTTTGCAAAAATAAGCCGAAGTCGCCCAAAAGGCGGTGCAGTGGCGGCTTCTTACTGAAAATCAAAGACTTAACGCTGGTTGGTAGCGACTGAATAGCACCGCATTTGTTGCACCGCCTACCAGCAGAGGTGAATTTGCACCTGTTTGGCACACTTTCTTATAATTGACAGCGATGAAAGATACAAATTGTCCTTTTGTTCCGAATTTTTTGCTTGGTGTTGCGGGCGGAATCCAGTATCTGAAACTGAAAAAGGCTTCGCGCGACCCGCGTAAAACGAGCGAGCGCACCTTGCGCCAAATTCTCAACTACGCCAAAGATACCGAGTATGGACGCGAACACCATTTCGCCGAAATTCTTGCTGCACCAACCGACACTGAACTCTATGCGCGCTATCAGAAACTGGTGAGCCTGAACGACTACGAAGATTTGCGGCCGTATGTCGAGAAGCATAAACACGGCACAGAAAATGTGCTTTTCCCCGGCAAACCAGTGATGTATGCCACCACCAGCGGCACCACCAGCGAGCCAAAATGGGTGCCAATTACGGCGGAATACTTGAACAACATCTACGGCAAAATGACCAAGGTGTGGCTCTTCAACTTCATCAAAAATCGGCCGAAAGTGTTCACTGGCAAAATTGTGTCGATTGTGGGCAAGGTAAAAGAGGGCGAAGCGCCCGACGGCACTTTTTTCGGCTCGGTGAGCGGCGTTACACAGCGCGACTGCCCCAAATTTGTGAAAAAACTCTACGCATCGCCTGCATCGGTTTTTGCCATCGAGGACTACACCGCGCGCTACTACACCATCATGCGCATGGGCATCGAGCGCAATATCACGCTGGTGGTTACCGCCAATCCATCGACCATTGTCGAGATGCAGAACAATGTGAACGACTATTTCAACGACTATTGCCGCGACATTGAGCAGGGCACGCTGAAAGCCGAACTCAACATTCCCGACTGGATTCGCGAGGATATTCGTCCCTACCTGAAACCGAACCCCGAACGCGCCGCCGAACTGCGTGCGTTGAAGGCGAAATACGGTCAAGTGCTGCCCAAGCACTATTGGCCTAACTTGCAGATTTTGAACACTTGGAAGTGCGGCAACACGCATGTCTATGTCGAAAAATTTGCCCACTCGTTCCCCGATACGATGCTGCACCAAGAGTTCGGCTATTTTGCTTCGGAGTGCCGCTTCGGCTTGGTGCTCGACGACACGAACAACACCGTGCTTTTTCCGCATTTTCACTACTACGAATTTGTGGCCGAAGAGGAACTCGAAAGCGACACGAAGCACTTTCTCCAACTTTGGAAATTGGAAAAAGGCAAACGCTACTGCCCCTATGTAACCACTTTTGCTGGGCTCTACCGCTACAACATGAACGACCTTGTGGAAGTTGGCGAATTTTTTGGCAATACGCCCACGGTACACCTCATTCAGAAGGTAAACGGCATTGTAACCATGACGGGCGAAAAACTGGCCGAAGCCCAATTTATCAACGCCGTGCATCAGGCCGAGAAGCAGACGGGCTTGACGACGCATTTCTTCATCGGATTTGCCGATTTGGCCGAATCGGCGTATAATTTTTACTACGAATTTGCCGACCAAAACACCACGCAAGCGCAGGCCGAAGCCTTTACCAAAGTGGTGGACGACACGCTGAAAGAGATCAACATCGAGTATGCGGCCAAACGCGCCTCGTTCCGCGTGAAAGACCCGAAAACATTCCGCTTGGTGGCGCAGTCGTTCGAGAAATTCAAAGCGCAATGTATTGCCGAAGGCGCACGCGATGGGCAGTTCAAACTGAATCTGCTATTGCAGGACGAAAAACGGCACGCCAAGTTCAAGCAACTTGTCGTCGAGTAGTGTTTCCAACTTTCGTAAGTCATTTTAATTATTTGAAGATTTGAAAATTTGAAGATTTGAAAATTGCGGCTTTTCGGAACGCGAACCTGTCCCCTTTGCAAGGGGACGAGCGAAGCGGAGGGGTTAGAAAATAACTCAATGATTCAATAATTCAATGATTTTTTTTCGGGGGAAATGGGAAAGGGGGCTATAACCAAATCAACAAATCAACAAATCCCCAACAGAACGGATTACAAATCCCGCACAACGATAAAAAAAAACGCCGCACGCTTTTGTGCGCAAAAATTTCGATTTTATGGCGATAAAAAAGACATATATCGATTCCACTGGCAAATCGTTGCCACGCCCGCGACTCATCAATTTCATGCTTTTCCTTGTGGGAGGCAGCCAGACATTGCGTCTGAAATTTTGGAGCCGCCACTCACGCCACGCCGCCGAAAAGACCCTGCGCGACATTTTGACCCTATCGCGCGACACGGTGTATGGGCGCGAACACCATTTCGACATCATTTTGCAGACCACCAACGCCGCCGATCTGTTTCATCTCTATCAACAATATGTGCCTGTGAACGACAGTTTCGAGACGCTGCGGCCGTATGTCGAACGCCATAAACACGGCGAAGAGAATGTGCTATTCCCTGGAAAGCCCGATATGTATGCCACCACCAGCGGCACCACCAGCGAGCCGAAATGGATTCCGATGACGCACAAATATCTGAAAGATGTTTACGGCAAAATGTCGCACATCTGGACTTGGAATTTTGTGAAACACCGCAGTCGCATTTTTGGCGGACACATCTTCCCAATCGTGGGCAAAGAGGTGGAAGGCTACGCACCCGACGGCACACTTTTCGGCTCGGTGAGCGGCGTATTGGTGCGCGATATTCCGTCGATAATCAAAAAACACTATGTTGCGCCCGCCTCGGTGATGTCGATCGAGGATTACGCCGCACGCAACTACACACTGATGCGCCTCGCCTTGCAGCACCGCGATGTAACGCTCTGGGCAACCGCCAACCCATCGACCATATTGGAACTGATGCGCACGGTGGACGAACACACCGACGAACTGATACACGACATCGAACTTGGTACATTGAGCCAATCGTTTGATATTAAGGAGGATATACGCAACGAACTGCAACGCTATATGCAGCCACGCCCCGAACGCGCCGACGAGTTGCGGCAGATTTTGCGCCAGTACGGCAAACTCGAACCGAAGCACTATTGGCCGTTGCTGCAATACCTCTCCACATGGAAATGCGGCAACACCAAAGTCTATATGGACAAGTACATGGACGCTTTCGACTGGGAGCGCACCTACTATCAGGAGTTGGGCTACATCGCCACCGAATGTCGCTTTGGCTTTGCGCTCGACGACAGCAACGAATCGGTGCTTTTCCCGCATTTTCACTACTACGAATTTGTGGCAGAAGAGGAGTTGGACAGTCCGCACAAACACTTTTTGCAAATCGACGAATTGGAGCAGGGCAAACGCTATTGCGCCTATGTAACCACCTATTCGGGACTCTACCGCTACAACATGAACGACCTTGTAGAGGTGGGCGGCAAGTTCCGCAATACGCCCACGGTGCACATGGTGTCGAAGGTGAACGGCATTGTGTCGATGACAGGCGAAAAACTCTACGAACCGCAGTTTATTCAGGCGGTGCACGAGGCGGAGCGCGAAACAGGCGTGAAAACCAAATTTTTTGTCGGTTTTGCCGATGTAAAAGACTCGCGCTATCATTTCTACTACGAATTTGTCGATGAGAATATCACGCAAAAAGCGGCCGACGACTTTACGCAGGTGGTCGATGCGCGGCTGCGTGCCATCAATGTCGAATACGAGTCGAAGCGCGCCTCGTTTCGGCTGCACGACCCACAAGCGCACATTTTGCTCAACAATGCCTACGCACGCTTCAAGGCGGCCTGCTTGCGCGACGGTTTCCGCGATGGGCAGTTCAAATTCAATCTGCTGATGCAGGACGAAAAACGCCGCAACAAATTCAGTCTGTTGGAGCGTTTAGAAACTGGCTACAACCGCTGGGCAGACCGTGTTATGGAGAATGCGCACACTATGGACGACCGCATCGACCAGCGCCGTGCCGAGCGCAAAAAACGCCTCGACGAACGCAAAGAGCGTCGTGCCGAACGCCGCAAACAACGCCGCAATGGAGCCAATTGACGCACTCAACGACAGGGTAAAAGCCGTGGTGCTCGACCTCGATGGCACGCTCTACAACAAACGCCATTTGGCGGCACGGCTGATTGCATCGCAACTGCTTTTTTTGCCGCTTCTCGCTGCCGAACAGCGCACACGCAAAGCGTTGAGAGGGCAATTTTTTGGCTCTGAACTAGAATTTTACATCCATTTTTTCAAAAAAATGGCCGAAAAACGCCTCTTTTCGCCGCGATTGGCATGCTGGTGGTATTTTCGCTGCTATATGCCCGCCATGGTGCGTGTGTTGCGGCGCGCCTATCGCCAGCGAGCGTGGGTGAAGGCGTTTATCGAGGCGTGTCGTCGGCGCAAAATCGCTGTGGCGGTCTATTCCGACTACGGCTGCGTGGCCGAAAAACTGCACGCCTTGGGGCTTGCTCCGCAACTGTTCGATTTTGTAGTCGCCGCTCCCGAGTTGGGCGGTTTGAAACCATCGGCACAGGCGGCTGCGCAGGTGGTAGAGCGGCTGCAAGTGTCGCCTGCCGACTGCCTTTTCGTCGGCGACCGCAACGACACCGATGGTGCCAGCGCATGCGCCGTTGGAGCGCAATTTTTTCTGATCGAAAACGACTAAAAAACAGCACAAAATGACCAATAAGCGTTACGAAAATCTGCAAACCGAGGCGGGCGTTTACATTCCCGATGTTGGAATCGATTATCCCGAAAACGACCCCTACGAACATCTCTACAAGCCTGTGTACGACCGCGATGTGAAGGTGGACGAGCATTATCCCTATCTCGACGATTCGTTCAAATTCCGTTTTTTGAACTGGTCGATGTGGATTTTGCTGCTCGAAATCGGGCTACGCATAAAACTGACCATACAGATGGGGCTGCGCATCAAAGGTCGCGAAAATCTGAAAAAATACAAAGATGTGCTGAAAAACGGCGCAATCACCGTGGCGAACCACATGTATCAACTCGACTGTCCGTGCGTGCTGCTGGCTGTGCGCGCCAAACACACCACGCGTATCCCGATGTTCGCTCCAAACTTTTCGACCAAAAACAACTTTTTTCTGCGTGTGGTCGGCGGCATTCCCATTCCGTCGCACGAGGTAGGTTGGGGTGCGCTCAAAAAATTCAACACCGCTTTCGACGAGTTCCACCGCCGCGGTTATTGGTTTCACATCTTTCCCGAAGCCGCTCGTTGGGACTTCTACAAGCCGCTGCGCCCCTTCCGCAAAGGCGCATTCTCCATGGCCTACAAATACCACATGCCGCTGGTGCCGTGCGCCATCACCTACCGCCCACGCACTGGCATTTATCGCCTGTTTGGCAAGAAAAATTTGCCGCTGTTGCAGGTCGAAATAGGCGCGCCCATCGTGCCTGACTGCACACAGCCGCGCGGCGACGAGGTGAACCGCCTCCGCAACGAAGCACACAGCCGCCTCTGTCGCATGGCTGGCATCACCCACAACACATGGGACGCTGTGCCAGACGATGAGAAATAGTTAGGAGTGAGGAATTAGGAGTGATTTTTAAGAACATAGAAGATAGAGCATAGAACATAGATTTTTCAATTATCTAATTTCCAATTCCTTAATTGAAAATGGACGGCGTTTCGGAACGCAGATAATTCATAATTCTAAATTCTTAACTTATAATTAAACGAAGGCTTTTCCCCTTTCGGGGGAAACGGGAAAGGGGACTACAACCAAATTTCAAATGCAACAATTAGGAACAGAGAAACTTAGAAACAAAATTGCGATAGCAATTTTGAGAAACTAGAAACCAGAAATCAGAAATTTTTCTCCCCTCAAAAAAACGGCCCCTTTTGTGAAAAATTATTGCATAGCGGTGGACAAACTCGCGTTTTTTGTACTTTTTAACTCGTAAAAGTTGCTTTTCTGAAAAAATAGTCCTATCTTTGTGGCAGAATAACGCCCCCAATGCAGACTTTTCTGCCCTCTCTTCCAGAAATGGGGGGAGTGGCAACTTGCTGATAATCAGCAAGTTATAATTAAGAATTTTGAATTATGAATTAGGCGGAATTGTTGGTCGCGTGCCTTTCCCCCTATCGGGGAAAATGGGAAAAGGGGCGACGACCCCCCAAATGAATAATTAACAATGAAAAATGAATAATAATTTCGACTCCTTAAACCTTTTAACTTATCAACTTTTTCAACGACCAATCAACCGATCAACTCATCAACTAATCAACCAAAAATAATCAAATCCACAAACAACCAAACACTTTTTACTTTACACACTTTATAGACTTTTAACTTTTTAACTATTTTCCCATGAAACACACAAAAATTCTCCTTTTCGTAGTCGCCTTGTGCGCTACAACGCTGGCTCATGGAGCAGAGAAAGAGATTCTCAACGAGACCTTTGCCTCGGGGCAGGGTGCGTTTACTATCGAAAATGTTGAATCGGGCAGTTTGAGTTACATTTGGAAAGCAAACACAACTTATGGCTGTATGGCGGCGAGTGCTTATGTTAGCGGCTCGGCCAATGCTAGTGAAGCATGGCTGATTTCGCCCGCTTTCGATTTGGCAAATTGCACCACGGCGACCCTAACTTTCGACCATGCGGCCAGATACCAAAACGGCACGGTGGACGAGGAGTTTCAGGTTTACTACGCCGTTAGTCCGAGCGCAACTTTCGACGCTTCGGAGTGGACAAAAGTAATGATTCCCACCTATCCGACCGCTGGAGATTGGACTTATTTCTCTTCGGGAGAGATTTCGCTGCCAATCAACGCCACAAAAATTGCGTTCCGCTATAAATCTACCGAAACGGCAGCCGACACTTGGCAGGTGAAAAATGTGAAAATCGTGGGGCAAAACGACGAAGTAGAACCTGCACTGCCCATTGCACTGCCCAATATAGGCGAGCCTACGCTGGTGGTGTGCGCCCAAAACTTGCGCAACTATTTTATCAACTACTCCAGTGCCAGTAAATCCGATTGCAGCGATTTAGAATGCCTTCAAACGAAAACATCGAAAATTGCCGATGTGTTCTGCTTTATCGATGCCGACATCTTTGCCATGTGCGAATTGGAAGCCAACGAAATTTCGCTGCAAGTGATTACCGACTCGCTCAATGGGCGCACCAGCGACAAACCCTACGCCTATGTTGCCGATGGCATTTCGGACAATGGCTACTCCTTTGTAAAATCGGGCTTTATCTATCGTACCGACAAGGTGAAAACCATTGGGTCTAACAACGCCAGCACATCGCAGACCTACTACAAATACACCATGCGCTACCAGATGTTCGAAGAGTTGGCTACGGGCGAACGCTTCACCCTGAGTATGAACCACTTCAAAGCCAAAGACAACACCGATGACCAAGGCAACTCCAAGCGTGTGTCGGAAGCCACCGATTTGATAAACAAAATGAAGACCATCACCGCCGACCCCGACATCTTGATAGTGGGCGACCTGAACTGCGAGATGGGAGAAGAGCCGCTGCAACTGCTTGTCGATGCGGGCTATGAGGAACAACTGCTGCGCTACGATTCTACGGCCACTTCGCACTGCTACAACGGAGCGCAACTTATCGACCACGCATTTGCCAATAGCGCAATGGCGGCACAAATAACTGGAGCCGCTGTGTATCACATCTGCACCTCGTGCAGCAGCGGTGCAGCCTACAACTCCGATTACCGCTACTCCGACCACGATCCCTATATGATTGGCTTGAAACTGACCTCGGACGGCGACGGTGATGGTGGCGATGGTGGCGATGATGTGTGCCAAGAGATAAACTTTTCCGAAACATTCTACTCGTCGTTGGGCGAATTTTCGTCGATAAATGTGAGCGGCACCAGCGATTGGTATGTGGACACAAAATACCACTACGCAAGAATGAATGGCACTAGCTCCGACAACAACGAAGATTGGCTCATATCGCCTGCTTTCGACCTATCGAAACACCAATACGCAACGCTCTCCTTCGACCATACGGCCAACAAAGGCACAGGCGACCAAAAGACGATACAAACCCTATGGTTCTCGACCAACTATGTCGATGGTGAGCCGTCGGCTGCCACTTGGACGCAGACAACCATTCCAACATACCCTGCTGGCAACAACTGGACATTCGTCAATTCGGGCAACATTGACATTCCTGCCGAATTTTTGGCAAAAGGTATGCGCTTTGCTTTCAAATATGTGGCTGCCACCGCCTCCGAAGGCACTTGCTGGGAGATTAAAAATGTAGTGCTGAACGCCTCTTGCTCCGCCACTGCCATCGAACAGCCGACTACCACCACCGAGCCCGCCATTTTTGCCACCAATGGGCGCATCTATGGTGCCGACGATATGCGTATTTACACCGTGCTTGGCATCGATGTAACACGCCAAAACGGCTCGCTCTGCGGCGTTTACATTGTGAAAGTAGGTGACAAAGCGCAGAAAGTTTTTGTTAGTAGCAAGTAGCAAGAATAGATTTTAAGAACATAGAAGATAGAGCATAGACTTTTTAATCTTATCTAATCTCCAAATTATCCCAAGATCTTCCCCCTTGGGGGATTGAGGGGGTCTTGTAGATTGTAGAGCCGCCACAGTGTGACGGCTCTGCGGTTTTAATGAATTTCTAACCCTACCCCTGCCATTCGGCAGGTACTCCCCTTGAAAAGGGGAGAGGACAGAACCAACTTGGGCGCGAACCTGTCCCCTTTGCAAGGGGACGAGCGAAGCGGAGGGGTTGAAAACCAAATCACCAAATCACCAAATCAACAAATCCCCAAATCTGCAAATAAACAGTTCAACGATTAAACGCTTCAACAGTTCAACAAGTAAGGACGCACTCGGTGCGTCCCTATAATTTGAAACTCTGAAATATTCCAATCGCCGCTTGTTGATAATTATTTTGCTGAAATGGCAGATTTTTGCGGCAAAAAGCGTACCTTTGTCAGAATAATGGGTATGAAGGGCGGCGCGAAAAATATCAAAATCTACAAGGCCTCGGCTGGGTCGGGCAAGACCTACCGCTTGGCCTACGAGTATGTATTGTTGCTGTTCCGCAATCGCACCGAAGCGCACCCGCACCGCGGCACGCTGGCGGTAACTTTTACCAACAAAGCCACTGACGAGATGAAACGGCGCATTGTGCAGGAGTTGCACGCACTGGCCACACGCAACGATGCCCCTTTTCTGGCAGATTTGGCGCGAGAACCTGCACTGAACGGCTTGACACACAGCGATATACGCACGCTGGCGCAACGCTTTCTCACCGATATTTTGCACGACTACAGCGGTTTCAATGTCAGCACTATCGACCGTTTTTTTCAGCAGATAGTGCGTGCTTTCACGCGCGAAATCGGGATGCACGGCAACTACGGCGTGGAACTCGACACGCAAAGTTTGCTGCAACAGAGCATCGACAATATGTTGTTCGAACTCGATCTCGACAAAAATTCTGCCTTGCTCGATTGGCTGAAAGAGTTTGCCGAAGAGCGCATCGCCAACGACAAAAGTTGGCAGATAAACAGCGAATTGGAGCGGCTTGGAGAAGAGATTTTCAAAGAGGCGTACCAACAATTCGCATCTGACACGCGCCTGCACGACAAGGCGAAGTTGGCCGACTACCGCAAGCAGTTGGTCGCTATTGTCGCTGCTTTCGAGCCAAAAATGCGCCAACTGTGCGCCGAAGCGGCAAAAATTATGCAGCGACACGGCTTGAAATGGTACGATTTTAGCGGCGGTATAACCCGCAGTTTTGCACACTATTTCGACTATAAACATCTGAAAAACAAAGGATTCGATGTGTCAAACACTTTCCGCAATGTTGTTGGCAATGGCGAGAAGTGGAGCAGCCAAAAATCGCCCAAACGCACGGAGATAACGGCTGCCTACAACGACGGTTTGAACGATGTGGCGGCCCAAATGGTGTCGATGATCGACGGCGAAGAGTGTCGGCGTTATCTCTCGGCCAAAATTGCGCTCGAAAATATATCGTTGCTCGGCGTTTTGGGCGATATCAGCGCGCAAATTCAGCGTTATTGCGACGAAAAAAATGCGATGCCAATAAGCAATACCACCGACTTTTTGCACAAAATCATCGCTGGTTGCGACACGCCATTCGTTTACGAAAAAGCGGGCGTTTTTCTGCACCATTTTATGATCGACGAGTTTCAAGATACCTCGTTGCAGCAGTGGGAAAATTTCCGTCCGTTGTTGCAAAATAGCGTGGCCGAAAACCGTCAAAATCTGATAGTTGGCGATGTAAAACAGAGCATTTACCGCTGGCGCAATTCCGACTGGCGGCTGCTGCAAAATCGGGTAAAAGCGGATTTTGGGCAGAATGTTGAAGAGTTGCAACTCGACACCAACTGGCGCAGCGCACGGCGTGTGGTGCAGTTCAACAATGCGCTTTTTGCCCACGCGCCGCAACTGATAGAATCGTATTTGGGCGACGACCGCACGAAAATGGTGCAGGAGTTGTACAGCGGTGTGACGCAGCAGATAAAAAGTTCGACCGATGGCTATGTGCAGATGCAATTTTTGCCAGCCAAAAAAGACGACGACTCTTGGTGCGAAAAATCCTTGCAACAGTTGCCGCCGATAATCGAAAATCTGAAGGCCAACGGCTATCGATTGAGCCAGATGACGGTGCTTGTGCGCCGCAATGTGGAAGCCACGCAGGTGGCCGATTTTCTGCTGCAAGCGGGCTACGAAGTGGTGTCGAACGAGGCGTTGCTCATCGCTTCTGCGCCGTGTGTGCGCTTTTTGACGGGCATGATGCGCTTTTTTGTCGAGCCAGCCAACCGCATAAACCGCCTGCTGGTCGAAGCCATCTACCGAAAACAGCGCGGCGAACAGCCCGCCATCAGCATCAGCAACGAAACCGCCGAGGAGTGGCTCACACGCCTATTTGGCGACAAAGTAGATGAGATTAACACGCTGAAAAACAAACCGTTGTTCCAATTTGTTGAAGCGATGATTCAACTTTTCGCTTTGACCGAGCGCGAAGGGAACAGGGTCTTTTTGCAGGCTTTTCAGGACGAAATTTTTGCCTATACAGCGAACTACGAGGCCGACATCAACGGCTTTTTGGAGCATTGGGACGAAGTGTCGGGCAAACGCTTTTTGGCGGCGTCCGAAACGCAAAACGCCATTCGTATCATGACCGTTCACAAGTCGAAAGGGCTTGAATTTGAGGCAGTTATCATTCCTTTCTGCGAATGGAAATTTGAAGAAAAACAAAATTCGAAGAAAATTCTCTGGTGCAAACCTGACACCAAGCAGGAGCCGTTTAATAAAATGCCTGTCGTTCCTATTGCTTACAAAAAAGAGTTGGCGCGGACGATTTTTGCCGAGGCGTACCGCGAGGAGCAGATGTACAACTGCATCGATGTGTTGAACACGGCTTATGTGGCTTTCACGCGGCCTAAAAAGTGCCTTTACATCATCGCTCCGCAACAGAAAAATGACAAAAACGAGATAAAATCGATTGCCAATCTGTTGGAACACTGCTTTTGCCACGATCCGCAGATGGGCGACCTTGCCGATTCTTTGCAAAAAACTGAAAATGAGGAAATTACGACCGTCGAAATAGGGCAGTGCGAGCCGCTGAAAGCCGCTGTGCAAACCCCAGAAACTAGCGTAGAGTCGTTGCCGCTCACCTACGACACTGTGTCGGCTGAAAGTCGCCTGCGCCTGCGCTACATGCCCGACGACGACGGCAGCGAACGCCAGCACGGACTGCTGATGCACAGCATTTTGGGGCGGATAGCGCGCGCCGACGAACTGGACAAAACGCTGCGCCAATGCATCAACGATGGCGAAATTACGGACGCAGAAAGCGCGCAAATACGCAAAACGCTGCTGCGACTTTTGTCGAAAAACGAGGCGCGCGACTGGTTTTCAGGCAGGTATGAGGTGCGCAACGAAACGGAGATAATTGCCGCATCGGGCAAACTCTATCGCCCCGACCGCGTGATGGTCGATGGCCGCAATGTGGTGGTGGTCGATTACAAATTTGGCACGCAAAAACAGCCTCGCTACCGCACGCAAGTGGCTAATTATATGCGACTTATCGAAAAAATGGGCTACCAAGCCAAAGGCTACATCTGGTACACAATGCTCGATGAAATTGAGGAAGTTTGATATTATAGTCGCAAGTAGCAAGAAGCAAGTCGCAAGTAGCAAGAAGAGATTTTAAGAACATAGAAGATAGAACATAGACGATGACCAATCATTTGAAAATTTGAAGATTTGAAAATTGATTTTTGCCTCACAGACCTTCATTGATGCGTTAAACCGATCAACCAATCAACCAATCAACCCAATTTGAAATTTGAAATTTGAAATTTGAAATAAATAAAATCATGTTACTTTCGATGACTGGCTACGGCAAGGCGACTTGCGAATATGCCAACAAAAAAATCACTGTCGAGGTGAAATCGCTCAACAGCAAACAGATGGACATCAATGCGCGTGTGTCGGCCGCTTATCGCGAAAAAGAGTTGGAAATCAGGAACTTGATAACGCAACAACTGGAACGCGGCAAGGTCGATTTTGTGCTTTCGGTCGAAGGAAATGGCGCATCGGCCACGCTCATCAACCAAGCGGTGGTGGCCAACTACTACCGCCAAATGCAGACGATAGCCGACCAACTGCAAATTCCGATGCCCGAAAATAGTTTCGACACCATCATGCGGCTGCCCGATACGCTGAAAATCGACGACGGCACAATTTCCGACGAAGAGTGGGAGGCGGTGCGCAAAACTGTGTTGGCTGCGTTGGCGCAACTTACCGAATTTCGCAAGCAAGAGGGGCGTGCGTTGCAAAATATGTTTGCGCAAAAAATCGACCGTATCGGCGCACTTTTGGCCGAGGTAGAGCCGCACGAAAAGGGGCGTGTCGCCAAAATTCGTGCGCACATCGAAGAGTCGCTGAACGAGTTGGGCGACAAAATCGCAGTCGATCGCAATCGGTTCGAACAGGAACTCATCTACTACATCGAAAAACTCGATGTGAACGAAGAAAAAGTGCGGCTGCGCAACCACCTGAAATACTTTGCCGAAACGATGGAGCACGAACATGCGGCGGGCAAAAAACTCGGTTTCATCGCTCAAGAGATGGGGCGCGAAATCAATACGCTCGGCTCAAAATCGAACCAAAGCGAAATGCAAATCATCGTTGTGAAGATGAAAGACGAATTGGAACAAATCAAAGAACAAGTGCTGAATGTGCTGTAAAACAGAAAGTTATGGAGGGTAAAATCGTTATTTTCTCTGCGCCATCGGGCAGCGGCAAAAGCACATTGGTGCACTATCTTATCGACAACTGCCAAACGCAATTTGCCTTTTCGGTGTCGGCTACCAGTCGTGCGCCGCGCGGCCAAGAGCGCAATGGGGTGGACTATTTTTTCATTTCGGCCGACGAATTTCGCAAAAAAATAGCCGAAAACGCCTTTGTGGAGTACGAAGAGGTTTATGACAACTGTTTTTACGGCACTTTGCGCAGCGAGGTGGACGCGAAACTTGCCACAGGTGCCACCATGCTGTTCGATGTCGATGTGAAGGGCGGCCTCAACATCAAACGGCAGTATGGCGCGCAGGCGTTGGCCATTTTTGTGCAGCCGCCATCGATCGACGAACTGCGCCACAGGCTCGTAAGCCGCGCCACCGATTCGCCCGAAATGATAGAGCAGCGCATCGCCAAAGCCGAGTGGGAACTGCAATTTGCGCCGCAATTCGACCAAATAATCGTGAACGACGACCTCGACAAAGCCAAAGCACAAGTGCTGAAAGTCGTTTCGGAGTTCTTAATGAGTTAGGAATTAGGAATTAGGAGTGAGGAGTGATGCGGCAAGCCGCAATGACAGAATTTCAGATTTCAGATTTCAAATTTCAGATTTCAAATTTCAGATTTCAAATTGTCGGATTAACCCAAATAACCAAATCCACAAATAAACAATTCAACGCTTCAACAAAACATAGAAACAGCGCGTAGCGCGAGAAACTTAGAAACTTTTCAAACTTTCTCACTTTACACACTTTCACACTTTCACACTTTCACACTTTCACACTTTTCACACTTTCACACTACTCAATCTTGTTACTAAAAAAATGAAAAAAATCGCCGTTTTTATCGCTGCTTTTTTGAGTGTTTGTTCGGTGTGCAGTGCGCTCGACATTCCTCAAGGCACTTTCTATTTCGACAATTCGCTGACGGGCTACGCGCAGGTGAAGTTCGTTTATGGCAGCGACAGTCGCGCCGAAACATACATTTGCAGCATGACGCTTGACGAGGGCACGCGCTGGAAAATCACATTCAACAGCAGCCAAACGGACTTTTACCGCTACACATTTGCCGACACTTCGTTGCCCGATGGGCGCATCGATGCCACATTTATCGATGTGAAAAACCAAATCAGCAACACACGCGGTGAAAATCGCACTGCAACAACCGATGCTACCATCGTGGCTGGCGGCATTTTTGTGCCGTCGAGCGGCGACAACTGGGCGCAAGGGGCGTGGCAGGCCTTCGACACCAGCGAAACAACCTATTCTGGCACGCTGCCTGTGCTTTTTATCAACACCGATGGCGGTGCTGCAATCACATCGAAAGAGGTCTATCTGTCGGGAACATACTATCTTGATAACCAATCGCTTGCGGGCTACACATCGTTTGGAACGGCCGAAAATCCGCTGCCGCTCGAAATTCGTGGGCGCGGCAACTACACTTGGAGTGGTTTCGACAAAAAGCCGTATCGCCTGAAATTGGGCGAAAAACAGCCGTTGCTTGGCATGAATTCGAGCCGACATTTTGCACTTTTGGCGCACGCCGACGACGATTTGGCCTTTCTGCGTAATACAGTTGGCTTCGAGTTGAGCCGTCGGCTTGGCTTGGCATGGACACCTGCGCAACAGCCCGTCGAAGTGGTGCTAAACGGCGATTATATCGGACTTTATCTGCTCACAGAAACCATTCGTGTGGCCAAAAATCGCGTGAACATCAACGAACAGCCCGACAATGCCACCGATGCCACCGAAATAACAGGCGGTTGGCTCGTCGAAATCGACAATTACGACTCCGATCCGCATATCGAAATCACCGAAGGCAACGGCTACAGCATTTGGTTCACCTACAAATCGCCCGAAACGCTCTCGACGGCGCAAAGCAACTATCTGACGGCGCAAATGAGAGCCATCAACAGCGCGATTTATGCCACAAACAAAAATTCCACCACTTGGGAAACGCTCATCGACCTCGATGCGCTGGTGCGGTTCTACATCGTGCAGGAGTTGATGGACAACGCCGAATCGTTTCACGGCAGTTGCTACATGTACAAGCAGCGCGGCAGTGGCGAAAAGTGGTTTTTCGGCCCTGTTTGGGACTTTGGCAACACCTACCGACGCGCCTACGACGGCGACGAAAATCTTTTTATCCACGAATATCCGCCGTATGGACAGACTTGGATTGCCGAGATTGCCAAATTTCCGCGTTTTCAGTCGAAAGTGCGCGAGGTTTGGTACCAATTCAGAGGCAGCGGCAATGCCTCATTGGACGCATTTATCGACGATTTTTGCAATCAAATAGCCACGGCGGCGCAAAGCAATTTTTCGCGCTGGCCGCAATATGGCAACGACAACATCGCTCAACGAGAAGTGGAGTTTCTCACGCTTTTGAACAAACGCACGGCTTGGCTGGTCGAGCAGTGGGGCGACGCAACTGCGCTACCGCAAATCGCCGCCGACGCACAGCCGATAATCTATTCGCCAGCGAAAGAGCGCATTGTGATTTCCGCTACACAGCCGATTTTGCGTGTCGAAATTTACAACACAGTAGGGCAGTGCGTGGCACAAAGCGGCAGCCTGCCAACAGAAGCCGAACTCTGCTGCCCATCGGGATTACACATTGTGCGCATCAGCACCGAGAGCGGACAATCGACGCAAAAAATTCTTGTGAAATAGACCGATGACAGAGCGGATTTTTCTGATAGGCTTCATGGGAAGCGGCAAAAGCAGCATTGGCGAACGGCTGGCGCAGCGCATGGGTTGGCAGTTTGTCGATACCGACAGACTTATCGAGGCGACGCACCACACCACCATTGCGCAGATTTTTGCACAGCAAGGCGAGAGTGCTTTTCGTGCCATCGAATGCGAGGTGTTGGTGCAACTGCTGCCGCAACGCCACATTGTGGTCGCCACGGGCGGCGGCATGGCTTGCAAGCAGGAGAATATCGACAAGATGAACGCCGCTGGAACAACTGTTTATTTGCAAGCGTCGGCCGAAAATTTGGCAAATTGGCTGAAACCCGAACGCAAAAATCGCCCACTCATCGCCCAGCAGCGCGAGGAGCAACTGTACCAATACATAGTTCAAACACTCTCACAGCGCGAAAAATTCTACCAACAAGCCACTTTTACCATTCGCGTCGACCAAAACTATACCACTGATAATGAGATGGTTGGCAGAATTATTGAACTATTGTAACCCTTTATTATTCATTTTTAATTGCTCACAAAAAAACATGGAAACTTACGAAAGCAGCGTACATAAATTGCACGGCACGCAAGCCGATGCGTATGCCAAACTGGCCGACTTGCGCACTCTCGAATCGCTGAAAAACAGCCTGCCGCAGGACAAAGTGAAAAATTTTTCCTGCGACCAAGACACTTGTACCTTTTCCGTCGATCCGATGGGCAGCGTAACCCTGCGCGTGGTCGAGCGCGAACCCGAAAAGACCATAAAATTCGGTGCCGACAACCTGCCAATCGCTTTCAATACGTGGATTCAACTGAAAGAGAACGCGCTGGGCGAAACGCTGCTGAAAGTTACGCTGAAAGCCGACCTGCCATTTATGATAAAAGCCATGCTCGGCGACAAACTGAAAAACGGCGTCGAACAAATCGCCACCGTCATCGCCAAAGTGCTGTAAGATAGGAGTTTATGCATTTATGGCGAAAATAGAGTCCTCTGATTTCGTCAATGCGTGCCCCAAAATAAATTTGAAATAGAACCCAACTGCCATGTCAAAATCAACGGTTAAAAAACTGCTGCAGTTGATGACAAAAGAGGAGGTCATCAAGATAGTGCTCGAACTCTATTCGGCGCGCAAGGAGGCGCAAGAGTATCTGGATTTTTACGCCGAACCCGACGAGAAAAGCAAATTGGAAGAGTACAAGGCAATTATTCGCGAGGAGTTCTATCCCAAGAACGATTGGCGCACCCCTAAAGTGCGTTTCTCTGTTTGTCGAAAAGCGGTGTCAGATTTCAAAAAACTTCAGCCATCGGCCGAGGCGATTGCCGAACTGCTGGTGTCGTATATGGAATGGGCGATGCACTTCACCTGCGACTATGGCGATATGTGGGAGCAGTACTACGATTCTGTTGCAAAAAATTTTGGTAAAACGCTAAAACATCTTCTCGCAAACGATTTGTGGAATCAGTACGAAAATCGGCTCCAAAAATGTGTGGAATGGTCGTCAAGGAACGGCTATGGTTTTGCTGATGCTATCAAAAAACTGTACTACGAAGGGTGCGCAATAAACCATGACATTCTTACAAAATTTCCAATGGCAATGCCAAGTGCCGCCGAACTCAAAAAACTGTTCAACGGAAGCATTTTCAAGTATTATTGATTTCTTGCAGTGCACCAAAGGTGGCTACTTGCGAGCGCCGATTTTCTTACTCCTCCACCACAGTGCCGTCGCTCTGTTCGGTGGGGCAGCCAGCGTTGGCGTTGAACCAGTCGGGAATGTCGAAACGCTGCGTGGCATCGTAACCTAACGAACTGTCTTTCAGTACTTTGTTCATATACAACGCCCAAATTGGCAAGGCCATGCTTGCGCCTTGTCCGTCGGCCATGCTGCTGAAATGCACGCCGCGGTCTTCCCAGCCAACCCACACGCCCGAAACCAGCGTGGGCGTGAAGCCGATGAACCAGCCGTCGGAGTTGTTTTGCGTGGTGCCAGTTTTGCAGCCAGCAGGCATTTTCAGATTGTATTTGTAGCGTACACGCACGCCTGTGCCGTGATCCATCACGCTTGTTAGCATATCGATCATTTTGTACGATGTCTCTTCGCCAATCACCTCGATGGTCGATGGTTTGAAATCGGCAATAAGGTTGCCGTTGTTGTCCTCGATGCGCGTAACATATATCGGTGTGATGCGTATGCCTTTGTTGGGGAATGTGGTGTAGGCATCGACCATTTCGGCCACCGACACTTCGCACGGACCGAGGCAAAGCGAGTAGTCTGGCACTATTTCGCCGCGCAACCCGAACGACCGCAGAATTTTTGCAAACTGCTGTGGTGTAGTCAGTTGGCTGATGACATACGCACTTATCCAGTTGTTCGATGTGGTTAAGCCCCATTTCAGCGTAACCTCCTCGCCGATGTGCGTTTTGCCACTGTTGCGTGGCGTCCATTCGTTGCCGTCGCCAGCAACGAGCGTTATCTCCTGATTGATGGTTTTGTCGCACGGCCAGTAACCTTCGCTCATGGCTTGCGTGTAGAGATACGGTTTGATGGTAGAACCCACCTGACGGCGACCGACATTCACCATATCATATTGGAAATGCGAAAAATCGGGACCGCCCACATAGGCTTTCACATAGCCATTGGCTGGATCCATCGACATGAAACCGCACCGCGCAAAACTTTTGATGTAGCGTATCGAGTCGAGCGGCGACAGCACCGTGTCGATGTTGCCGTTGTACGAAAACAGGCTCATCTCGACAGGCGTTTCGAAGGCGCGCCGAATCTCTTCATCGCTGGCCTTGGCCTTTTTCATGCCGCGATAGCGATCTGTTTGGCGCATGGCTTGGTTCATTATCTGGTCGATTTCGTCGTTTGTCAGGTTGTTGGCAAACGGTGCTTTTTTGCGCCCTTTCTGCTCACGGAAGAAGCGGGCTTGCAAATCGTGAATATGCTCATTTACAGCCTGTTCGGCGTAGTTTTGCATGCGCGAATCGATGGCGGTGTAGATTTTCAGACCGTCGGTGTAGATATTGTATTTCGAGCCGTCCGACTTCGGATTTTTCTCGATGAAACCGTACAGCGGATCTTCGGCCCACGCTATCGAATCCATGTAGTAGCGGCCGTATGGCGCCAGTTGCCACTGCGAATAGTTGGCGCGTTTGGGCTTTTGGGCGGTCAGCATCATGCGCAGATATTCGCGGAAATAGGGCGCAGGTCCCAGTTTGTGGTCCACCTTGTGGTAGTTGAGCGTGAGCGGGATCTGCTTGAGCGAATCGTATTGCGCTTCGGTAAGGTAGTCGCTTTTCACCATTTGGTTCAGCACCACATTGCGGCGTTGCATGGTGCGTTCGTTGCGGCGCACAGGGTTGTAGAGCGACGGATTTTTGCACATTCCCACCAGCGTGGCCGCCTCTTCGATGGTCAGTTCGTTGGGCTGCTTGCCAAAATAGACCTGCGTGGCGGTTTTTATGCCAACGGCATTGTTCAAAAAATCGAACTTATTGAGATACATTGTCAGAATCTCCTCCTTGGTGTAGAGCCGCTCCAACTGCACCGAAATGACCCATTCAATCGGTTTTTGCAGTGCGCGTTGAAACAGGTTTGTAACGGGGGGAGAGTAGAGTTGTTTGGCCAACTGCTGGGTGATGGTGCTGCCGCCGCCAGCGTTTTTGCGTTGCAGCAGTCCGCGCACCACCAGCACACGCATCAGTGCGTAACCATCGATGCCCGAATGGTCGTAGAAGCGCGCATCTTCGGTGGCAACCAGTGCCTCCACCAAGTAGGGCGACAGTTCGTCGTAGCGCGTAGTGATGCGGTTGTCGGTGGCGGTGTAGAAAGTGCCGAGCAACTGCATATCGGCCGAATAAATCTCGGTAGCGTACTTGTTTTTCGGGTTTTGCAGTTCGCTGATGGCTGGCATATAGCCAATCCAGCCTTTGGCTATCGTCCAAAATAGCAGCACCAGCAACGCTATGCCCGCTGCAAATATCGACCAAAACCAAAGCGCAAACCTCTTTTTTTGCTCCGTAGTTATCGCACTCTTTTTTGCCATAAAAATCGAATTGTTACAAAAAGCAAAGATACAACATTATTTGCAAACCAGCAAATGCGTAAATTTGGCTTTCTTTGCGCTGCCACCAAAACGCACGAATTTATGGTGTAGCATTTTTGTTTGTTGGTGTGAAAAAAAACAGTTATCTTTGTTGCCAAATTAGGAAAAGTATGGATTTCAAAATTCTAAATTTTACCATTTTTTGCGTCAACAATGTGGCTTTGCACATCAATCGCGGCGCAAGAGAGGTATATCATCAAATGCAAAAGGCGAATATCATCGATGGATATATCGTCCCTTGCTACGATGTGTTGCATACTTTCCCGAAAGAGTATATCATCGACGATTTGGTTGAATTGATGCAAAAGAGGGGAGTGCTGCAATGATACTCTATCATACTTCTATCGCAGAAATTGACAAACCAAAGGTGTCGTACTCGCGCACGCATTTGGATTTTGGAGCGGGATTTTACCTGACACCGATGCGCAAACAAGCGGAGCAATATGGCGAGCGGTTTATACGGCGTGGAAATGCTGCATACCTAAATATCTACGAGTTGGACGATTCTCGTACCGATTGTTCGCACAAAGTATTCGAAGCATACAACGAAGAGTGGATAGATTTTATCACGGCGTGTCGTAAGGGGTTGCCGCACGAACAGTACGACATCATAGAAGGCGGCATTGCTGATGATCAGGTTTTTGATACGATAGACCTGTATTTTGCAGGTATTTATACGCGTCATCAAGCATTGGATCGATTGTTGTACAAGAAACCAAACCACCAGATTTGCATTACATCACAACGAGTTCTCGATCGGTACTTGCATTTCAAAGGCTCGCAAAAACTTTGATAATTTTTAGCAGAACGGACAAAAAATCTAACGCCCACACACATTAAAAATCATCACTTATCTGGGAATTTTTTATAGACGATTCCTATAATTATGCAGGCGAATCAAACCATCTTACAAATGAAATATGCTCGGATTGTGAAACTTTTTGCCGAGCAAGCAGGATTGTCGTATGAGGAGGCGTTGGGCAAATTCTACGATTCAAAAACCTATGAACTTGTCAGTAATGGCGTCGCAGATATGCACTGTCTCAGCGACGAATATCTTGCTGATGAACTCTTGATTGAATTTGGCTATAAAAAGTGAGAGTGCCAGAACTATTCTCAATAAGCAAAATCATCGCTCTTTTCGCTGTTTCGTTAAATTTTTCTAATTTTGTGGCTGCAAAAATCACAAACCATGCAGCACACATTCGAACCAGAAATAGAGTTCCAATCGACCGACGAGATAAAGCGTTTTCAGAACGAAAAATTGTGCGAACATTTGGCCTATTTGCAGGCGCATTCGCCGTTTTATCGCAATCTTTTTGCCCAACACGCCATCGACATCTCTGCGATACATACCATCGACGATTTGTCGGCACTGCCTTTTACCGAAAAGCAGGATTTGCAGGTGCATAACACCGATTTTCTCTGCGTTCCGCCCGAAAAAATCATCGACTATATCACTACATCTGGCACGCTGGGCGACCCAGTAACATTTGCTTGCACCGAACACGATTTGGAGCGATTGGCCTACAACGAGGCGATTTCGTTTGCCTGCGCAGGCGTAACCGACCGCAGCATCGTGCAACTGATGACCACGCTCGACAAACGCTTTATGGCGGGTATGGCCTATTTTCTTGGCTTGCGCAAGTTGGGGGCAGGCATTATCCGCGTGGGCAATGGCATTCCCGAACTGCAGTGGGACACCATTCGCCGCATCGCTCCCGACACTATTATGTGCGTGCCGTCGTTCATCTTGCGGTTGATAGAGTACGCCGAAGCACACGACATCGACTATCGCCACTCGAGTGTGCAGCGCATTATCGGCATTGGCGAAGGGCTGCGCGACCAGCATTTCGAACTCAATCTGCTCGGTCGTCGCATTCACGAAAAATGGCCCGAAGTGAAACTTTTTGCCACCTATTCGTCCACCGAAATGTCGGCCACATTCTCCGAATGTCCCTACGGTTGTGGCGGTCATGTACACCCCGAACTGATTATCGTCGAAATCATTGGCGACGACAACCAGCCCGTTCCCGATGGCGAAGTGGGCGAAATAGTAGTAACCACGCTCGGTGTCGAGGGAATGCCGCTGTTGCGCTTCCGCACAGGCGATATGGCTGCAAAAATTACCGAACACTGCGCTTGCGGTCGCAACAGTTACCGCCTAACGCCGCTCGTTGGGCGCAAAAACAACATGATAAAACTGAAAGGCACCACGCTCTATCCGCCCGCCATCAACGATGTGCTCGACAATACCGCCTATGTGGCGAATTATGTGGTGGTGGTGCGCGACAGCGAGGCTGGCACCGACGAGGTGGTGGTGCGCATCGGCCTGAAAAAGGACTACCCTTATGCCAAATTAGCACCGACCATCGGCGAGGCTGAATCGGCACTGATAAAAGACTTGAAAGACCGTTTCCGTGCGCGCATTCGTGTCGCTCCCATCGTCGAAATCCTGCCGCCCGACCTGATTCAAGCGATAAATTTCCCTGCCCAATCGCGCAAACCCATCAAATTCATCGACGAGCGGCGAATTAACCGAAAAGAGCATTAATTTTCAGAAATTCAGAGTTTTAGGTCATAGCCCCCTTTCCCGTTTCCCCCGAAGGGGGAAAAGTCTTGCGTCTTTATTTTAGTCAAAGTCTTAGTCTATAAACTATAACCTCTCACCTCTCGCCTTTTTGGATGTGGTATGCCGCATCTCTACAATTCATTTGACCCCATCAATTCCACAAGGGGGAAGTTTTGGGCTCACCCGATAAATCTAGGGGGGAAGTTTTGTTTTTGAGATAAAAGTCCTACCTTTGTTGCATGAACAATCAAGGACTATTAG
>CAVKTI010000037.1:0-23775 GCA_963659365.1 Acutalibacteraceae bacterium | reverse complement strand
AGTGTCAAAAATCAGGTTTTGTGTTTCGAAAAAGCGTCATCACTGTTTGAGCGAAGCGAGTTTGATGACGCCGAAACCAAAACCGCCAATTTTTGGCAACGCTCGCGCCCCTGCCGCGACTTTTCTTTGGTTCGTTTCTTTTGGTCGTCAAAAGAAATGAACGAAAAAAAATAGACACAAAACGGATTACAAATCCTTATAATACAGCAAGCGCGGGATTACAAATCCCACACGACGGAACCAATAACTTATGCGAAAAATCGCCAAATACACCGTGGTTGCCATCAACGCATTTTTTGCGCTGCTCTACATTTTCGGGCTGTTGGCTGCCGTTGTGCCCGCCAACAAGTTCGTTTGGTTCTCCTATTTTGGGCTCATTTTTCCCATTCTGACGGTGATTCAAATCTGTTTCGCGCTGTTTTGGCTCTGCAAACGCGAATGGTGGTTTTTGCTGTCGCTGCTGCTGCTGATTTTTTCGTATCAGTCTGTGAATCAAGTATTTTCGATACCGCTGCACAAGGCAAAAAATAGCGAAAAATCGCAACAAATAACGCTGCTCACCTACAATGTGTCGCTCTTTGGCGGCGAAAAATGTTTCGACGACATTGTGCAGTTCATCGCCGATACCGATGCCGACATCGTTTGCCTGCAAGAGTTCGGGTTCTACCACAAGAGCAGCCGACTGAATCAGCAAAAACTGCTCGAACGGTTCGATGCCATCTACCCTTACCGCCACATTTGGTACAAAAATCAGCGCAACCGCTTTTGGTGGGGCGTTGCCACATTTTCGAAATTCCCGATTGTGAACAAAAAAAAGGTGGAATACGCCTCGGCCTACAATGTGAGCGTCTATTCCGATATTGTGATTGCTGCGGGCGACACGGTGCGCGTGTTCAACAACCATTTAGAGTCGAACAAACTGACTTCGAGCGACTTGAAAAAGTACAAACTCTCGGCCGAAACATTCGACAACGACGGTTTGCGCAATGCCACCGAAACCATGGCCAACAAACTCGGTGCGGCCTACCGTGCGCGCGCCAAACAGGCCAACACTGTGGCAGCCGCCATTGCGCGCACGCCCTACCCTGTGGTGGTTTGCGGCGATTTCAACGATGTGGCGCAGTCGTATGCCTACCACACGCTGGCGCGCGGCATGACCGACGCTGTAACCGCCACCCGATGGGGTTACAACTACACTTTTTACACCAATGGGCTGCTGGTCGGCATCGACCATATTTTGCTAGACGAGCGGCATTTTGCGCCCATCGCCTCCAACATTACCCATATCGATTTTTCGGACCACTACCCCATTGTTGCCACTTTTGTGGTGAAATAGCGCGTTCACTTTTGTCGATAAAAAGGCGTTTTTTGCAGATTTTGACAGAAAATTGCCATTTTTTCTTTGCGATTCAACATTTTTTAACTAATTTTGTGCGCTTTTAGCCCCAAACCATGAAACACACCGCACGACACACCGCTATCGGTCTATTCTTTGCATTGGTACTCGCCTATGCGCCGTTGGCTTTCGCTGTCGATGCCTCCTACTATTCGAGTCTCGAGGGGAAAAGCGGGAGTGATTTGCGCGAAGCCATCACTGCGCTTGTCTATAGTAAGCACAACAGTAGTGGTTCATACGACTGGACTTTCACTGGAATTGATTATGACACTGACGGAACTACCCTATTAGACATTTATTCTACTTGTGGACACACTTCTTCTTCTGCCCACGATTATAAGTGTTGTTGCGATGGCATCAATCGAGAACATATAGTTCCACAATCATTTTTTGGAAGTACTGGCAAACAATATCATGATAGGCATCATCTGTTTTTAGTTGATGGGAAGACCAATGGACAGCGCAGTTCCTATGCGTTTGGCGAATGCAGTGCAGGAACAAAAGCAACTTGTAGCAATTCATCAACAGGCTCTACAACAGATTGTGAAAATAAGGAACTTGGACGACTTGGTGCATCGACTGCAACTGATTACGAAGGAAATACGATTTCGTGGTCTTATGGAAATGTTTTTGAACCCGACGATCAGTACAAAGGCGACATTGCGCGCGCTATTATGTACATGGTAGTTCGCTACGCAACAACCACAGAATCTGGCTCTTATCCTGTTACAACATGGGCTGGAACTACATCGGGCGACGGAAATGCCAAAGCAATGTTTTCAAGCAGTCTTTCGACAAACTATGGCTTGTCGGACTACTCAAAAAAATTACTTTTGAAATGGCATCGTAACGATCCTGTTTCGCAAAAAGAAATCACGCGCAACAATGGCGTAGAAACCTACCAAGGCAACCGCAATCCGTTTATCGATTATCCCTATTTGGCGGAGTATTTGTGGGGCGAAAAGGCGAGCGAAACGGTGTCGCTGACAAACCTTTTGGGTTCGTTCGAGAGCGATTTTGTGCCTGGCACAAGCAACGGCAGCAAAGCCGCCTCTACCGACAGCGGCGATTCGGGGTCGGATTCGGGAACAGATTCTGGGTCAGATTCGGGAACAGACAGTGGTTCGGACAGTGGCTCAAACAGCGTATCAACCGATCCATTGCTGATGATTGGCACTCCGATAGTAGTCGAAAATGTGAAAAAGAACGACATTGTATGCGCTGGCACAACCACGCTGCAAGTACACATTTCAAATTTGGCGACAAGCGTGGCGGTTAGTTCGAGCGACACAGGCATTTTCATCGTAACGCCCAGCACCATCAGCCCTGCCGCAGCCGCCAACGGTGTAACGGTTACACTCACGCGCGTGGCGACTGGTTCAGCCACACTCACCATTAGCGGAGGCGTTGTAAATCAGACGATTAGAGTAACTTGTGAATGATCTTTTTTCATAATAATGGTTAATAAATGGGGGTGGTGCCGACCGATTTGGGTCGGCACTGCTTTTTGTGGTGTGGCTGATGTCGCCAAAAAAGTGTAATTTTGCAGCGCGAAAAATGGATTTAACAAGCAAGAAAATAGCGTACGCCACGCTCGGCTGCAAACTGAACTTTGCCGAGTCGTCGGCCATCGGCAAGATGCTGGCGGCGGCGGGCTGTAGGCGCGCCAAGGCGGGCGAGCAGGCCGACATCTGCATTGTGAACACCTGCTCGGTAACCGATGTGGCCGACCACAAAGGGCGGCAAGCCATTCGCCGCTTGGCAGCGCAAAATCCAGCGGCGTTTGTGGTGGTAACTGGCTGTTATGCGCAACTGAAACCCGACGAGGTGGCCGCCATGCCCGAAGTCGATTTGGTGCTGGGCGCAAACGAAAAGTTCGGTATGGAGGAGTTTTTGCGGCGTTTCGACGAAAAAAGTGCGAAAATCAACACCGTGAAAACCGCAAAAATTCGTGCCTTTCGCCCCATTTGCAGTGCCGACGACCGCACGCGCCATTTCTTGAAAGTGCAGGACGGTTGCGACTACTACTGCACCTATTGCACCATTCCGTTTGCGCGCGGTCGCAGCCGCAACGCCTCCATTGCCGACACGGTGGCGGTGGCGCAGCAAGCCATTGCCGATGGTGCCAAAGAGATAGTGCTGACAGGCGTGAACACAGGCGATTTCGGTCGCTCGACAGGCGAAACATTTTTCGATCTCGTGAAAGCACTCGACCAACTCGACGGCGTGCGCTACCGCATTTCGAGCATCGAGCCGAACCTGCTCACCGACGAGATAGTGGCGTATGTGGCGCAATCGCCGCACTTTGCGCCGCACTTTCATCTGCCGTTGCAGTCGGGCAGCGACCAGATTTTGCAGTTGATGCACCGCCGCTACGACACCGCCCTTTTTGCCGCCAAAGTGGCGACCATCAAGTCGCTGATGCCCAACGCATTCATCGGCATCGATGTGATGGTGGGCATGCGTGGCGAAACGCCCGAACTGTTTGCCGAAAGCCGCGATTTTCTCGACGCACTGCCCTGCTCGCAACTGCATGTGTTCACCTACTCCGAACGCGCTGGCACCAAGGCGTTGGCGATAGACTACACCGTGCCGATGGTCGAGCGCAAGCGGCGAAACGACCAGTTGCGCCAACTTTCCGACCAAAAACTGGCCGAATTTTACCGTTCGCAGTGCGGCCGCAAGGCGTTTGTGCTTTGGGAAGCCGCCAAAACAGGCGACATGATGCACGGATTCACCGAAAACTATGTGCGCCTGCAAACGCCCTACGACAAGGCAAAAATCAATACCATCGAACAAATTACCATCTCGGAAGCGAACATTGCGCGTTAAGGGGACTTCTATAAATTTCCTTAAAAGCATCGCTCCATTTGGAAGATTCACTTTTTGTGATTATCTTTGTCAAAACTTATGGCAAACTTTCGCAAAATAGCCGCCATCGCATTGGTCTGCGCGCTCGTTGTCTCGACCACAAGTTGCAAACAGGGGCTGCCTGCCGACGACCGCGACCTGCCACAAATCGTCGAAAAAGGCGAATTGCGCGTGATTACGATGGAAAATTCGCAGTCCTATTTCGTGTCGGGCGACGAGGATATGGGCTACGAATACGACCTTGTGCGCAACTACGCCGACCACATCGGGGTGCAGGTGCGGCTGATTGTGGCGCAAAGCATCGAGGAGATGAAAACGCTGCTGCTCGATGGACAGGGCGATGTGATTGCCTACCGCTACGCTTGCTCGAAAGAGAACCGCCAAGAGATGGCTTTTGTGCGCCGCACAGTGCAGTCGTATCCCGTGCTGGTGCAGCGGCGCACAACCAATATGGCGCACGATGTTACCGATTTGGTGGGGCGCACCATCTATTCGAAGCGGGACAACAAATACTGGCTGCGGCTGCACCATTTGAACGACGAAATCGGCGGCGGCATCACTATCGAAGCCGCGCCCGACAGCCTGACCATCGACCAACTGGTGCTGATGGTGTCGAAAGGCGATATTCCCGCCACTGTGGCCGACATCGACTTGGCCAAGCAGAGCCGCATGACGCTGCGCAACCTCGATATTTCGCTGCAAATAGGGCTACCGCAAGAGATGGCGTGGGCGGTGCGCAAAACCTCGCCCGAACTGCTGGCGTCGCTCAATGCGTGGGGCGACAAGGTAGTGCAGTCGAATTTTTACAAACAGACCTACCAAAAATACGCCAAAAGCCACTACTACAAAAACATTCGCGCCTCGATTCCGCGCGGCGCACTGTCGCCCTACGATGCGCAGTTCAAGCACTATGCGCCGCAAATCGGTTGGGATTGGCGTATGTTGGCATCGCTGGCGTTCAACGAGTCGCATTTCGACACCAACGCCATCTCGTCGGCGGGCGCGCTCGGGCTAATGCAGATGATGCCCGGCACAGGCGCAAAATATGGACTCGACTCGTCCACCATTTTCCAAGCCGAACCCGCCATTGCCGCATCGACAAAATACATTGCGTGGCTCGACAAAATTTTCTACCAAGTGGACAACCTAATGGAGCGCACCAAATTCATACTCGCCTCGTACAATGCAGGGCCAGCGCACATACTCGACGCACGCGCATTGGCAGCAAAATACGGCGAAAACCCCAACCAATGGGCAGTGGCCGAAAAATATCTGATGCTAAAATCGGAACCCGAATACTACAACGACACCGTCTGCACATTTGGCTATTTCAGGGGCAATCACACGGTGCGCTATGTCAAAGATGTGTTCGACACCTACAACAATTATTTAGAAAAAACTACTCCGAAAAATGACTAAACGCAAAATCATCAACGACCCCGTGTTCGGGTTCATCGCCATACCCAACGAACTGATTTTTCAAATTCTACAACACCCTTATTTTCAGCGACTTCAGCGCATAAAACAACTTGGTTTGTCGGCGGTGGTCTATCCCGGCGCGCAGCACACGCGGCTGCTCCACTCGCTCGGGGCGATGTTTCTGACCAAAGAGGCCATCAAGCAGTTGCGGCAAAAAGGCAACGACATCACAGCCGACGAAGCCGACGGGCTGCTGGCCGCCATTTTGATGCACGACCTTGGGCATGGACCATTCTCGCATGTACTCGAAAGCACGCTCACACAAGGCATTTCGCACGAAGAGATTTCGCTGCGCCTGATGCAAAAAATGAACACCGAAATGGGCGGACGCCTCGATTTGGCGATACGCATTTTCACCGACGACTACCACAAACATTTTCTGCACCAACTCATCAGCAGCCAACTCGATATGGATCGCATGGACTACCTGCAACGCGACTGCTTTTTCACAGGCGTGGCCGAAGGGCGCATCGGGTCGGCGCGCATCATCAAAATGCTGAATGTGCATAACGACAAATTAGTAGTCGAAGCAAATGGCATCTACTCCATCGAGAACTTCCTGATAGCCAGACGGTTTATGTATTGGCAAGTCTATCTGCACAAAACTTCGGTGGCGGCCGAAAAGATGCTTATTCAGATTTTGCGCCGCGCCAAAGAACTTGCCGCACAGGGGCACCAACTCGAAGCCACACCTGCGCTGCGTTTTTTCATCGAAAATCGGATCGATCAAAGCCGATTCGACGACACTGCGCTGCAAAATTTTGTCAAACTCGACGATTCGGACATCATTTCGGCGATAAAAGTCTGGGCTGACGCAAGCGACACCGTGCTTTCGACGCTCGCCACGGCGTTCATCAACCGCCATCTGTTCAAAACCACCATCGGGCAGCCGCTCACCGACGACGAGCGCAACGCACTGCTGCAAGAGTACGCCCAACGGTTTGGTGTGTCGCTCCACGAAGCGCGCTATTTCTTTGAAGAACAGACAGTTACCACACGCACCTACGACAACCGCGACGCACAAATCCTCATTCTCTACCCCGATGGCACTGTGCGCGACATTGCCGATGTGTCGGACATTATCGACCAGCAATTTCTCGAAAAACATGTCAAGAAAAACTACATTTGTCGCCTGCCGCTGTAACGCATTCGCCGATTCCACATTTTTTTGTACCTTTGCAGTTTGTGATGGCGCGCGCATTTGCGCCGTTATCACGCAAAAACGATGAAGGCGATGAAGAAAAAGCACATACTTATTTGGTCGTTTGTGGCGCTGCTGCTGCTGATTGACCAAGCCCTGAAAATCTACATCAAAACGCACTTTACGCTGGGCGAATCGGTGCATCTGTTCGACTGGTTTCAAATCGTTTTCATCGAAAATCCGGGCATGGCTTTCGGCATGAGTTTCGGCCCGAAAATTGCGCTCACGCTGTTTCGCATCGTGCTGTCGGCGTTCATCGTGTGGTACATCGTCAAACTGGTGCGCGACAACTACCGCTGGAGTTACCTTTTTTGCGTTGCGCTGATTTTGGCGGGTGCCATCGGCAACATCATCGACTGTATGTTCTACGGCATCTGCTTCGGCGAAAGCACCTACACGCAAGTGGCCGAATTTCTGCCTGCGGCGGGCGGTTACGCACCATTCATGCAAGGCAAAGTGGTGGATATGTTCTATTTTCCGCTCTTCACTTTTCCAAACTGGATGCCGCTGCTCGGCGGTGAAATCTTTTTCAGCCCTGTGTTCAACATCGCCGACTCGGCCATAACGGTCGGCATCATCGTGCTGATTCTCTTTTTCTCGAAAGATTTCAACACCTCGTTCGACCGCTATTTCAGTCGAAAAAAATCGAAATCAACAACCGAAGAATCAGAAAAATGAGGCGAAATTGGCTATATGGCACGATTTTGTCGGCGGCGCTACTGCTGCTGACCGCCTGCGAAGTGCCGCTCGGAATTGCCAGCCGCAAAGAGATGGCGCAAATACTGGCCGATGTGCATCTGGCCGAGGCCACCGTGGGGCAAAAATATGCCTACAACGACCACTCGACCAAGCGCGCCTATTTCGAAAGTGTGTTCGAAAAGCACGGCATCACGCGCGACGAGTTCAACGAATCGCTCGAATGGTATGCGCGCCACCCACGCATTTTTGCCGAAGTGTATGCCGATGCTGTGGATATTTTGGAGGCAAAACACGCCGATGTCGATAACTACAAATTTCACCCCGAAGAGAATCCCGAATTTCGCCATGTTATCGACAGTTTGAACATCTGGCTGCGCCCGCAATCGCTGCAAACAACGGCGATGAGGCACGATTCGCTCCGCTTCGAACTGACCGACACCACGCTTTTTGGCATTGGCGAAAAATACATTTGGCAGTTCCGCCAGCGTGCCGAGCGCGACTCGACCACGCCAGCCGCCTACCTCAAACTCGTTGTCGATTACGAAAGCGGCTCCGCCGACAGCATTGTCTATCGCCTGAACGACAGCACCACCACTTACGCCTATCGCGTACATCTAAAAACCAACGACTCACTGAAAATCAGCAGGTTACACGGCGTTTTCTTCGATACAGGCAGCGACACCGTGCCGTCCATAAAAATCGACAGCGTGCGTTTGTGGCGTTACTACAACACCGAAAAAGTGCAAATCGACAGCCTGTTCCGCGCGCGGTTGGACTCGATACGCGGCGACACAACGACCGCCAAAATCGCCACAAAACCAGTCGAAACAGTCAAAAAACCGTCGATAGAAACTTTGCAGACGAGCAAAAAAGCACGCCACATGCCCGCCTCGTTCCGAAAAATGGAGATGAGCGGCAAAACCAGCAATCATGAAAAGAGTAGCGGCAAATAGAGTTTTGATAAGTGCCGACCGCCTGCTGCTCAACGCCGTGGTCGAAATGGACGACAACGACACCGTACGGCAAGTTTTCGAGTTGGACAACTGCACCTCAGAGCCAGCCAACACACTGTTTTTCAATGGGTTGATAACAACATTCGTCCCGAAAGAGCGGCGCACCATTGGGCAAACTATCGGCACATTGGCCACCGACGAACTGGTGGCAGGCTATTGCGGCAAACTCCTGCTTTGGCAAGGATTGTCGAGCGCAACTTTTCAAATAACGCAACATACAAAATCGACTGAAATTTAAGGGAATTTCTATAAATTCCCCGTTTCGTAAAAAAATTAACAAAGGAATTTATAAAAATCCCCTAAACAACAAGCAATATGGCAGAACTGAAAAATTTAACAAAACGCAGCGAAAACTATTCGCAGTGGTACAACGAACTCGTCGTAAAAGCCGATTTGGCCGAACAATCGGCGGTGCGCGGCTGTATGGTCATCAAGCCCTACGGCTACGCCATTTGGGAGAAAATGCAACGCCTGATGGACGATATGTTCAAGCAGACGGGCGTGCAGAACGCCTATTTCCCGCTGCTGATACCGAAATCGTTTCTCTGCCGCGAGGCCGAACATGTCGAAGGATTTGCCAAAGAGTGCGCCGTGGTTACGCACTACCGCCTGAAAAACGACCCGAACGGCAACGGCGTAGTGGTCGATCCCGACGCAAAACTGGAGGAAGAACTCATCGTGCGCCCCACATCGGAAACCATCATTTGGAACACCTACAAAAACTGGATAAAATCGTGGCGCGACCTGCCGCTACTCTGCAACCAATGGTGCAATGTGATGCGCTGGGAGATGCGCACACGCCTGTTTTTGCGCACCAGCGAATTTTTGTGGCAAGAGGGACACACGGCGCACGCCACGCGCGAAGAGGCCGAGCAGAAAGCCATGCAGATGCTCAATGTGTATGCCGATTTCGCCGAAAAATATATGGCCGTTCCCGTGGTGAAAGGCGTGAAAACCGCCAACGAACGCTTTGCGGGCGCACTCAACACCTACACCATCGAAGCCATGATGCAGGACGGAAAAGCCTTACAATCAGGCACTTCGCACTTTTTGGGACAAAATTTTGCAAAAGCCTTCGATGTGCAGTTTGTAAACAAAGAGAACCAACTGGAATATGTTTGGGCCACCTCGTGGGGCTGCTCCACACGACTGATGGGCGCGCTCATCATGACCCACAGCGACGACAACGGACTTGTGCTGCCGCCGCGTTTGGCACCGATTCAGGTCGTCATTGTGCCGATATACAAAAACGAGGAGCAACTCCGCCAAATCGATGCGAAAGTGGAAGGCATTGTGGAAAAACTGCGCAACCGTGGCATTTCGGTGAAGTACGACAACGCCGACAACAAACGCCCTGGCTTCAAATTTGCCGACTACGAACTGAAAGGCGTGCCTGTGCGCTTGGCCATGGGCGGTCGCGATTTGGAGAACGGCACGGTGGAACTGATGCGTCGCGACACGCTCGAAAAAGCGACGCTCTCGTGCGACGGCATCGACGAATATATCGCTCGGCTGCTCGACGAGATGCAGGAAAATATCTTCCAAAAAGCCCTGAAAATGCGCCAATCGATGACGCGCGAAGTCAATTCGTACGACGAATTTAAGGAGGAGATCGAAAAAGGCGGCTTCCTGCTCTGCCACTGGGACGGCACGCCCGAAACCGAAGAGAAAATCAAGGAGGAAACCAAGGCGACAATCCGCTGCATTCCGCTCGATGGCGACAAAACGCCCGGCAAATGTATGGTTACTGGCAAGCCATCGGCCTGCCGTGTGGTCATCGCACGCAGTTACTAAGGCGCTGATTATCAGAAAAATAAAAGCGAGCAGCCGCTGTGGTTGCTCGCTTTTATCGTTTATGCCAATAAGGCGTTGGCCAAACGCTCCAACTGCGGCAAATCGTCCGATTTTAGGCGGCTTTTGATGGTTACCATCGGTTCTACCACCTCCAAATCGCGCATCGTGCCGAGCATTTCGCGCATCACACGCCCTGCGCACGGTGCCCACGAGCCATTTTCGACAATGCCGACACGGCGTTTTTGGTAGTTTTTCAGTTGCAGATGGTGCAGAAAATCGTGCATGGGCGGAAACAGATGTCCGTCGTACGAAGCGGCAGCCACCACCAGCGTTCCCATACGAAACGCATCTTCGATGGCCTCGGCCATATCGTCGCGGCAAAGGTCGCTCAATGCCACTTTGGGGCAGCCTTTCGCGCGCAACATCTCGGCCAAACGCTGCGCCACCGCCGCCGTGCCGCCGTAAATCGACGCATAGGCGATGAACACGCCCTCGGTTTCGACCGCATAGCGGCTCCAAATGTCGTAAAATCCGATGTAATAGGGCAGATCTTCCGTCAAAATCGGGCCGTGGAGCGGACAAATCGCCGCCACATCGAGCGTCGCCACCTTTTTTAGCAGATTTTGCACCTGCACACCATACTTACCGCAAATGTTGAAGTAGTAACGCCGCGCCTCGCACGCCCACTCCTCGTCGTGCGCCAACACGCCAAATTTGCCAAACGCATCGGCCGAAAAGAGCAGTTTTTCGCTCTCTTCGTACGACACCATCACCTCGGGCCAATGCACCATAGGCGCAGCAAAAAAGCGCAGCGTATGCCGCCCAAGTGTGAGCGTGTCGCCCTCTTTGACCGCCACCGTCCGCCCCTCGAAATTGATGTCGCCAAAAAACTGCGGCAACATTTTCAGTGCCGCCACCGACGCCACAATTTTCACATCGGGATAGAGTGCCAGCAGGTCGCCAATCACGCCCGAGTGGTCGGGTTCGAGGTGGTGCACCACCAGATAGTCGGGACGACGGTCGCCAAGTGCCGCCTGCAAGTTGGCGAGCCACACATCTTTCATGCGCTGATCGACCGTATCCATCACCGCAATCTTCTCATCTTCAACGAGATACGAGTTGTACGATATACCGTTCGGCGTGCGATATTGGCTTTCGAACAGGTCGAGCGTTGCATCGTCCACGCCAATGTATTTCACTGTTGGAGTTATTTTTGTGTTCATTTCGCAGTTTTTTTTGAGAATAATTGACCGCAAAAATAGTTATTTTTGGCCACTGCGAAAAATAATTTTGCATTTTGCACTTTTTTGGCACGCCGTTTGCTAGTTTTTGGTTGTAAAACTATCCAAAATCTTAAAACAATCGCGTTATGAAAAAGTACATTTGCACTGTCTGCGGTTATGTGTATGACCCAGCCGTAGGCGATCCAGATGCCGGCATTCCAGCCGGAACGGACTTCGAGAGTCTGCCCGACGATTGGGTTTGCCCATTGTGTGGCGTGACGAAAGAAGATTTTGAGCCGTCGGCAGACTGACACGCCGACCCACAAAAAAGGTTAAACAAAAGGAGGCAGATCTCGATGCGAGTCGGGGTCTGTTTTTTTGTTGATTTGCAGATTTGGGGAGTTGGGGAGTTGGGAAAATCCGTAAAACAGCAGAGCCGCCACAGTGTGGCGGCTCTACTTATCTGCGGATTTATTTGATTCTAAGAATTCACTGAGTCAAAACTCTCCCGCCAATGTTTGGAGCGAGGAATTAAATTGACAGTGCTGCAGCGCAATTATTTGTCGAAGGCGGCGAGGTTTTTCGGGTTGTAGAGGTCCTTGCCTTCGGGCGTGTAGGCGTAGTCGATGCGGTCTTGGAAATACTGCTCTACTTTGCCGCGCACAATTTTCATCGTGGAGTTGACCAAGTGGTTCTGCTCGGTGAACGCCTCGGGCAGGATAGCCAAAGCCGCTGGCAGCCACATCTCTGGGAACTCGCCATAGTGTTTGCCGCCCTTGCGGTATTCATTCACTTCGCGCTGTATCTTCTTGAGCATCAGTTTTTTACCTTCCAACGAATCGGGATCGACACCCTTATATTGTGCATACTCGCGCAGCACATCTTTCGCTGGCACAATAAGCGCCATCGTGTAAGGATTCTGATTGTTGTGCAGCACCACCTGTTCCACATATTTGCTGCCGTCGGTCAAGCCGTCCTCGAAACCTTCGGGGCTGTATTTTTCGCCATCGGCGTTGATAAGCAGCGATTTGAAACGCCCAACGACCCACAAATAGCCCGGGTGTTTTTTCGTAACATAGCCCATATCGCCCGTATGCAGCCAGCCATCGACAATGGTTTTTGCCGTCGATTCGGGATTTTTCCAATAGCCAGCCATCACATTTTCGCCCTTGATGACAATCTCGCCACGCTGTCCGTCGGGAACGATATTGCCCTCGTCGTCGCAAATTTTCAAATCCAAATCTGCCACGATACGACCGCTCGAACCGAAGATAGCGTGTCCCGTCGAGTTGGCACAGATAATCGGCGTGGCCTCGCTCAAGCCGTAGCCTTGGAACATCGGCATTCCGACGGCACAAAAATAGCGTTGCAACTCGATGTCGAGCAATGCGCCGCCGCCCACGAAGAACTTCATACGCCCACCAAAACCCTGACGAACGCCAGCGAATATGAGTTTGTCGAACAATTTTACCAACGGCGCGCGCCATGCTTGGCAGCCACCGCGATTCCAGTACTCTTTGTTGTATTTGATGGCGTTTTTGAGCGCAAACTTGTAGAGTTTTTCGACGAATTTTCCTTTGGCTTTGATTCCTGCCTCGATACTTTTGCGGAAATTACGCGCCAACGCAGGCACAGAGAGCATCACCATCGGGCGTATCTCCTTGATAGAGAGCGGTATATTCTTCAGTGTCGCCAACGCCGTTTTGCCCACAGGCACGGTAGCGATACTGCCGCAATACGACATCATCGTGTAGAAGCCCGCCACATGCGCAAAACAGTGGTCGAGCGGCAAAATGATGAGCATAACATCGTCTTGCTCCACACCGATAATCGAACGCGCCTGCTCCACATTGGCGGTGTAGTTGCGGTGGGTAAGCAGAATGCCTTTGGGGTCGGCCGTAGTGCCCGAAGTGTAACTGATATTGGCGTAATCGTCGGGGCCGACCGATTTGTAACGCGCCACAAACTTCTCTGGCTCGGCGGCCAACAGGGTTCTACCCTTCTCCATCACCTCGGCGATACCGATTTCACGCTCCTCGTACTTTTCCAGCGGGTCGAAAACAATGACATACTTCACATTCGGACATTCGGGCAGAATTTTACGAATTTTGTGCAGTTGCTGCTCGGAGGTGAGAATATACTGTGCGTCGGAGTGTTGAATGCGAAACAGCAGGTCGCTTGCCTCTTCCAATTTGATGCTGAGCGGCACATTCACACCGCCAGCGTAGAGAATGCCGAGTTCGCCCGTTACCCAGAGATTGCGCCCCTGCGAAAGCAATGCGCAGCGTTCGCCCTTCTGCAAACCCAACGCCATCAGGCCAGCGGCAATAGTGTGTGTCTGCTCGCGCGTCTGCCGATAGGTAGTTTCCGTCCAAACATCGTCCACTTTCTCGCGCAGAAACACATGGTCGGCGTACTCTGCCGTATATTTCTCGACAAAATCAATAATAGTCAATCGTTCTTTCATATCTTTTTCAAAATTTGCGTTAAACACCATTCTTACAAAACAGCGCCGCAAAGGTACGAAAATAGTGTGAAAGTTGGAAAGTGTGAAAGAGAGAAAGTTAAAAAGTGTGAAAGTAGAAACATGACGCGTGCGTCTGTTTCTTGCGCTGCGCATTTATATTGTTTCTAGTTTCTCGCGCTGCGCGCTGTTTCTATGTTTTTGTGTTTCTAATAGTTTCATTTGAAATTTTGAAATCTGAAATTTGAAATTTTCAAAGTAGTCCGAGTTCGAGTTTGGCTTCGTCGGTCATGCGGTCTTGTGTCCATTCGGGTTCGAAGACGATGTTCACTTTGGCCGATTTCACGCCAGCGATGCCCTCCACTTTTTGCTTCACATCTTCGGCGATAAAGTCGGCGGCGGGGCAGTTGGGCGCAGTGAGTGTCATGTCGATTTCCACATTGCCGTCGTTGTTTTCCACACGGTAGATAAGCCCCAAATCGTAGATATTGACGGGAATTTCGGGGTCGAACACGGTCTTCAGTGCCTCGACTATTTTCTCTTCTATCGACAGAAATTCGTTTTCCATACGAGCGAATGTTTCTGATTTCTAAGTTTCTGGTTTCTCAAAATTGCTACCGCAATTTTTGTTTCTAAGTTTCTATGTTTCTATGTTTCTGCTTCGCAAGATTTTTGCTACGCTCGGCATAGTTCAAACGAGTTTGACTCTGCTCTCGCTTATTGCAAAAATTTTCGCGCTGCGCGCTGTTTCTAGTTATTGATTTGAAGATTTGAAAATTTGAAGATTTGAAGATTGAGGCAGTGTCCAATTTTGACGCGAAAATTATCAATTGTCAATTATCAATTATCAATTATCAATTGAAAAAAACTTCTAACTGCTAACTTCTCACTTCTCACTACTCTTGGCTTCGTTCCAGATGGCATCCATTTCGGCGAGGGACATTTGTTGCAGGTCGCGGCCCTGTTTTATGGTTTTTTCTTCGAGATAGTTGAAGCGGCGAATAAATTTTTTGTTGGTGCGTTCGAGTGCGTTTTCGGGGTTGATGCCGTAGAGGCGCGCAGCATTGACGAGGCTGAAAAACAGGTCGCCAAATTCGGCCTCCATGCGGTCGGCATCTTTGTGGTCGATTTCGGCTTGAAACTCGGCCATCTCCTCTTTCACCTTGTCCCAAACCTGCGTGCGCTCCTCCCAATCGAAGCCGATATTGCGCGCTTTGTCCTGTATGCGGTTGGCTTTGATGAGCGCAGGCAGAGCCGCTGGAATACCGCTCAACACCGATTTATTGCCATCTTTTTCTTTCAGTTTCACCGCCTCCCAGAGTTGTTTGATTTCGTCGGGCGTTTCGGCGTGCACATTGCCGTAGATGTGCGGGTGGCGGAAAATGAGTTTGTCGGTGATGGCATCGCACACATCTTTGATGTCGAAATCGCCCGTTTCGCTGCCAATTTGTGCGTAGAAAACGATGTGCAGCAACACATCGCCCAACTCTTTTTTGATGTTTTTCAGGTCGTGGTTGGCGATGGCTTCGGTGAGTTCGTACACCTCTTCGATGGTGTTGCAGCGCAGCGAATCGAAAGTCTGTTTTTTGTCCCACGGACATTTTTGGCGCAGTTCGGCCATCACATCGAGCAGCCGCGCAAAAGCATCGAGTTTTTCCTGTTTAGTGTGCATTTTTGTTCAGTTTGAAAGTGTGAAAGTGTGAAAGTATGAAAGTCTATAAAGTGTATAAAGTGAAAAGTAGGGACGCGGCATGCCACGCTCGTTTTTTTGTGGAATCGTTGAATTGTTTATTTGGTTAACCCATTTAATTTGAAATTCTGAAATTTGAAATTTGAAATTGTCTTGGTCGTCGCCCCCTTTCCCGTTTCCCCCGAAGGGGGAAAAGCCTTCGTTTAATTATGAGTTAAGAATTTAGAATTATGAATTTTTGTACCCAACACACCCAATTTGATTAGATAATTGGAATTTAAGAAATTGGGTAATTAAAAAGTCTATGTTCTATGCTCTATGTTCTAAAAATCTCGTCTTGCGACTAATCACTTGACTTCAATCTGCCGAAAATCGCCTGTGTAGTTGCCTGTGATGGTGGTTTTCAGTTGGTCGGTGCAGTCGAAATTGAAGGTGTATGTGCCGTTGTCTGTATGTTTCACAGCGATGGTGCCGCTCAACACATTTGCTTTGGCTTGTGCCGATGTGCTTTGGTATGTGTTGCGGTAGGTACCCCAACTGCCGTTGCCGCTTTTGTGGCCGTAGAGTGCGGTGTTGGCTCTGTTTTCGGTGCTGATGGGGTAGTCGCCATCGGGTGGCGTGTCGGGTGTGGCGGCGTGCAGACCAACGACAAAAACTGTGCCCTGTTTGATGGCGCCAGCATCGGAATAGCGCAGGTTGCACGAGTAGAAGTAGAACTCGTAGTAGTTGATTTCGGCGGCAAAAATCGGTCCCCACAGCAGCAGGTCGCCGCGCTGCAACGACACCACCGAATCGCCCACAATCAGTGTGCCAATGGGCGCGCCATCGATGTCGTAGAAATGCGTGCAAGTGCCTTCGTAACTGCCTTTCAATCGGTCGGTTTTGATGGTGTAGCGTTGTCCGTGTTCCGACGCTTCGACTGTCAGTGTGCCTTGCCCAATGGCGGTGGTGGTGGTGTCGGTTTTGTCGTCGGAAATGACGGTGATGCGCGATTCGGAGCAGATGTCGTATGTGTCGGGGCGCAGTTGTGCGGTGTCGCACGCCACGGTGATGATGACCAACGCGCCAGTACCCGACATGCGGCCATCGGTGTAGGTCATTTTTGGCGTGCAGAGTGCCAAATCGATGCGCTGCTCGCCCGAGATGGTGTCGATGTAGGTGTGTTGCCGCGCCGTTTTTAGTGTGTAGGTGGTGCTGTCGAATTGCAGCGAGCCGTTATTGACAAAAGTCGCTTTTGTTTTTTTGCAAGCGAATAGACTGATTATCAGCAATATCGCAGTGAAAATATGGAGCGTGTGTCGTGCCATTTCATCGAGTTTTTAGAATTTTGATAGGCGCACAACCCTGCACGCGCAAAATGTAGATGCCGCCGCCATCGAGCGGAACGGAGAGCGTTTTTTTAGCGTTTTTTTTTCGCGCAAACACTTTTCGCCCGAGCGCGTCGTAGAGCGCAATGTCGGCGTTGGCAGGCAGTTGGTCGATGGTGAGCGTGCGGCCGTCGATCGTCCAAAAAATGTCGTTAGTGTGGGCGGTGCGTATGCTGGTTTTGCCTGTGGTTACCTCGAAAGGCCCGAAAACGGTCGGAATGGTGCCGCCAGTCGGCTGTATGGTGTAGAGGTATTGCTCGCCCAAAATCAGCCCATCGATGCGGCACGACTGCCCAACGACCGTGGTGTCGCAAACCGCCACTTTCGACAGAACTTCTTCGTACGAATCGATGATGACATCGTTGATGGTGGTGCGGCTGCTCTTGTCCACCGCAATGCGCACCGAGGCGTCGCCAATGCTGTTTGGCAGCGTTGTGGCGAACCAGAGCGTGTCGGTAGTAACGGTAAAACGCCCAATTTCCACGGTGTCGGTCGCGCCATCGAGCCAAATGGAGAAGGCAGGATTGTTGTCTTTGATGTTGGTTTGGAACGCCCGCACTTGCACGCGCACGCTGTCGCCGAGCGATAGTTGTGGCGTGGCGATGTAGCCGCCATTGCTCGCCGAACCGAGTTTGACAATGCCGCCATTTTGCGTCGACCAACTGAAGCCTGTTTTACTTTTTGTCCAATCGGCAGGAAAAGTTGTGCCGAAACCTTCGTTAATTTTGTTTTCCCAACCTTTTTCGCCTAAATTTCGCGGTTGATACATAAAAATGTGGTAGCCAGTGGCATCGGCCGATGGTCGCCAGCGCACCACAACCCACTCGTCGTCGATGTCGGGCGCAAGCACTTGGAACACATCGCGCGCTTCGGCCATCAGTGTGATGGTAACGGGTGCGTCGAGTTCGTCGCTGCTCAAAACAAGGCTCACGGTGTCGCGCGCTGGCAGCAACGAGGTGTAGGTCAGTGTTTGCGCCTTACCTTTGCTCAGGTCGCTCACCGACAGTTGCGCCGACGGCAGCGTGAATGTGCCAACAGGGTTGCCTTCGATTCTCCAATCGACAGGATTTTTGAGGTCTTTCGCTCGGAACTGCATGCGGAGCGACTGTGTGGCGCCCACGGTGTCGCCTTTGAATGCGTATTGCTCGCCATGGCGCGGCGTAACGAAAAACGCTTTGCCTGTAAGTTCTTGCAAATCAAATGGTTCGTCCTTTTTGTCGCCCCAAATATAGTCGGCAAAGTCGGGACAGTCGATAAACGGATTGCGGTTGCCCTGTATTTTGCTGATGGTTTCGTTGCGGTTGAGTTCCTTTTCGCTCACAGGGTCGGCTTTGTGCCACGCAAGCAGCAAATCGACAGCAAAATCGGTAAAAATCGGGTAGGTGTCGGCACTATTCCAATTGAGAAAGCGTGCTGGCGTACTCGACCATGTGGGTTTGCCATTCAAACCAGTGCAAATCTGTTCGTAGCAGGTAACCACATACATATAGGTGCGTGCAAAATCGCCTTTGTACTCGTCGGCGGGTTCCCACACGCGCGAACCGTTTTTGTCGTAACCCGATTTGACCACGCCATTGTCGAAAAGTACGATAGTGTCGGTGTTTACCACGCTCATCATCCAGTTGCTTTTTGCGCTTTGATTGGCAGTAGCATCGGCTGGATTCAGGTTGAAAAGGTCGCTGTAGCAATCGTATTTGTCGTTATTCACGCCCGACGACCACCAACTTTTTGGGAAAGCGTGTTCTCTGTCCATACCAATTACCGTCGAACCGTCGTCGGGGAATTCGTAGGTGTTGTTCGAATACATGTCCCACACTTTGCCGTCGGTGCGGCGGTCGGTTTGCGGAAAATAGAGCCACAGGTTGTCGTACTTCACCACCGTCGGATTTTTGATAATTTCGAAGAGCGCAGTTTTCAGTTCGCCCTTGTTCAGTCCGCTGGTGCTGGCGTAGTAGGTCTTCAGGTCGGTCTGCGCAAGGCAAACCACCGCAATCATCAGCAAGGCAAGAGTTATCTCAATCCGTTTCATAATGTTTTGGGGTTGGGTTGGGATTTTTTTTATGGCAACAACTCTTTCAATTTTTCCGCCAACGACTGGTCGTTCAGTTTTTTCGCCACAATAGTGCCATCGGGCGCAATCAACATTAGGTGCGGGATAGCATCGATACCGTAAATTTCCGCCGCCGCCGAGTGCCAGCCTTTCAAGTCCGACATGTGGTGCCACGGCAGTTCGAGGTCGGCCACGCACTTTGTCCACGCCGCTTTGTCGCTATCGAACGACACGCCAACAATGTCGATTTTCGCGGCGTATTTTTTGTAGATGGCTTTCAGTTCGGGCATCGACTGGCGGCACGGGCGGCACCAACTCGCCCAAAAATCGACTACCAAATAGCGGTCATTGCCCACAAATTGGGAGAGGCGCACCTCGTTGCCGTTCAGGTCGTGCATCGCAAAATCGACAAACGGTTTGCCCACCGCCACTTTTTTGGTCTGTTCGAGCCGCTCAACTATCGGCGCAACGCCCAGTTGGCAGAGGAAATACTCGCCCGCCTTGCTCACAATGGCAATCTGCTGCTCGTCGCTCAACGAGCGGTAGTTCTGCACAAAAGCGTAAGCACCCGCCGCATTGTCGGTGTTGGCCTCGACAAAGGCAACCGACAGCCGCCGCGCCTCGGCATCGAGGCTGTCGTAGCGCACCTCAATGGCGTGTTGCAGTTCGCTGTCAGATTCGTCGGCTTTCATATACGCCACAAACAGCGAGTCCATCTGCGGCGCAAACTGCTGCTCGATGTCGATGTATTGCTGCAAAATCTCGTTCAGCGGCGTGCCACCAACGGTCGTGTTGCGGCCGTCGTACGCCACACTGATGGTGCCGCTTTCGACGATTACAGGCGCAACAAACTCGCGGTTGCCCTCTTTTTTCAGCAGCAACAAGCGGTAAACCGCACTGTCCTGACGATTTTTCAGCACAAATGTGCCAGCGTCGATGTGTGCGCTGTCGTCCATCAGCAGGTTGCGCCCATCGTAGTGCGCCAGATAGGCCATTCCGCCGTCCCAGTCGGTCGGCACGGTGGCGTTCAATGTGTATTTGTTGGCTTTTTGGCAGCCAACTGCGCCCGCGCAAATCACGCACAACGCAAAGATTTTCAAGTGTTTCATAATTGTAATTTCAGAATTTCAAATTTCAAATTTCAGATTGCGCTTCGCGCGGTTTCTAGTTTCTCGCGCTTCGCGCTGTTTCTAAGTCTCTGTTGATTTGGTTATTTGGTTATTTGTTGAAGCGTTGAATCGTTTAATTGTTGAATTGTTCTCGGACGCACTCGGTGCGTCCCTACTTTCGCACCTTCATACTTTCACACTCAAAATTCCTCACTCAAAAACCACTCCTCACTTCTCACTTCTAACTTCTAACTACTCACTAATTAGAGTTTCCACTCAAAGCCGTCTTTGGTGTCTTTGATGGTGAAGCCGAGTGCGGCCAGTTCGTTGCGGATGCGGTCGGCGGTGGACCAATCTCTGTTTTGCTTGGCTTGCAGACGAATGTCGAGCAGCAGATCGACGGCTTTGCGGTAGGCCTCGTCGTTGTGGTCGGTCGCCTCGGTTTGCAGCCCGAGAATCTCCTCCACAAACAGCCCGAAAACGCTCTTCAATTCGGCCAAATCCTCCGCGCTGATGCTGGCTTTGCCGTCGTGTACGCTGTTGATGGCTTTGGCGGCATCAAACAAGTGCGAAATCACGATTGGCGTGTTCAGGTCGTCGCACATAGCCTCTTCGCAGCGAGCGCGCAAGCCCTTCACATCGACAGTCGAGGTGGCGCTGGCAGTCAGTTTTTGCAGACGACCGTAAGCCTCGGTCAGTCGCGCCAAACCGCGTTCGGAGGCTACCAACGCATCGTTGCTGAAGTCGAGCGTGCTGCGGTAGTGCGCCTGAAGAATGAAAAATCTGATGGTCATCGGGGCAAATGGCTGCGACAGCAGTTCGTGCGAACCAGTGAAAAATTCGTCGAGCGTGATAAAATTGCCGAGGCTCTTGCCCATCTTCTGCCCATTGATGGTTATCATGTTGTTGTGCATCCAGTAGTGCACCGTTTCGTGGCCGAGTGCCGCCACGCTCTGCGCAATCTCGCATTCGTGGTGCGGAAACATCAGGTCCATGCCGCCGCCGTGAATGTCGAACTCCTCGCCGAGATATTTCGTGCCCATGGCCGAGCACTCCAAATGCCAGCCAGGAAAACCCTCGCTCCACGGACTTGGCCAGTGCATGATGTGTTCGGGCGAGGCCTTTTTCCACAGCGCAAAATCCACGCTGCGGTGTTTCTCTTCTTGCCCATCGAGTTCGCGCGTGGTCGAGAGTTGTTCGTCGATATTGCGCCCCGAAAGTCGTCCGTAGTGGTATTTTTGGTTGTATTTTTCCACATCGAAATAGACCGACCCATTGCTCTCGTAGGCGTAGCCCGCCGCCACTATCTTTTTCACAAATTCTATCTGCTCGATGATATGCCCCGATGCGTGCGGCTCGATGCTGGGCGGCAACACATTCAGCCGCTCCATCGCCTTGTGGTAGCGCAGAGTATAGTGTTCGGCCACCTCCATCGGCTCCAACTTTTCGAGACGCGCTTTCTTGGCAATTTTGTCCTCGCCGTCGTCGGCATCGTGTTCCAGATGTCCCACATCGGTAATGTTGCGCACATAGCGCACTTTGTAGCCGAGGTGCGTGAGGTAGCGAAACAGCACATCGAAGGTAATTGCAGGCCGCGCATGCCCCAAATGTGCGTCGCCATAGACCGTCGGGCCGCACACATAAAGCCCCACATGCGGTGCGTGCAGCGGACGAAAAGCCTCCTTTTGTCGCGACAATGTGTTGTAAATCAATAAGTTATTCTCTTCCATCGCTGTCTATTGTTTGTTTATCGATGCTCCATTCCCTGCGGAGATATTCAACCTACAAAGATACGAAATTAGTTTGAAAGTGAGAAAGTCTATAAAGTGAAAAGTCTGTAAAGTGTGAAAGTGCGAATGTAGGGACGCGGCATGCCACGTCCGAAAAGGTTAGGGGTTATCGTTTATAGACAACGAAGACTAAAACAAAGACAAATTGTAGAGACGTCACAATGTGGCGTCTCTACGGTCTTAATGAAAAATTAACAATAAAAAATGAATAATGAATAATGAATAATGAATAATGAATAATGAATAATGAATAATGAATAATACTTGCAGCCTTTCGGCTGCCGATAACTAGAAATTAGAAATTAGAAATCAGAAATAAACTGCACAGACCTTTGTTAATGCGTTAAACTGATCAACTAATCAACTGATCAACTCATCAACCAAATTTGAAATTCTTAAATTCTGAAACTCTGAAATTGCTGCGCTCCCGCGCAGCAAACCTCCCCCTTGGGGGATTAGAGGGGGGCTGATACACCCCAAAAACCTACTAGAATAAAAAAAGTGTTAAAATGTTTGTAAGTTTCAATAATTGTGTGTAAATTAGCCCCGAATAAATTTGGCTGTTTGGAGAAACGGCAGAACGGTGGCAGTTTCGGTGCACTGCGTAGGCCGAAAACGGCATGAATAGGCGGTTTGCGTAGTAACCACATCACAACTCAACGCTGGCGTGCGCTGTGTGTGCGCAATCAGTTTCGGTCGCTTGTGCGCCAAAAAACGACGATTTTTTCGACAAAACGCACCCAAATTGCCACAAACAGCAACATTCTATCGACGAACGGCGACATAAAAAGTCTTGCGACTTTTTAATTTCAGAATTTCAAATTTTTAGTCGCAAGATATGAGTAGCAAGTAGCAAGACAAGTTTGAAAGTGTAAAAGTATAAAAGTGCGAATGTAGGGACGCACCGAGTGCGTCCGAGAACGATTCGACGAAAGTTTGTAGGTTATAAGTGAGCGTTTTTTATGGTTTCAAAATGTCAGACAGTGTCTGACAAATGCGATTTAGTGTAAAAATTTGTTTTTTTGATATTCCAAATGGGAACATCAAGATGATAGTGTAGTAGCAAGGAATAGAGTGGTAGCGTTGTTGGGTGCGAACCTCTCCCCTTTGCAAGGGGAGTACCGACGAAAGTCGGGGTAGGGTTGGAAAAATGGCTGGCGGTAAATAGAAAAAAGAACAATGGACAACTGGCGGATAAATAATTGTGAGGTGAATTTACCATTGCGCCGCCGATTGCGCAAAAATATGACTTCGGCGGAGGTTGCCCTTTGGACGATGATAAAAAATAGGCAACTCGGTGGATACCGTTTCCAGCGGCAATTTGGAATAGGACCTTATGTGGTGGATTTTTATTGCCACGAAGCCAAATTGGTCGTCGAACTCGATGGCGAGGTGCACAACGACACAGAACAGATCGAACACGACCGCGCACGCACGGAGTTTTTGAATGCTTGCGGCGTGGAAGTGCTACGGTTCGAAAATTTTGAAGTGTTTGTGTATGCGGCTCGCACACTGAATGCTATAACGCAGAAAATAGAAGAGATATTGAGACAGAGAATTTGAATGGACAATCAAACCCTACCCCTGCTACGCAGGTACTCCCCTTGAAAAGGGGAGAGGGCAGAAACA
>CAVKTI010000036.1:0-24042 GCA_963659365.1 Acutalibacteraceae bacterium | reverse complement strand
TTTTTGCAAAAAAAATCACTTCAACCTGATTATCAACACTATAAAAATCGAAAAATATGAAAAAAGGGTGCTGAAAAACATAAAATACAATCCAAACGCCGTAAAAATATCAGCAAAAATGGCGGAAAACAGCCCAAAAATTGTTCGGTAATTTTGAAAAATTATCGTTTTTTACCAAAATCGGGATCAATTTTCAGAAATGCAACGACAAGAAACGAGATGAGGCAGCACACCATAACGATGTTGAAAAACATACTGTAGCCGACCGCATCTTTCAAGTAGCCCGACATCATGCCAGGCAGCATCAGCCCAAGATACGAAATGCCAGTGCAGATGGAGTAATGCGCCGTGCGAAATTTGCCTTGACTGTAGAAAAGCATATAGAGCGTAAGCACGGTGAAGCCAAATCCGTAGCCAAATTGCTCCACAAAAAGGCACGACGACACCACCCACATATTGGCATTGAGCGTGTAGGCAAGGTAGATATACACCACATCGGGCAGCGTGATGGCGCAAACCATCGGCCAGAGCCAGCGTTTCATACCGTCGCGGCTGACGAGCAGCCCACCGATGATGCCGCCCAACAGAAGCCCGATAAGCCCCACAGTGCCCTGCGCCAAGCCGTACTCTTCGGGCGAAAGTCCTAGTCCGCCTTCGGCATTGGGACGCATGAGAAAAGTTTTGGTCATGGTATTGAGCAGGGCTTCGGGGAATCGATAAAGCAGCAGAAAAAGCATCACAAAAAGCGTCTCTTTTGCGCTGAATTTACGGAAAAAAGTGCTCATCATCTTTTTCAACTCGGCGGCGACATGGCTTGCGGTTTTGCCAGAATTGAGATCGTCGGCGGGGCGCGGCATCACCTTGCAATGATAGAGCCACAAACCGATGAAAAGTGCCGCCAATCCGTAGAAAATGAGCGTCCACGAATAGGCCACAGGCAACTGAAGGGCGTGCTGCAGCAGACCAGCCACCGAAACGAGCGCACCATTGACAAATATCACCGCCAAGCGGTAAAATGTGTTCCGCAGCCCCACATATTTCGCCTGATTATGTTCATCGAGTTCGAGCATATAGAAGCCGTCGGCCGAAATGTCGTGTGTGGCACTGGCAAACGCCATGGCGAACAGAAAAAACATAGTGCCTTGGAACCAAAAATCGGTAGGCAGCGTGAACGCAATGCCAGCCAACGCACTGCCCATAAGCAGTTGCATGGCAAGCACCCACCAGCGTTTTGTTTTCAGTAGGTCGATAAACGGACTCCAGAGCGGTTTCACCACCCACGGCAGCGCAAGCCAACCCGTGTAAAGTCCCACTTCGGCATCGGTGAGTCCCATCTGCATATACATCACCACAGAGAGTGCCGTAACAACGACATTGGGCAGTCCTTCGGCAAAATAGAGCGTCGGAATCCAACGCCACGGCGAGGCTACTGATTCTATTTTCTGATTTTTCACTTGAAACGGTTGTTAAAAATTGTCCAATAATTGTCGTTGGCATCGGCTTGCAGATGGCGTTCTATGCGTTTCGATGCGTTTTTGCGCAACAAACGGCAGAAAATCAAGAACAGCAGCAGCAAAACCGCCTGTGCACCAGGCGTAACCTGCGACACAAAGAGTATGGCATCGAATGTGCCGTGGAGCAACACAGGCACCAACCAGACACAAATTTTCACGAAAAACGATGAGCGCGTGAAATAGGCCAATGCATAGAAATAGCCCATTGCCACAGCAAAAAAGAAATGTCCCGGCACCGAAAAAATGGCGCGCGTAATGCCCACCGACACCCACGATTCGTAGTTGCTGAACAGATACAGGATATTTTCGGCGGCAGCAAAACCAAGACCGATGGTGGCCGCATAGACAATGCCATCGATGCGCTCGTCGAAATAGGGATTGCGGCGCAGCAACAGCCACAGCATGAGCAGTTTAGCACTCTCTTCGGGGACGGCCGCGCCCAAAAACGCACAACGCACACTTTCGACGAAGGTGGTCGGTTCGACGGTGAAATAGCCCATCGCCTCGAGCGGTCGCGAAATGAGCAGCGACACGCCTGTGGAAAAAATGCCAAACAGAAAACCTTTCAGAAGCCAACGCCACGGTTCGGGGTGAGCGCGGTCACACCTATATATATAGATAAGCAAAACGAATGCGGGTGCAACTGCCGCCAGAAAAATCAACCAAAATTCCATCACCATAGTTTTTTTATTTGCGATTGCACAAAATAGTGCGCCAAAATTTCGTTGTATTTGTAACCTTTTGCGCCCATCACGGCGGCACCGATTTGGCACAATCCCACGCCATGCCCCCAGCCTGCGCCAGTCAGCAAAAAGCCGTCGGGCAGCACATCGACCACAAAAGCCGAACTGTACAAGTGCGATTCGGAGAGCCATTTGCGAATTTCCAACTCTTTGCCGACCACGAGCGTCCGTTTTGTGCCAACAATGCGCAAACGCACCAGCCGCCCCGATGCGCCCCGCTCGACAGGTTCGAGTGCCACAATATCGCCAAAGTCGATGCCCGACTTGCGGCGCACCAACTCGGAGAGTTCGGCGGTGGTGTAACGCACCGTCCAGCGGTAAAAATCGGTGGTTTCTTGGTCGTAATTGTTCAGTACTTGCGACAAAATCTGCGCATCGTGTGTGTTGCAAAACGCTTCGGGCGCAGAGCGAATCCAGCGTTCGGCGTTGGTTTCTACGGTCAAATCGGGCAGCGCAGCGTCGGCCGCATCGCGCATGGGCTGCAAATAGGTGTGCGGTTCATCGGCCCAGCAGGTTTCGAAACGCTCCGATACGCCGCCGCACGATTTCGAAAAACGCGCATCGCAAATTTCGCCGCCACTCACCAGCACCTCGCCACGCGTGGCCTCGACCGCCAGTTTCACCAACGGCGTTTGCGCGCGCGCCACACCCTGATAACGCTGACAATGGTCGTCGGCACACACATCGAACAGTGCGTGTGCATCGCGTTCGTACCACTTTATCCACTCGCCATCGGTCTGATTTTGAGGCTGTTGCTGTGACTTTCGGCCTTGTTCTGCATCGACAATCGGCTTCATCAGCCAACTGCGCGAAATGACGGCGTGCGCCTTGAGCAGTTCGAGCGACGAGGTGGCGCTCATCTCCGACGAAATAACGCTGTAGAGGTAATCTTCGACGCGTAACACATTGATTGCCACCAATTTATCGCTATCGACAACCAACCGCAACGCCCCTTTGAAAAATTGGTCTTCGCGCCGCTCCCAATGAAAACCGATGCCAATCAGCACGCCGCGCAGACAAAAATGCCCCGCCAATTCGTCGGCTTTTTGCGGCGCAATCGGTTCAAAACGCAGTTCGGTAAACGACGCACCACGCCAAACAACCTTGCCATCGGCACAAACGGCGGCGTAACTGCCCGCAGCGACAACCTCGCCCGTCTGCACACAGCGAAAAGCGGTGTCGAAATCGAAGCGCACCTCGGTTGCCGACAAAATGCCCACCGAAATTTGTCGCTCGGCACTGGGCGGGAACTGCTCCATCGCTGGAAAATCGACGGTAGATTTGGCCATAAAATCGTCGATCGACGGCACAAACATCTTCAACGCCGCTGTCGATTCTCCCAATTTCTTTTTTCGCTGAATAATTCCCATTTTACTGATTTTTAGAGTTTTAGCGTAATTTGGTCGAAAATATCGACGATATCGGCCGCCGTGATTTTGGCAAAATGTGCAGGATTTGGCGTAACAAAAACGCCCGCCATCTCGACTGCTGCTGGACTCACAAGCAACTGATTTTCAGGATTTTCGGCCGCATATTGCCATGGACGAAACGCACGGCGCGGCAGCACAAACAGATAGGTGCACTCCTGCTCGCAACAAGCCACAAGGTTCATCATCGGCTCCACAAGCGGCTCCGACAGAAGCGTGTTGTACAGTTTCAAAAACGCCACCTGCAGGGCATCGTCGCGCTTGCCTTCGATGCAAAAAACGGTGCGCAGATAACCGTCGAGCGCAAATGTACGCGCCGAACCAGTGGTATCGACCAGTCGCACATGCGCCGCTTTCAGCCGAAAATAGTCGCCAATGAGCGGCAAAAACGCCTTTGTTCCCGCCTGAAAATGGAGATGATCGGGCGCAGAAGCCCCACAACGCGGACCATTGTAGAAGACAACATAATCGGGCAAACGCCGCGCAAAGTCCAGAAAATCAGCAATATGCGCCGCAATCTCCTGCGGTTGGTGCTGCTTGTGCGCCAGCGTGAAATGCTGCGGAAAAATCGGGAACGGATTGACCAACACCTCCCAATCGCCGTACGCCACCGCCGCCTGCTCCGACGGACGATTGTGCGCACACAAAAAGCAGGGACGCGCCGCAATGGCCGCCGCATCGACCTTGGCCGCCGACGACACCACGCGCGCAGGATTGCACTGCACACGCACCGAAAATCCGTCGAAAGCGAAAGTGCGCACCTCGACACGCGCCAAATCGGCGAAATTTTTTGCCGCCAACGGCCAATCGCGCATTTGCGCTTCGAAAAGTTGCTTTATGGAGGTCTGTAAATCCATTTTTCAAACAATCAAAATATCAAAAAAGTTCCGATTAAAACGACAATTTTCGATACACTATTTAGATTAAGTCTAAATAACGCGTTTCAAAATTGGAGCATCGAAATTAAATTTTGGGCGTTTTAATCGATAAATTTTTCACTTTTCTTATTTAGATTCAGTCTAAACAAGAGTGTTTTGTTTTTGTCGCGCCAAAATTTCGATGGTGCGCAAACGGTCTTTGTAAAGGTTGTTGGCGTTCACCTTTTCGACCGAGAGAGCGGCATCGGAATTGCCCTCCCAGCGGCGGCAGAGATAGATCGACTGCATCACGCGACCGATTTGATAGCGGCGCGAAAAACGCAGCCCGAGCGCATAGTCTTCGCCATAACTTGTATTTGGCACACCAAACTGCCGCAAAATCGGCGTATAAAAGGCACGCGGTGCACCTAATCCATTGATTCGCAGCGCATTATTTCGGCCGTTGTCGGGTGTCCACTCTTTGTGGTCGATCAGTCCGGGCGGAATGGGACGCATTGCGCCGTCGGTCATCGTGTAGGCACCGATCACCATAGCGCAACGCTGTTGGTAGAACGCATCGACCAGCGTTTGCAGCGTGTTTGGCGATTCGTAAACATCGTCGCTATCGAGTTGCACAGCAAATTTGCCACAATGCGGACTATAAATGCCTTCGTTCCAGCAGCCGCCAATGCCCAAATCGTTGCGCGCAGGAACGAGATGCACCACGCGCGAATCGTTGGTATATTTTTCGATAAGTTCGGAAGTGCCGTCGGTCGAGTGGTTGTCGATGATTATCAGATTGAACGCAAAAGTGGTTTTCTGCGCAAGCACCGAGCGGATAGCGTCGTCGATGGTGCTGACGCGGTTGTGCACAGGAATGATGACCGACGCTTCGACAGAAAAATCGTTTTCGGCAAAATCGACCGCCGCAAAATTGGGCGCGAGGTAAGCCCCGATGCGCTGGAGATGCGCTGTGCAGGCCTGCTCCATCTCGATTTGCACCGCGCGATTTTTCGGATCGACATAGTCGAACTGCTTCTGACCACTGCGGCGCGCGTCCTGCTCCACTTCGGTGTAGAGAAATTCGGGCAGACGAACAATCGGCGCAACTTCGCTCAAGTGCAGCCGCAAATCGTACCAGCCAGCAAAGCGAAAATGCGCTTCGGAAGCCGCCACCGCCTGTTTTAGGCGTTGCGCATCGAACAACAGCAGCGAACCGAAATTGAAGTCGTCGCGCACGCTGCCAAGTTGGTAGTCGATGGTCGGATTTCGGAGCAGTTCATCGCCTTTTTGCGCATAATAATCGGTGTAAAGCAGCCCCGCATCGGTGTCGGCAGCCACCTGCGCCATGCGTTCCAGCGCGCGTTGCCCAAGCGCAAGCGGCGTAGATTTGGTGTAGAGAAGTGCGTAGTCGGTATCGGCGTGGGCAGCCACAAGTGCCACCGTGTCGCTGCTGGCAAAATCGGTCATCGGGAGCGTTTGGCAGTCGGGGCAAGCAGTGCCATTTGGCGACAGCAAAACGATGCGCGCCACGCACGGCGACTGGCGCAACTGCGCCACCGTAGCCGCCACTGCGGCAGCATCGTCGGCCAACAAAAAGCAGGTGATTTGTTTCATAAGCGTTTGGGGGTAAAATCAACTTGCAAAAATAACTCCTTTTATTCAAAAAGACAAACGCTTGGAGAGTGGGAAAGTGTGAAAGTATGAAAAGTAGGGACGCGGCATGCCATGTCCGAAAGTTTATCGGTGAGAGGTTATCGTTTAGAGAATATAGATTGTAGAGCCGCCACAGTGTGACGGCTCTACATTTCTATTCTCTATCTTCTATGTTCTAAAAATCTCGTCTTGCTACTTGCTACTTCACAACCACTTTCTGCGCCTTGCCGCCAACTTTCACAATGTAAACGCCATTCAACTGGCCGTTCATTTCGGTAACATTCTGACCTGTGAGTGTGAAAATTTGGAACTCTTGTTCGCAAATTACACGACCGTTTTCGGTGCGGAGGTCGAGTGTTTGGGCGGTGGAGAGAGCAGTGGCAGTTTTGGCTTTGAAAGTAGCACTTACGGTTACATTGCTGGCTGGCATGGTAAATTTGTGGTCTTCCGACAGTGTAACAGTGCCGCCGCTCTCATTTTTCGCCGAAATTTCATCGAGTTCGTAGCCTGTGGTGGGGGTAACGGTGAGTGCCACCTCGTCGCCATAGTGGGCGGTGGCAGCACCAGAGGTTACGCTGACCGCACCGTTTTCTATATCATCGGCAATGATAATTTTGTAGTCAATCTTTTTGTACACGGCGGTAATGGTTACCGCATTGGCAGGCATGGTGATGGAGAGCAGTTCGGCTGTTTTCTCCGAGTCGGAGAGTTCGATGCCTATAGCAGCCCAATGGTCGAACTGTTCGCCTACGGCTGGCAACTTGGCACGGAATGTTACCGATGCACCCTCTGCGTAGTCGCCTCCAGAGAATGTTTGATATGGATATGATTCGGGGGTAGCGTTCACACAAGTGAGTGTGTAGAGTATTACCGTGGCAGCAGCAGGTTCGCCAAGCGGAAGGATAACCTTCAACTGTTTCCCATCGGATTTTACTTCCACTTCGGTAGGAGTAACCACCGCACCATTGTATGTAACTGTCAGTGCGCTTGCATCGGGCGTGAAAATTATCGCATCAGATTTTGTTTCAAAAAATGCCCGAACATAGTACTGCTCTTTGCCGTCGTAAAAATTGGTACGCGAGCCAATGGCGGTCTCGCCATCGCCAGTACCACAAAATACTCCACGATCATCTTTATACACTAAATAACTGTTGATTGTTTTTATGGCGTATTTGTCGCTGCTCTCGCCAGTTATTTTGCTCGAGATATTGCTGCTTACGGTCCCCTCTTGTACGCCTATTTGATACTCTATGTTGTCGATAGGGAGCGTGAAAGTAACGGCAGTTAGGGTTTCGACCACCTGTTCCACATAGGTGGCTTCGATGGTTACATCGTTTGCTGGCATGGTAAACTCTGCAACATTGCTGGTGGCATCGGCCAGTGTTATGCCTGTGTAGGTCCAGCCATTAAATTTGTAGCCTATAGCAGCGGTGTTGGCCGTGAGTTTCACATTTACACCTTCCGCCACACTGCCGCCAGTGAATGCAGCACAACTGAATTTGGCATTTGTTACCGTGAGTGTATGGGTAGCAGCAGTGCCAGTTGCCCATGCGCCCAATTTTACATAGACATTGATAAATTTCCAATAACTATTGTAGCCAATATAGTGCGGCGTTACGCTGCTGCCGTTCCATTTTACGCTAATGGAGGCGTAGTCGGTTTCCGAAAAGGCGTAGCCACCTTTAGGGGTTAAGCGCACACGCACCAGATATTCTTTCGACGCATCGACACCAATTAGTGCCTCGCCACAGTCTATGCCAGCAACATTGTTGGTATCCCAAACTTGGGCTAAGCCAGTACCAGCATAATCGTATGTGTATACAGCATCGGCCGCCACACTGAGATTTTTTTTAATAGCAAGGCCTACATTTCCCTCGAAATTGCCAGCAAAGTAGCCGATATTGTTCACATCGAGCGAAAACTCCACTTCGGTAATCGTTGCTACATCGTCGGCCAAAGCGCCGCACACGGCAGCCATAGCCGCCACCAAAAGAGTGTAAATGCGTTTCATAATCTGTTGGTTTTTAGGTAGTTATAAAATTATGTTGGTTTGTATTTTCCTTTGGCTGATACAATAAAAGTGCAGTTTGGCTGTCGTAATTAAACCAAGGTTTTTTCGCTACACTTTTTCTTCTATCAAAATACACCACAAAAATACGGAATAATTTCGAACCGCCAAACTTTTTTGCGCAGAAAATGAGTTTTCTTGCGTTAAAACGTGCAAATTTTTACTACCGCTTGCGAAATGTCCCAAAAGTGTAGCAATTAAAGGTTGGTTTAATTGCTACATTTTTTTGTTAGAAAAGGAGGAGAAAAATAGATTTTCTGATGTATGTAGAGCCAGCACAGTGTGGCGGCTCTACGATTGTTATTTGAACATTTCGGACGCACTCGGTGCGTCCCTACAATTTGAAATTTTGAAATTCTGAAATTGTTTTGGCAGTGGCCTCTTTTCCCGTTTTCCCCAAGGGGGAAAAGCCAATTGAATTATTGAGTTATTGAATCATTAAGTTATTTTCTAACCCTACCCCTGCCATTCGGCAGGTACTCCCCTTGAAAAGGGGAGAGGACTGTACCAACAGCGGCGCGAACCTGTCCCCTTTACAAGGGGACGAGCGAAGCGGAGGGGTTGGAATACCAAATCAACAAATAACCAATTCCGCAAATCAACAGTTCCACAAATCAACACCCCCACAAATTACACCATATTGTATATAGAAATCGCAAAAAAAATGGATAAAAAGTGACGAAAATAGATGTTTCGGGAGCATAAAATTGGCGGAAAAATTGTTGGAATTAACATATTTTAACATTTTTAACACTTTGTAACTTACTAAAAATCAGTGGTTTGTGTTTTTTATGCGCTGCATTTGCAACGAATTTTGCATATTTCAAAAATAAAGTTGTAACTTTGCGGTGTAAAGGGAACGCCTATGGCTTTGATACATTTACTCAAAGATGTTGCCGTAAACCTATACAAAGGGCTGATTTATTGGTTCTTTTGGGCTGGTTTTGTTACTCTGCGCGACGAGATGTTCTGCACTGTGCAGAAGCGCAATGAGGCCGAAAGCCGCTACGAGATTGTGGCTGGCGGTGTGGCTGATGCGCCTGTTGCGACGAGCATCGTTCCCGATATCCGCACACTTTTCCGAAAACTGCAAGCGCAGTGCCAGCGTCGAGCGCGTAGTGCGTGCGATGCGTTTATGGCGGCCAATCTGGCCAACTTGCGCCTGTTGATGGAGGCAGCCAAAGAGTTGCCGCAACGCCATCTGCTGCGCATTTCGCTCTACTCGGGCTAATTCTACACCTACCCTGCACACCCTAATGCACCCCGTGCGTTGGGCTTTGCTGCATTGTGCGCAACCGTTTCTCGCGCGCACGCGTAGAGAACTTTTCCAACAAAATCAAAACAGAAAAGAGATGAGAAAAAATCATATATTCGTTGCATTTGTCCTGCTGCTGACCGCGTTTGCACCGCAAGCGTGGGCGGAATGCTACTTGATAAACGACGGCGGATCGTACGAAATCATGAGTAAGTGGTCGAAAAGTGCGACAAAAACATTCACGATAGACCCACCAAGACCGTGCGAACAACTGACTTTTAGTTATTCAGAAACGAAAGGTGCTGTGGGCGGTGTAACTGTAACTGCCACTTACTCCGACGGTTCTTCGGCTACGATAATCAGTGCTGCTGATGCGACAAGTCAAAGTTTTAATTTTGGCAGAAAAATAGTTTCAAAACTAGAGTTCAAAGGGACAGGAACACTCGAAAAAAACATCAGTAACATTGTATTGACCCAAGCCACCTATGTTGAGCCATCGGCAAGTACGGTGGATTGCGGCACGGTAGATGTGGGCGGTTCGTCGCAAGATGCCAAGTTTTCGGTGAACTGGAGCAATGTGAATGCGTTGAGCCTTTCGATAGACAACACCACGGATTTCAGTTTGAGTGCCACGAGCATTGCGGCAGCGTTGTGTAGTTACGGTTCGGCAGAGATTACGGTAGATTTTCACCCGACGACCAAAGGCAACAAAACCGCCACAGTAACCGTTTACAACAGCGACAAACAGTCGGGTTGGACGACCATTGCGCTGAAAGGCTACGCCAAGCCCGAGCCGCAGCAGATTGTGTGGTGGGACGACGAAACCACGATGCTTTCGCGCGGCGATGTGATAGAGAGTCCGTTTGTGGTGGCTTCGAGCGGTTTGGCACTGACCGAACTGAAATCGAGCGACGAATCGGTGCTGAAAATTGACGAGAATGGGCAACTGATAGCCGTTGCGGCGGGCGAAGCCGACATCATCGCCTACCAAGTGGGCAACGAAACCATCGACGAAGTGCGCGACACGCGGCATTTGGAGGTTACCAACCTGCTGACGCAGAAAATCAGTTGGACGCAGTCGCTCAACTTCAAGTGGGGCGATGCAGCGACAACGCTCACCGCCGAATCGTCGGTAGGGCTGCCCATTACCTACGAAATAGTGGACAACGCCAACAGTGTGGTGTCGCTGTCGGACGGCGTGCTGACCATTTCGACCAGCAATGCGGGTACGGCCACCATTCGCGCCATTCAGGTAGGCAACGACGCATACGCCGCCACCTCGTATGTGCGCACTGTGCGTGTGCGCAACCCGAACGCCAGTTGCTTGAGCGAGCCGTTTGTATGCGACGAAACCGCCGAAAAATCGTTCTCGACCATCAGCAGCCAAGAGTACACACTCGACGGCAGTCCTGCTGGGCAACTCTCGTTCGACGCCAAGTGCGAAGACATCATGCTGTTTTGGGGCGGCGATCTCTATGTGAAACAGTACATCAATGGCTCGTGGAGCGGCAAAATTGCCACCTGCAAATTCGACAAGAAAAACACCTATTACCACTTTGGCCCATTCGATTTGGATCGCCGAGCGACCAAGATACAACTCTTTACCGAAACGGGTGCTACGGGTCGCAAGGTGTTCAAAAATGTGCAGGTTACGCGCGCCCACTTTGTGGAGGCGAATGTCAGTGCATTGACTATCGATGCGCAATATGGCACAACCACACGCAAAACAGTAACCGTAACCTACTCGAACTTGCAAGATTTGCTCAATGTGGCGTTGGAGAGCGAGAATGATGAATTTTCGGTTACGCCAGCCACCATCGGCATAGGCGACTGCGGCGAATATGGCACCGCGACTATCAGTGTAAGTTACACGCCATCGGCCATCGAAAGCGATGCTAATACGCTGATAATCAGCAACGAAAAAGACGCTACACTGCGCATTCCCATCACCACCAGCGTGAGCAAACGCAACCAAAATTTGAGTTGGCAGTTGCGCGACAGCATCGCCACCACGCAGACATGGTTTCTGAACAAAGTGAATCCCGTGTCGGGGCTGCCTATTTCCTACGAAATTTCGGACGAAACGGCATTGACGCTCGACGAGAACAACCAACTCGTCTTTCTGAAAGCCGACCCCGACGCGCCTGTTACCATCACCGCCACCTGCCCTGGCAACGACGAATACAACGATGCCACACCGATAAGCCTTGCGCTCAAAATTTTCAAAGGCATTCCGCAACTGACACTGCCCACCGTTGGCAACGAAATCACCTACGGACAGACCTTGAGCGAAGTGGCGATAGTGGGCGGCAAAGCCACCACCGTAACTGGCGAAGAGATTGAGGGCGACTTTATGTGGACCAACAAAAACATTGTGCCGAACGCAGGAAGTGCCATCAAACAAGAGATTACATTTGTGCCGTACAACCAAGCCCTTTACGACAATGCGCACGACACGCTGGCCGTTACGGTCAATCGGCAGACGCAAAAAATTGTGTGGTCGATGCCCGACAGCATTGGTGTGATGGATAGCCTCACGCTCGACGCTTACGCCACATCGAAACTACCTGTAAGTTACGCCATAGAGCCGTGCAGCGGTCAGGCATACGCCAAAATCGAAGGCGACGGCACGCTGAATATCACCGCCAACGCCAACGCACTCGACAAAGAGTTGATAATCAAGGCGTGGCAGGCTGGCGACAACAACTATTTGCCATCGGACACCGTGATTTACAGTGTGATACTGCGCAAAACGCACGCCGAATTTTTCGCCGCCACACGCCCGATAACCGTATCGAAAGGCGGCAGCATCAGTTTGAGCGATGTAGAGGTGCATGTCGAATCGTCGGTGGCTGGCACATGGCAGTTCAACGCCGACACGCCCACCACGCTTTCGGCCTGTCTTTGGATTGCGAAAGGCACTTTCACGCCTGCCAATTTGGAACTTTGTGAGCCAATCGAAGTAGAGATTCCGATAAACATCACGGAGGAATAGCGCATTGGCAGAAGAGAAACCATCAAACAGAATTACCATTATGAGACGATATAGAATTACCATATACTTGCTGACATTGGCTATTGCGGCCATAGCGCAGCAACTGCCCGATTCAGGATTTGAGGATTGGAGCAGTTCGTTCAACGGCGATGCGCAGTTGAAAAATTGGCACGGCTCGAATGTAACGCAAGTCGGCTTCAAATTCACCTTCATGTACAAAAAGGACGGTCGCAACGGCGGTTCGTGCGCCTATGTAACCGACAAGGAGGTTGGTGCGGCTGGCATTACCGAACCTGCGCCTGGCTATATGGCACTTGGGCAGCCGTGGTCGTACCTCGAAAGCATCACCAAAGTGAGCGAAGCCACAGCAGGTTGCGACGGCGGCATCAGTTTCAAATATCGCCCCGACACCATGAGCGTTTGGATAAAGCGCACTGGCAACAACACCGACAAAGAGTATTTCCACCTGATGTTCTACTCGTGGAAAGGCACATCGGTAGGCAACTCCTACACAGGCAAAAACGGCGGTTGCACCTCGACCACACACACCGACGAAGAGTCGGACATACGCCAAGCCCTCGACGGCAACAAATGTTCCACCAGCCAATTTGCCGATCAGGTGGCCGAAGGTTGGGTGAAAGAGTACAAAACCTACTCGGAATGGACGCAGATAAAAGTGCCGATTTACTACACGGGCAAAGCAGATGTGCCAGAGAAGTGTAATGTAATTTTTTCGGCGGGCAACTATCCCAATTTCCGTGCCAACAGCGGCATCTATCCGGGCAACGACCTCTATATCGATGATGTGGAACTGATTTACAGTTCGAATATCGACGAATTGTATGTGAACAATCGCCGTTGGAGCGGCTTCGACCCGAAGAAAAACAACGGCGAAGAGCAGACATACGCACTTGGCTTGGGTGCGACGGAGATTCCCGATATGTTTGCAAAGCGTGGTGTTGGCACGCTCACCAACTGCCGCGGCACAAGCGTTTCTTTTTCGGGGCGCATACTGTCGGGCAGCGAAATCAGCATCGACCGCTCGAAAGCGACGGTAGGCGGCGAGCCTGTGGTTATCACCGTGAAATCGGAAGATGGCAAGCGCACATCGACCTACAAAATCAAATTCGTGGCCGAGCAGTCGTCGAACAACCGCCCAGCAAGCATTTCGTACACGGTGGGCGGCACTACCACCTCGGTGCCCAACTACAACGGCTACATCACCGAATATAGCGTGGAACTGCCCTACGGCATCACCGAAGCCCCAGTTGTAAGCGTAACCAAAGGCGACGACGGACAGACCATCAGCATTACACAAGCCACCACGCCCACAGGCACAGCCACCATCAGTGTGAAAGCCGCCAACGGCGCAACAAACACCTACCGCATTGCGTTTTCGATAGGCAAACTGACCGACAACACGCTGCAAGACATACAAGTGGGCGGCAAATCCATCGCTGGATTTTCGCCTACCAAAAACAACTACACCGTAGAGTTGCCGCTCGGCACAACGGCACTGCCCACCATCACCTACACATCGGCATACGCGGCTGGTGCGCAAACCATCACCGTGAGCAACGGCGTGAAAATTGCCGATGGCAGTTGCACTGGCACCTACAACATTGCCGTGAAAGCCCCGGGCAACACCACCACACGCACCTACAAACTGTCGTTCAAAATCACCGCATCGACCTACTGCTACCTGAAAAGTTTGAAACTCGACGGCGTAGCGATAGAGGGTTGGGACGCTGAAAAAACGACCTATTACCAAAGTCTGCCGCTCGGCACAACCAATCTGCCCAAGATAACCTACGAACAGGGCGACGACTACCAGACCATCGCCACCGATGCAAGCGGTATCAGCGGCATCGAAGGCACATACAAAATCGTTGTAACGGCGGCAAGCGGCGCAAAATGCACCTACAAAATTGTGTTCACCGCCGCCAAATCGTCGGTTTCGACCTTGAAAGCCATCTATCTCGACGGCGTATTGCTGCCGAACTTCGACGAATACACCTTCAGTTACACGCACGAACTGCCCATCGGCACAACGGCACTGCCCACCATCACCTGCACCAAAGGCGACAGTTACCAAAGCGAGCCGACCATCATCACCAACGGCGTGAGTGGCACAACGCGCATCATTGCAAAAGCGCAGGACGGCTCGTCGAGCACCTACGCCATCAACTTTTCGGTGAAACAGGCCAACAACACACAACTCGGCAACATCACCGTCGATGGTTACACGCTCAACTTCGACCCTGCACGACTGGAATATAGCATAACGCTTCGCAGTGGCACCACCACCCTGCCAAACATCGCCTACACCGCTGGCGACGAATGGCAAACCATCAGTATGCGCAAAGACGGCGTGGACGGCGACACCAAAATCACCGTGCGCGCGCAATCGGGTGCAACAGCGATTTACATCATACACTTTTCGGTACAAAAATCGAGCAATGCTGCATTGAGCGGCATCAAAATAGACGGCACAGCGTTGAGTGGATTTGCGCCTGAAACGCTCGAATACGCCGTAGAACTGCCCAGCGGCACGACCGAACTGCCAACGATTTCGCCCATCAAAGCCGAAAATGTGCAGACAGTAGCGATTGCCACAGGCGATGTGAACGGCACAACCACCATCACCGTAACCGCCGAAGACGGCACAGTGCGCACCTACACGCTACTGTTCTCGGTGAAAAAATCGTCGAACCGCCTGTTGAACCAGATTTACATCGGCGGCGTGGCACTGCCAAACTTCGACCCGAATACCAACAAATACGCCTATTTGCTCGACACTACAGTCGTAAAAGTTTGTCCGAGCATCAGTGTAGAGAAAAATGAAGGTCAGAGTGTGAGCATTGTGAAACCTGCGCTGCTCGGCACGGCCAAAATCACCGTAACGCCCGAAGTTGGCGACCCAAACATCTACACCATTCTCTTTACCGACCGCGCACTGAACGGCAATAGTCTGCTCGGCAACATTCTGCTTGACGGCGCAACCATAGCAAACTTCGCGCCCAAAACGCTCGAATACACCGTAGAACTGCCCTACGCAGCGACACTGCCAACCGTTGGTTACGAAAAAGGCAACGAAGCGCAAACCGTGCTTGTGTCGAACAACGGCTGGGGCGGCACTACCATCGCTGTAAAAGCCGAAGACGAAACCGTAACCACCTACAAAATCGCCTTCACATGCGCCACATCGAGCGATGCCACGCTGAAAAACATTGCACTCGACGGCACGCCGCTGGCGGGATTCGAGAGCGCAACACTCGCCTACACGCACACGCTGGCCGCTGGCGCAACCAAAGCGCCGCAACTGACTTTCGAGGGCAATGTAGTTGGGCAGACCTACGCTGTAACCGAGCCTGTACTCACAGGCACGGCACAAATAGCCGTAACTGCGCCCGACAGAACGACGCGCCTCACCTACACCATCGCCTACCAAGCCGCAGCGATGACCGAAGCCACCATCAACGGCATTCGTGTGAATGGCGATGAAATTGCTGATTTTCAGCCAGAAACGAGCGACTACACCGCCCAAACAAATACCACAACGCCCGATGTAGAACTCGACATCGACTCGACGCAATACATCGCCATAGCAAACGCTGGACTGAACGGCACGCAGATAGTTGTAACCGCCCAAAACGGCGACAACAAAGAGTATAAAGTCAATTTCAACGCTGAAAAAAGCAACAACACCCACCTGCAAGACCTGCAAATTTACGACGGCAACGAGTACAAATCTATCGATGGATTTGCGCCCGAAACGCTCGAATACACGCACTTGCTCGCTTGGGGCGAGTCCACCGCTCGACCGATAAATCCTGTGGCAGCCGACGACGGACAGGTCATCACCATCTACTACAACAGCGTGAACGACACCACCATTGTGCGCGTAGTGGCTGAAAACGGCACCGATTCGACCGACTATCGCATCTATTTCGATGTAGAAAAATCGGACATCACCACGCTCGAAAATCTGACGGTGGACAACGCCAACGAACTGCTGCCCGACTTCGATGCCGAGGTGCTGGACTATGTAGCAAAACTGCCCTACGGCACAACGGTTGCGCCCGCCATTCATTGGGAATTGGGCAAAAAAGATGGGCAGACGCTCGGTCAGCGCATCAAACTGCACGACGCTGGCCTGCGCAACACCGCACACCTCACCGTGATAGCCGAAAATGGCGATGAACGCACCTACAACATCGCTTTCGAAGTGGCTGAAAGCGACGAAGAGAACGGCTTGCAATACTACATCGTCGATGGCGTTGGCATGATTTCGGCGCTGAACGACACCATCACACTGCCCTACGGCACGACCACTTTGCCAAAAATCACCTGCCTCAAAAAGTACGACGAGCAGACCGTGCTAATCGACAATGGCGGCATCTACGGCACCACCACCATCACCGTCAAAGCCAACCGCGAAGGCATAGCCGATGTGGTTTATACACTCACGCCGCAACTGGCCAAGCCGCAAGCCACATTGACCAGCATTTCGGTGAATGGCACGCCCATTGCCGATTTCGACCCATACAAATACCAATATGTGGTGAGCGTGGACAACGACAACACCTCGAACGCCGAGATTGCCTACACCTACGACAACACCACCGCCACCATCGACGAAGAGGAGAGCAACACCAAACGCACCAAAATCACCGTTCTCGGCAAGGACGACGACAGCAGTGCCACCTACAACATCTACTACTTCTACACCAACGATGTGATTCCAAATGCCGATTTTGCACAATGGGAAGCGGCACAAAGCACCACATCGGCGCAGAAGCCCACTGGTTGGACCGTTTTGGCCGATGTTGCCACCGCCACCGAAATCAAAAGCAGCACAACAATCGCTGGACTGCCCATCGGTAGCCTCTTCTCGAAAGGCACATTCACGCCAGGCAGCGAGGTAACGCAAGACGGCAACAACGCCAAACTCGCCACCGCCTACAGCAAAGTGATAGACGGCTCCATGCCCGGTGCAATGACGCTCGGCGACATGACCGCCACCCTCAACGACGGCTCGTCGGCCACATCGATTTTTGGCGGCATTCCGTTCCGCAACACGCCCGACCGTGTGTCGATGTCGTACAATCCTGTGTCGCAATCGAATGTTGGCAACATAAGTTTTGCCTACACCCTCGACAACGGCAAATACGCCAAAGAGTTCACCGACCGCAACTTCAACAACAGTTGGAAAACGATGGAACTGTCGCTCATCGACAATACGATAGAAAATCCAGCGATGATGAACATCACCATCAACAGTTGCGAAAGCGACAACGCCAGTGCGCTGAAGAGCAAAGCCGCTTCGACACTACTGGTCGATTGGGTGAAATTTGCATACAGCAGCAAAATCGCCAAAATTTTCATCAATGGTCAAGAGGCAAAAGGCTTCAAAGGCAAATACGATGGCAACTGGATTCAGGCGGTGAAAGTCGATGCCGAACTGCAAGGCAACCCCGTGCTGACATTCGAAGGCGAGGTGAGCGACCAAGAGTACACCTACAGTTACGGCGACGAAACCGACAACTGCAGCGGCCAGTACAAAACGCGCGTCGTTGCCATCACCTCGAAAGCCGAAGACGGTACCACGAGCCAATACATCGTCAATCTGAACAGACCGCTGTCGAGCAACGCTGCGCTGGCGGGCATCATCATCAACGGCGACACGCTGGCCGAGTTTGCTGCCAACACGCTTGAATACACTGTGCAAGTGCCCAACGGCAGCCGCTTCGCGCCCGACATTGTGGCAATTCGTGGCAATATGCACCAAACGCTGCGCTTCGGCACAAACGGCGAAACCGACACCATCACTGTGGAGGCTGAAAATGGAAAAGACACGCAACAATATCTGCTCCATCGTGTCGAGAAAAAATCGGCAGATGCCACTTTGGCCAACATCGCCATCGATGGACACGAAATAGCGTTCGACAGTGCCACGGAGAATTACAGCGTTACCTTGGCCGCCAACGAACAGTTGCCAAATGTGTCGTTCACCAAGCAATCCGACGGACAGCAGGTAACTCTGTTCGCTGCCGACACCATGCGTTTAGATGTGCTAGCCGAAAATGGCACCGACGCCAAGACTTACCAAATTGTGTTCGGTTGGGAAACGCCTATTACTTCGGGCAAATTGGCGAATATCAGCATTCTGAGCGACACGCCTTTCGACAGTTTCGACCAAAACCAATTCGACTACCACTACGCCGCCAACACGCAGCCAGCCACCACTTTCGAGCGCATCGATGCGACCGACACGGTGGCACAGACCATCACAAATGGCAGCGTTGTTTGGCAAGTGCGCGGCACAAACGCCAGTCGCTACACGCTGCAGTTCGACCGTACGCCATCGGATAACGCCGATTTGGCCAACATTCTGATAAACGGCGAAACGCTGCAAAACTTCAACAGCAGCATTTACGAATATGCCATCGACCGCACCGAACCTGTGGTGATCGAGGCCATTCACGGCGACGCTGGACAACAGATAAAAGCGCACTTCACGCTCAACGGACAAACGGCCAACAATGCGGCGCAACGCAATGCAAGCAGCGCAAACGGCAACTATTTTGCCGAGGCGACTTTCGAAGTTACCGCCGAAGACAATGTTACCACCAAAACCACGGTCGTTCGTCTGCGCCACCTGCCTTCGAGCGATGCCACTTTGGCGGCCATCATGCTCAACGGCAACCTGCTCAGCACCGACGCCACCGAATACACAGCCGACAAGGCGTTTGCTGCCGATGTTACCGACTACAATATCACGCTGCGGTGCGCCAATCCGAAGATAGACGAGCCAGCGATGCCCAACATCACCTTCCGCGCCAACGATGCCAACCAGACCATCGCTATGGAGCAGAACGGCCTGAACGAGGCAACGACCATCACAGTTACCGCCGAAGATGGCACCGAAAAGGTCTATACGCTCAATTTCGTCGCTGAAAAATCGGCCAACGCCGACCTGACGGGCATTGCGGTGGATTATGTTGCTATTGCCGAATTTGACGCTAACACGCTGACTTACAATGTACTGCTGTCGAAAAACGAGATTCCAGTCATCGACTACACGAGCGAAGATCGCTTCCAGCAGAAAATCGATTTGACGGTCAATCTGAAGGCGGCGACCATCACAGTTACTGCCGAAAACGGCGACACGAAGACCTACACCGTTACCTTCACGAAACCCGCTGGCTCGAGCAACGCCGATTTGTCGCAAATCGAAGTGGACGGCGAGCCGATGACCGATTTCAGTGCCGACAAAACGGACTACACCATTGTGCTGCCCGCAGGCACCGAAATTCGTCCCGACATCGTGGCGGTGCTTGACGAAGATGGGCAGAGCGTCGCCATCAGCAACAACGGCGTGCGCGAAACGACGCTCATCACCGTTACCGCACCCGACGGCGAAACGACCAAGACATACAGCATATTCTTCGATGTCGAACTGTCGGAAAACGACGCACTGAAAATGATCTACCTCGATGGCGATTCGCTGCTAATGAAGCAAACCGACTTTACCGCCGATAAAGATTTTGCCGCCGATGTGTACGAATACACCATCACACTGCCCATAGGCACGCGCCAGTGGCCAACCATCGCGCCATCGGACAACGACAGCCGCGGCAAAGGCGATAAGTGGCAAACAGTAACCATCGACACACAAGTGCGCGACGACTACAACGCCACATCGATACTGACCGTAACCGCCGAAAAAGGCAACAGCCGCACCTACACGCTGCATTTCGTTGTCGAAAAATCGGCCATCGACACGCTGGCGGCAATCGTGCTGAATATCAACGGAATAGAAGAGCCTTTGGCACTGTCGGGAACGCACTACACGGCCGACCACGCCTTTGCAGGCTTCACCAACGACTACCGTGTAACATGGGCAATCGGCACGCGCGACGAGGTTACCATCGATTTTGAGCAAGGCGATGTTTATCAGACCGTCGAAATTCTGCACCAGATGACGACATTGAACGACAGCGCAATCATTCGTGTAACCGCCGAAAACGGCACAACACGCACCTACACCGTGCGCAACACGCTGCTGCTCTCGCCAATCGACACGCTGCGCAACATCTTCTTCGACAATTTGCCTTACGACAGATTCGACCCGAACACCACGCAGTACGACAGCGTAATGCCTTACGGCACAACCGCCATTCCGCAAATCACTTGGGAAGCAAGCGACGCGTACCAAATCGTAACGAAAGATTCGATTTTCGACGGACTAAACGGTCACTACACACTGACTGTAACCGCCGAAAACGGCAACAGCCGCACCTACACATTCCGCTTCAGCGTTGCAAAATCGAACATCGCCACACTGAACAACATCGTGCTGAACGGCACTGCCATCGATAATTTCGACAAAGGGACAACCGAATACAATGTTACGCTGCCCTACGGCACAACTGTGAGCAGCCTCGAAATCACCTACGAAAAGGGCGATGCAGGGCAAACCATCGAGGTTGTGCGCGGCGAAAACACGGTTACCATCACCGTAACCGCCGAGGACGGCAGCACCACAAGCGTTTATCACATCACATTCGCCACGAAACTGTCGGACAACGCTTTCCTGCAAATGATTTTCATCGGCGGCGAAGAACTTAGCACGCTGGCAACCAATTTCGATGTAGAAGAGAACTTTGCGAGCGACGACTACGAATACTACATCACGCTGCCCTACGGCACCGAGCAACTGCCCGAAATCACTTGGGAGACGCAACTGCCCGAAACAGCCTACAAATCGGTAACGCTGACAACGCACGAACTCACTACCGACAGCCTCGGCACACACGGCAGCGCAAACATCAGCGTGGTGTCGCAAGACGAGATGCAGATCAACGAGTACACGCTGAATTTCACCGTGGCACTGTCGAACAACAACAAACTGAAAGACCTCTATTTCGTCGATGTCATCTACCCGAACTTCGAGCCGCTGTTCCACCCCGATTCGACGAGTTACAACCTGCTGTTCGACCTTGGCACAACCGAAAGCGACTTCCCGAAACTGGCCAATGTGCGCTACACCAAAGGCGACAAAGACCAGACGGTGGCTGTGGCCTATGCCACACAAACGGCGCAACTGACCGACACCACACTGACGCTCGCCAACGAAGGCTATTTGTCACACGAAAATGCCATCGACACCCTTGCGGCGGGACAAACGGTAACCATCGCTGTGGGCGATACGCTCACGACCATTGTCGATAACAACGCCGTCATTCTCGTTTCGGTAACGGCGCAAAACGGTGCTACGAATGTCTATGTGCTGATGTTTGCCATCGAAAAATCGGACAACGCTCTGCTGAAAGACATCATCATCGACCACAAATCGCTGAAAGATTTCGACCCGAATGTGTTTGAATACAGTTACACTATTGCCAAAGGTGCCACCACCATTCCAACCATCGAGGGCATAGCGAGCGATTCGCTGCTGCAAACGGTAGAGTATGGCGAAGACCGCACCGACCGCTTCACGCAGTACATCTATTGCACCGCCGAAGATGGCACAACGCAGACCTACACCATCAAATTCATCGAGTCGGAAATCAACCCGGGCGACGCACCAACAGCCGACGATGTTTGCTGGACAATGCTCGGCGGCGACCTGTTCAAAGCCAGCACACGACGCAACAATGTGTCGGTGGCCATATACGACACCGCTGGCCGACTGATTACCCAGCACGATGTGCCACTCATCGACCCGAACGACGACATCTGCGATGCAGGCGCGGCTGGCACCATCATTCGCATACAACGCACAGGCAAAACGCTGATCTATGTCTTCTATTTCAACAACGAGAAGCGTGTTTCGCAGGGCAAATTCGCCTATTGAACCAACCTGCGCTAAAAAATCGGGACAACAGTTCCCGATTTTTTTTGCGGCAAAACATTTGCAAAACCGAAAAATTGTTACTACTTTAGCAAGTTAAACCAACAAATCGATAAACGCTAACATTCAACATGTTAAACAATATGAACAACAACTATTGCGTCATCATGGCGGGCGGAATTGGCAGCCGTTTTTGGCCATACAGCCGCACAACCAAGCCAAAACAGTTTCTCGACTTTTTAGGCACAGGGCGTTCGCTGCTGCAAATGACTTTCGACCGCTTCCACGACATTGTCCCGACCGAAAACATCTACATCGTGTCGAATGCCGCCTACCGCGACCTGATTTTGGAGCAACTGCCTGCCCTCAAACCCGACCAAGTGCTGCTCGAGCCGCTGCGCCGCAACACTGCGCCGTGTATCGCCTATGCCATCTACAAAATAAAGGCCAAAACACGCAACGCCAACATTCTTGTCGTGCCGAGCGACCACCTGATAACCAAAGAGGAGGAGTACCGCAATGTGCTGCGCGAATGCTTCACATTCATCGCCGACAACGACGCGCTGCTCACGCTCGGCATGAAACCGACGCGCACCGAAACAGGCTATGGCTACATACAGATAGCCGAGGGCGGTGGACTGCTGCGCAAAGTGAAGACTTTCACCGAAAAGCCAAACGCCGAAATGGCAAAAGTGTTCGTCAAAAGTGGCGAATTTTATTGGAATTCGGGCATGTTCCTCTGGAATCTCGACACCATCGTCAAGGCGTTTGAAATGCACCTGCCCGACATCGCTGCCACTTTCGAAGCGGGAAATGCACTCTACCACACCGATGGCGAACAGGCGTTTATCGAAGAGGCGTATGCCACTTGCCAAAACATCTCCATCGACTACGGCATCATGGAAAAAGCGCAAAATGTCTATGTTCGCATGGCCGATTTTGGCTGGTCCGACCTCGGCACTTGGGGTTCGCTCTACGAACTGGCCGACAAGGACAGCGACGGCAACGCCACACTGCACGGCAACTGCCTCGCCTATGGCAGCCACAACAATCTGACAGTGCTGCCGTCGGGCAAACTGGCTGTGATTCAAGACCTTAACAACTATCTGATAGCCGAAGAGGACAATGTGCTGCTCATCTGCAAAAAGGACGAGGAGCAGAAAATTCGCCAATATGTGAACGATGTCGAAGCGCATTTCGGCAAAGATTTTGTATAAAAACGACCACGCCATGTTCAAATTTGTATTCGTCCGCACCCCGAAGCCGCGCCAATTCAACCATGTTCCGATTTACTGGAATCCCGAAGAGGAGGCGCGCAAAGAACGCGATGCACGCGCGGCATGCAACGCAGGTCAAACCGACCCCAACAAGCCGTTCCAAAGCAGCATCAAACGCGGCACATTCCGCAAAAAACTGTGGGACGCGCCCGCCGAAACATCGGACATGCGCACCGAACGCCGCCGTTCAAACATCAGACTGCTTGTCATCGCCGCCGTTCTAATCGTTATCGCCATCTGGATGATAATGACGATTTAATTGATAATTGATAATTGATAATTGACAATGAAAGTCGCAAGTAGCAAGAAAAGATTTTAAGAAGATAGAGCATAGAACATAGACAAAATTAGTGTGAAAGTCTATAAAGTGAAAAGTAGGGACGCACCGAGT
>CAVKTI010000035.1:0-24093 GCA_963659365.1 Acutalibacteraceae bacterium | reverse complement strand
GAAACATAGAAACTTAGAAACAAAAATTGCGGTAGCAATTTTGAGAAACTAGAAATTAGAAATTAGAAATTAGAAATTTCTAAAAATCCCCTAAAAAATGCGCCGCCGATGAAAATTCTACTCACCACCCGACTGCCTATCGAAGGGTTCGCTGCACTGAACAACCACACAATAGAAATGCCGATGAATGCGCAGTTTTCGCACGACGAACTGGCCGAAAAAATTGCCGATTGCGATGTGCTTGTGCCAACATTCGACTACCGCATCGCTGGCGAACTAATCGCCAAAGCCGAGCGGCTAAAACTGATTGCAAATTTCGGCGCAGGGTTCAACAATATCGACTTGGCAAGCGCCAAAAAGCGCGGAATAATCGTAACAAATACGCCCGATCCTGTGATTGAGCCGACCGCCGAACAGACCTTCACGCTGCTGCTGGCTTGCGCGCACCGCACAGCCGAACTCGACCGCAAAATGCGCCAAACCGACGCGATAAAAATTGGCGTGATGAACAATCTCGGCATCGGCATCAGCGGCAAAACGCTCGGTATCGTGGGCATGGGTCGCATTGGGCGTGCAGTGGCGCGCCGCGCTGTGGCTTTTGGCATGAACATCGTCTATCACAACCGCCACAAATTGCCCGATGAAATCGAGCAAAAATGCCACGCACGCTATGTCGGCTTCGACGAACTGCTGCAAACGGCCGATTTTGTGGTGCTGCTACTGCCCTACACGCCCGAAACGCACCATTTAATCGACGAAAATGCGTTTGCGAAGATGAAAAAAGGCGCAGTTTTGGTAAACACGGCGCGCGGGGCCATTGTGGACGAGGCCGCCTTGGTCGCCAACCTAAAAAATGGGCGACTTTGGGGCGCAGCACTCGATGTTTTCGAGTTCGAACCGCACATTTCCGATGCACTCAAACACCTCGACAACCTTGTGATGTCGCCGCACATAGGCACTGGCACCATCGACGGTCGCTTGGCCATGAGCCGCTGCGTCGCCCAAAACATCGTGCATTTTGCCGCTGGTGCATACGAGCAGATGAGTGTGGTGGGCTGAAAAAGAAATATGCAAATACACCATTTTTAACCGAGCGAAAAGGTTTGGCGTATAACAGTGCCCCAATCCGTACAAACTAAAAAAGCATTGGTTGGCTCTCTTTTCTTACCAATTTCTTTACTGCTTCAACCATATTTGTCGAATCAATACGAATTACAGTTTTGTCGTCTTTTAATATTTGACGGTTAAGGTCATATATCGGGAGATTGCAATGTTTCGATTCGTTGTATATTACAGCTCTTTTTATTCCATAATCTTTTGCTTTTCCCATGGCGTGCCGTGAACCACAATCATTCCCTAACGAATTTGGAGCATAACTGGCGGCTAGAACTATGACATCTGAAAACATGGCTTGTAGTCTATCTCTTACTACAAAGCGATTTATCATCTCATTTTTACTTTGTGGTGCTTCGAAATATTCTGTTACTAACAATCCACCCTGTAGCACTATTCTATTCGCCAAATCAATATTTTCTTTCGGAATAATTGAATTTAATGGGCAAGGTAAAACAGCAATTGTTTTCCCATTATTCTCCAACGCAGTTTTGTGAGCAATGGTGTCGCAGCCGAGTGCAAGTCCGCTAATTATTGTTGCGTTATTTTTTAGAATTTCTTTAGTAACTATTGTTTCAGTAAATTCCACTCTTTCGTCTGGATTCAAAACACCAATCACAGCAACATTCAAATTATCTTCTTTCAATAAATTTATATTGCCTTTGTAAAATAATGCAAATGGTCTATCGGCTGCTTTTACATTTCCTCTTATTAGTGGAAATTGCGGATCTCCAATAGCGACAATACCGTCTATTGTATTATCAAGTTTTTGTATCGCTAATTCTATTTTTTCTCGTTTCTTTTGGAATTCATATTTGTGGGTTTCTAGTAGATAACACAACCTATCTTCCGCATCATTTCCCCTTAAGTTATTGTATATCCAAGCAGGTCCTTTCTTGGGAAATGTTCTTGCGGTCAATATATTTAAGGCATTTTTTGAATATTCCATTTCAACTACAAACTTGGCTTAACTTAACATATTGTTGATTAGACTGTTTTGCCTATAGAATAGAAATATACACGATTAGCACCTTTGTCGTACAATGCTTGAATAGCATCTTCGTCAATACACACATGCTTTGTGTATAAATCATCTACTAAAAGAATATTTTTCCCTTTGACACTATCCGAAATGCTGCATGTATCTTTCGTAATACCACGATAAGGCATAGAACCTAATCCGCCATTCCAAACTCCTCTGCTTAAATGTGTTGTTTTGGTATTTGTTTGTCGTATAATATCCATTGTCCCATCTTCGAAAACATTTAATATCCGTACAGCCCTTTGGATAGTATCGCGGAATAATTTTTGATTATTTCGATAGGAATTCTCGCTTTTTGACCTCGGTATCACACAAATGCGCAAAGGCATTTTTATTTGAGGATCATTTTTTATTATCTGAAAATCATTTTTTACGATTTCAAGCATTTGAGAAACAACAGAATCTAATTTATATGATGAATAGGGTTTGACATCATTCTTGAGAGTGCATATCATATTCTCAATAGTTCCTTCCTCTTTCCAAGTTCCTCCTCCATGGTAATCTGCATGGTAAAAGGCAACTACATCCTGCAGCAAACAACAAACTCCACGATTTTCCCAAGTCCAACTTTCATCAGATCTAATAGTGAATTTATGCATAAATTAGAATTTGATTGTTAGAATTTGATTTTCGCACATATGCTGTTTTGCCTTTGAAATTTCCACTGGGTCATTTTCAAATAAAAAGAAAACACTATTAGGAGAAAACTGTTTTTTTAGAAATTCATATTTATTATTCCCACCATAATCCTCTTTGCAATAGAGATAGTTAAAATATGATGTTATCGAATGATAGGAACATACCTGTAGTGCTCTAATACTATGACTATCTGTTAATAAAATTGTTTTTTGTCCAAATTTTCGCAAGATTTTTAGAATTTTGAATAGTTCCAAATTCAATATTGTTGTTCGTAGATAATCGCCATACAACTTTTCTTTTCTCCTTATTATTTCAACAATTTTTTCAGATGATATCGAAGGAATTATTGTAGTTAAATCTTTGCGCGTAAATCGTTCGTTGCTAATTTTAATGTTGTTGCCGACAACAGATTTAATTGCTTCTTGGTATGCCAAATTATTGGCTTGATTTGTTTTCACCAAAGTGTTATCTAAATCAAACACAAAAAAAATAGTTTTTTCACTTATCCCATATTTTCTCATGTTTTTGTGTTAGTCTGTTTCGAACATTTTCAAACAAAAGCCAAATTCTAACTTTTTCTTCGTCAGGAAAATTTAGCGGACAGCAATAAATTTGGAAATACGATCGAATAAAATGCCTGTATGTGGTGCTAATCCTATCATAATGAGCGACTTCGATAGCGCGTTTCCTGCGTTTTTAGATACCTATCTGGATTTTTGATGTGAAAATAATACCACGAAAAAAAACGATTTAGCGTATTCAGATAGTCGCCTTGAGGCACCATGCGCTGCAACCAAACATTTTTCACGCGCCGAAAGCCATAAAGCGCAAAAAGTTGTTCTATCTCGGGCAAATCTAAATAGATAAGAGTTTTTTCGATAAGTTGTTCGTCGGAAACCTTTTCCAACGACTCAGCAGAATACGACCAAAAGCAGTTATTGGCTTTCAGTTTGTCGAATAACCTATCTCTAATCTCTTTTTTGCTCATCGTTTTTTGCTCGAGTCCACCGCAAAGATAGCGTTTTCTTTCGATAAAAACAAACACGAGCAGGCAGACGCAAAAATCTAGCCTATTCTTTTTGCTGCGTTTGGCAATTTGTTCCCTACGAATACAGTGCGTGGGCAGTCTTGCCTAACACTGCGGTCGTAGGAAACCGATTACACAGACAAAACGCCCACGCGGTGGGTGTTTACAATCTGTTCTCGGTGTAATTTTTCGAAATTTCCTACATTTCAGTGTTACTCGAACAAATAGCAAACGCTATGATAATATGTTATTTATCGCCTTTTTTTAATGACTGTTTTATCGTTTTTATCGTATTTTTTTCATCGCCCTTTTTCACTCCTTTTTCTTGCCGAAGCGCGGTTTGCGAGCAAAACGGTGCGCAAAAAGCCGACTCTTGGCCAGCAGACGGAAGATGCACGGCTGCAAGGTGTAGGTGAACAAAATAGTGGCAACCATTCCTATCAATGTGCTGATTCCCACCGACTTAAGTGCAGGGTGTGTGGCAAACAACAGCGACACTACAACCACTATCAGCACAAATGCCGAAAAGAAAATGGCGGTTTTGTGGTAAGTGAGCAGGTGCGGATCGTCGCGGCGCGTGTCGGCCAAAAGACCGTCCATCACAAAAATGCTGTAATCGACACCCACGCCAAAAATGAACGACGAGATGATGATGTTTATCAGGTTGAACTGCAACCCGAAAATGCCCATAATGCCCTGCACCACATACCAACTCAAAAACATCGGCAGAAACGCCAGCAGCGCACGCGATAGACTTTTGAACGAGATGAGCAGCACAACAAACACAAAGAGCGACGAAACGAGCAACACAATGTTGAAATCGTCGTTCACAATGCGCACCATGTCGTCGGTGTAGTAAAATGGGTCGATAACGATGGCGTGCGGCTCGGCAGCCACAGCGTCGCTCACCGTTTTGCGGTCGGTTTCGGGCATCAATGCCGAGGTGAAAACCAAGTAATTTTCGTCAGTTTTTTCGACAAAATTCGACAGCAAACTCTCGGGCAACACGCCTGCATCGTACAACGACGCTGGCGCATAGTAGGCTTCGACCAAAGCAAAAAATGGCTCGAAAAACTCTGCACGCAGACCGTTTTTCTGCGCCGCCGCAGCCACATCGACACGCACTTGCGCCACACGCTCGGCCGACCAATAGTGCTTCCACGCATCGATGCGCGTCTGCTGCTCGTCGGTGGTCAAAAAGAGCGACGACACCGCCGAATAGCGATCCACTACCCCAGCCTGCTGCAACGAGTCGCACACACGCACAATGGCACGACTGTAACTCAAAGCCGAATCTAAATCGGTTGCCGAAGCGGCATAGTACATCGATGTAAGTCCGTGATTGTTCTTCGTTTCGTACAACTGTTTCGACTGCATCACGCGCGGTTCGTTGTAACCAATATGTTTCAAATCGCTGTCGAAAGTAACCAAATGCGAGGTGTAGAAACAGATGGCGCACAGCACCACAATGGCCGCAATCAGCCATTTTTGTCTATCGAGCGGAAAGGAATTTATCTTGTCGAGCAGCGCAAACGCCCGCTCGGAACGCTCGCTCTGTCGCGCGCCAAAAAAGTGCGGCAAAAAAATCAGTGCGCACAGAGTGGTGCCAATCAGCGCAAACGAGGCAAAAAGTCCAAAATCTTTCAGCAGTTCGCTCTGCGTGAAAAGCAGCCCAGCAAACGCACCAATCGTGGTGATGCAACTCAAACAAACGGGCGTGGATTGGTCTTTGAGTAGTCGAATCGGGTCGGAAACATATTTGGAGTGAATCAGCACATGCAGGCAATAACTCAACGCCACGCCCAGCACAATGGCACCGATGCCGATGGCCAGCAGCGACATGCCGCCTTTGAGCCAATACATGCACGCCAACGCAAACAATGCGCCATAAACCACAGGAGCAAGCATCATCAGCAGGTTCGATGGTCGCTTCAGACAAAGCCCCACCACCACGCAAATCAGCAGCAGCGACACGCCGAGTGTCATCGCCAAATCTTTTTTTATCTGCCGCGAATTGAACACGCTCTGCACGGGCGAACCGTGAAAAAACACCTCATAATCAGCGTTTTGAGCGTTAAACTCGTCCATTTCGGCCTCTATCATCTCTACCAAGTGCGTGCCGCTTTTCGAGTCGAACGATTTGAAATTGGGCGACAAAAACGCCAGCACTACCGATGTGTCGGGCGCAAAAAAGTGCCTATCGACAAAGGCAAAACCGCCCAAACCGCCCACCAACGAGCGACCTTCGGGCAACAACGCCTTGCGCAGCGCACAAGGGTCTTGCGACACCATATCGGCTTTCGTGCCTTCTTCGTCGTCTTGCAAAATGCGCTGATTTTCAGCCATTTGCGCCACAATAGCCTGCCGCGTGAGCCGTTCGTCGAAGCGCGCATAACACGCCGTATCGACAAATGTGGGCAGTTGCGCCAGCGCATAGTCGAGTTCCATCACCGCCAAATCGTCGTCGATGCGGTAAAGCACATTGGCGATGTAGTCCGTGGCAGTGTCTTTGGCCAACAAACCATCGATAAATTCGTCGCAGGCGGTGGCCAGTTCTTCGGGCGTTTTTTCGCCTGTTTTCGGCGTTATCTGAATAAAAATTTTGTCTTTCACACGCAGATTCCCAAACGCCAATCCGCTCTCGGCGGCCTTTTCGGTCTGTGGCAAAAGTTTCGAAATGTCCTCCTCGTACTCCACTTGCAGCCCAAAGTAGGCAAAAATCACGGTTGTAACCGCCAAAGTGGTGTACATCAGCCACTTACGCTTTGCAAAAAAACGGTATATCGCAACAAAAAATTTATCCATAGGTGGTATTTTTAGGAGAATATCGCCTCGCCTTTCAGTTCCAAATAAACAAGTTCGCCCTTGCCTATCGTGGCACGAATTTTCACGCCGCCATCAATCGGAGCGACCAGCCACACGCGCACTTCCACCGTTGGGTGCTGCTGCGGCGTTACGAGCGTCGTCAGGCGGCATTGTTGTATGTAGTTCAGTATCAGTGGTTTACCGACAACTTCTTCGACGCACTCTTTCACCATCTGAATGTTGCAGACTCCGGGCGAAACAGGCATTTCGGGAAAATGTCCTTTGTAAACCTCGCACGCAGCGTTCAACGCAATCTCGAAAACGGTCGCATCGCCCTCACTGCGACGATTTAATATGGTGTAGTAGTCGGGAAGTAACATGTTATTTCAGGTTGAGTTGATAAGTTGATAAGTTGATGAGTTGATAAGTTTTGCTTCGCAAGATTTTTTCTCCGCTCGGCATTGCCCAAACGAGTTTGGCACTGCTCTCGCTTGTCGAAAAAATTCTCAAAATTGCTACCGCAATTTTTGTTTCTAGTTTCTAAGTTTCTGTGGATTTGGTTATTTGGTTATTTGGTTATTTGTTGAATCGTTGATTTGGTTATTTGTGGATTTGGTTATTTGGAGAGTTGATAAACTTGTTAATTTGAAATTTGAAATTTGAAATTTGAAATTTGAAATTCTGTCATTGCGGCTCTGCCGCATCACTTCTCACTGCTAACTTTTATTCTGGCAGACCATATTGGCATTTCCACGCGGCATAAAAAGGCGGATTTGCGGGGTAAAATTCGCCGTCGTGCGTGGTGAAAAGTTGCGTGGTCGAGGCCGTAACTATCTGTGCATCATCGCTTTCGCGGCGAATGTCGTAGTCGAACACCAGTTTTCCGCCGATAGCCGCACGGTAGGTGATGGTTACAAGCAACACATCGTCGATGCTCGCCATCTGGTGGTAGCGCAACTGCATATCGTAAATGGGTGCAAAAAATCCATTGTTGAAAATTTGCATGTATTGCAAACCGTATTTCCGACCAAAGGCTTCGCGAGCATCTTCCATGTATTTCACATAGTTGCCGTGCCAAACCGCACGAATGGCATCTACTTCCGAAAATCGCACCTGCACCTTTACCGTTGCCGTCAGGTCGGTTGCTCGGTTCTCTTGCTGTCTGTTCACTGCGTTGTTTTTTCGATTTTTATTTTCTAAATGGCGGTTTCACCACGGTGGCTTTCAACTCTTTGCCGCGCACCAACACTGCGATTTCTGTACCAATTTTTGCAAAAGGTGTTTCGACATAGCCCATGCCAATGCCGATTTTGCGCGTGGGCGACATTGTGCCAGAGGTTACATGGCCGATAATGCGTTCGTGGCCGTCGGTCAATTCGTAGTGGGCGCGCGGAATGCCACGCTCCTGCAACTCGAATCCGACCAGTTTGCGCGCAACACCTTCGGCGCGTTGGCGTGCGAAGAGTTCGCCGTCGATCAGATTTTTGCCTTCGGCGGGCTTCGTTATCCAGCCCAGCCCCGCTTCGATGGGCGATGTGGTGTCGTCGATTTCGTGTCCGTAGAGCGCAAATCCCATCTCGAGCCGCAGCGTGTCGCGTGCGCCCAAGCCAATCGGTTTCACACCAAAAGGTTTGCCCACTTCGAATATGGCGTTCCAAATCTGCTCGCCAAATTGCGGATAGAAATAGAGTTCAAAGCCGCCTGCGCCCGTGTAGCCCGTGTTCGAAATTATCACATTATCGACGCCAGCCAGCGTGCCGACAGTGAAGGCGTAATAGGGAATTTCGCTCAATTTCACATCGGTGAGCATCTGCAACAGGTCGATGGCTTTCGGCCCCTGCACCGCCAGTTGCGCCATGCGGTCGGAGGCGTTTTCAATCTCGGCGGCTTCGGCGTTGTTGGCGTTCACCCACTCCCAATCTTTTTCGATATTGGCAGCGTTCACCACCAGCAGATATTTTTCAGGCTCGTAGTGATAGACGATTAAATCGTCCACAATGCCGCCTTTGCCGTTGGGAAAACAGTTGTACTGCGCCTTGCCAACTGGCACGGCTTCGATGTTGTTGCTGCAAATTTTTTGCAACAGTCGGAGCGCATTGGGACCTTTCACCCAAAATTCGCCCATGTGCGACACATCGAACACGCCCACGCCATTCACCACGGTCATGTGTTCATCGATAATGCCTGTGCCATACTCTATCGGCATGTTGTAGCCAGCAAACTCGCTCATTTTTGCGCCCAGCGCAATGTGAATCTCTGTGAACGGTGTCGTTTTCATAGCATCTATCATTTTTTAGGGGATTTTTAGAAATTTCTAATTTCTAGTTTCTAATTTCTAGTTTTCAGTAACCGAAACGCCGCAATCTTCAAATTTTCAAATAATTTTTGGTTGCGTTTGGTTTTAACAAGCAAAGATAGGGCTTATTTTTGAAATAACAAAACGCCAGCGCAAAACAAGAGGGACAGGTTTGCCCCGTCCCTCTTTATTGTTGCCTAAATGTCATTAAAACATTTTGTAGCGCTGGTCTTCGATGTCGGCGGCTTTTTTCAGTGCCTCGAACGAGAGGTACGGAATGGCACTGCGCAGGCGTTCGGTCATAATCACATTTTCGGATTTTTCGTCGTAATCGGCAGTCGATTCGGTTTTGTCGAGCACCGAGAATACAAACACGCCCATGTTGCCCTGCAACGGCTGCGAAAGTTCGCCCACTTCGGCCAGCGGTGCCAAAGCAAAGAGTTTCGGCTCGTTGCCGATGGTGCTAGCGTACGGTGTGTTGAAGGTGATGCCGCGCACCGTGTCAATCGACAAGCCAGCGGCTTCGAGTTCGGTCAATGTTTTGCCAGCCATCTCTTTTTCGATGAGTTCGGCTTTTTTGTCGTTGCGAAGTTCGGCTACAAGACGCGGTTTCACGGTTTCAAAATCGGTGTAGCCCTTTTCGTTCAAGTGGCTTACGGCAGCCACAATGTGCTGACCGTCGCACTCTTTCACATCAGACACATCGCCCTCTTTGGCTTCGAATGCCCAACGCACCACAGCGCGCGAATTTTTGATGTTCTGCAATTTCGGAGCGTTGATATTCAGTCGATTAGCCGAATGCACTTCGAAATTCTGCTCGGCAGCCTTGGCTTCAAAATCTTCAATCGAGGAGCAAGCGGCGGCAAAGCGTTTTGCTTCGTTGAAAATTTGCGCTTGCGTGGTTTGGCTCGGCACAACTTTGCGCTCCAGCACTGCCAGTTTCACTTTCGGCACATTGACACCGCGCTCCACTACTTGGAATAGGCGAATGTTGCCCATATTTTTCAGTTGGAATGTGCCGTTGACTGGCGTGGTAAAGGCTTTGTCGGCCAAGTCGCGATCGATTTGCACTTCGCGCGCCCACACCTCGCCGCCACGGTAATGGCGCGAAAGGCTCTCGTAGCCGCCATTTTTCAAAATCTGTTCGAGGCTGTCGGCCACAATTTGTGTGCGTGCCACAGAGGCTTCGGCCACATCGACAATGCGCAGTTTCACCGAGTCGGGGCGGTTGATGCCCGTTTCGACGATACGCGCCATTTTGTAGGTGTCGTCGGAAAAGAGCGGCCCAACGACATCGCCTTTTTTGCCACTGAATGCAAAGTCGCGCAGGTCGGCTTCGACATCTTCTTTGGCCAAATTGATGGCTTTGTAAGGCACATCGCTGTTCGAGTTGGTAACGCCAACAATGTCGTCGGAGTGCGTGAAATCGCCTTTCAACGCGTTAATCCAAGTTTCGACGGCAGCATAGTCGTCGGCGCTCGGTTTCACAGCAAACGACACATATTTCAAGTCGCAACTTGCCTCTTGGGCAAACTGTTCTTTGCGTTCTTTGTAGAGTTTTTTCGCCTCTTTGTCCGACACGCTTACCAACGAATCGGCCACAGCAAAGTAGGGTTTCATCACGCACGCCACATCGACTGCCGTTTTGCTGCCGTCGTGGGCATTTTCGGCTTCGAGTTTGTTCGCCACAATCGAGCGCGTGAGCAGTGCCATGTATTTATCTTCCAAACGGGCGTTTTTCACTGTCGATTCCCAGAATTTCCAGTATTGACGGTAGGTGCGCAACTGGTCGGCTGGCATTTGTGCAGCATTTTCGGAGTCGAGCATTTCGATGAATTGCGCCAGCAGTTGCGGGTCGAATGCGCCAGTTTCGGGATTGAAAAATGCGCGACGACCAGCGATGAGCGGGTGGATATTGTTGCCCAAAATCAGGTCGAACAACTCTTTTTTGCCCACGGTCAAGCCTGCTTTTTCGGCTTCGCTGTTCAGCAGACGGTCGCGTACCATGTTTTGCCACACCGATTCGCGGATTTGGTCGTTCAGTTCGTCGTCGAGGTTGGCTGTGCCGTACTCAATTTTGTACACTTCGGTCAGTTGATCCACTGCCTCGATAAACTCCATGTACTTCACCGATTCTCCGTCGATTTTTCCGAGATTCGACTGACGCTCGTTCACTATCGATGCGCTCGAATTCAGAAAATCACCAACGATGAAAGCCAGCAAGGCCACACCCACTACCACCAGCAAAAAAACGCCGTGGTGTCTCATTTTCTCTAAAGTTGCCATTGTTTTTTGTTTCTTATTCTAAAGTTTCAGTTTCTATGTTTCTCGTGCTTCGCACTGTTTCTATGTTTCAGGTTTCAGGTTTCAAGTTGTAGCCCCCTTTCCCGTTTCCCCCGAAGGGGGGAAAAGCCTTTCTTCAATTAAGAATTTTGAATTATGAATTTTTTGCGTTCAAAAGTGCCACAATTTCCAAATCTTCAAATTTTCAAATCTTCAAATAATAAAAATGTCCTTTGTCTTTACTCTTTATTCATCGGACGTGGCATGCCGCGTCCCTACTTTTTCACGCTTCACCAGTTTGCAAAGATAGTAAAAATGTGTGAAACTGGCGTCAAGGTTTATAATTTGTCTAAATATCTGTTTTGCAGCGTGTTACATCAATTTTCGACGGTCAGTTTCACCATATCGATGCGGTTGTTGTGCGCCTGAAGCACCTTAAAAGTCCATTTTTCGATGCGAATTGTTTCGTTCAGTTTGGGGAATGTTTCGTAGTGATGCAAGATGAATCCCGCCACGGTTACATAGTCGTCCGATTCGGGAATATCGAGCCCAAAGGTGTCGTTCAGATTGTCGATTTCGAGCCTGCCAGAGAGTATGAACTCGTTGTCCGACAGGCGTTTAGCGGTGAGTTCGCGGTTGTCGTGTTCGTCCTCTATCTCGCCGAAAATCTCCTCCATAATGTCTTCGAGCGTTACAATGCCCGCCGTGCCGCCAAACTCATCGACCACCACGGCGATGGAGCGTTTGCTGTGCATAAAAATGTCCATCAGTTTGTTGGCGGCCATCGTTTCGGGTACGATGGATATGGGGCGAATGCACTCGTGCCAATCGTGCGGGTGGCGAAAGAGGTCGGACGAGTGAAAATAGCCGATGATATTGTCGATAGACTCTTTGTAAATCGGGATTTTCGAGAAGCCTGTTTCGACCAGCGTGGCTTTCAGTTCGTCGAGCGTAGCGGTGTAGTCGAGCGCAACCACTTCGGTGCGTGGCACAATGCAGTCGCGCAGTTTGACCGACGAAAAATCGAGCGCATTTTGGAATATGGTAACCTCGTTTTTCACCTCTTCTTGGTTGTCGGCGTGTTCGTAGGCATCGTTTATCCAGTAGTCCAAATCGACTATGCCGAGCGTGTTTTTCTTCTCTTTTGGGCGAATTTTCACGCGTAAAAGGCGAAAAAGACCTATCGACAGAAATGTGGCGAAACGCGCTATCGGAAAGAGCAACACATAGCACAACCAAAGCAGCGGCGCAAACAGTTGCAGCCACAAATTTGGATTGACGCGAAAGATGGTTTTGGGCAGAAATTCGCCAGTGAATAGCACAATGATAGTAGCAGCGATTGTCTGCAACAGATTGATTATCAGAGGACTATTAATCCACAGCCCGAAAATCGGCGACAGAATCTCGGCCATCGCAATGCCGTAGATGACCAGCACAATGTTGTTGCCCACCAACAGTGTAGAAATGTACTGCTCGGGGTCGTTGTAGAAAATGCTGAGAATGCGCGAGGTGAGGCTGCTGCGCTTTTTGTCCAACTCGAAACGCAACTTGTTCGACGACAAAAACGCTATTTCCATGCCCGAAAAGAAGGCGGAAAAGAGCAACGAAACCACTATTACGATGTATGTTGTCATCTGTTTTGGCGTTTTATTCTTCCGAATCGATGGGAAAAATGCCCCGCGTGTTGCGAATGGTGTAGCGCGTCATCGTCTGGTTCGATTCGAAGCCCTCGCCCACTATCTGTTTGTCGGTTTGGTCTATCACAATAAGCGAATCGGAGTAGATGCGTTCGGCGTTCTGATCCCAAAAAAGTTGCTGCGTGGCAAAACGGTTGCCTTCGTAGTTCATGGCACGCACGCTGTCGTCGAGTTGCCACAACTTGCGCCGTTCGTAGTAGATAGCGCGGCGGCAACTGATTTCGGCGGCGATGTTGAATTTAGAATCGAACGATTCGAGATGAAGACCGTTGGGAAAATCCCAATAGGGTTCGTCCACTTTGTCGAACACTTTCCAAGTCTTGGCCGTGATGCGGTAGCGCGTTACGCCCGAGTCGGAAATGAGCGTCGTTATCGAATCGGCACGCAGGCGCGGCGTTTCGGTCGGGTTCACCACCTCGTTCGACACCTTCGGCTTGTTGCTGCACGACACCGACAAAAACAGCAGAACAACCGCTCCCAGAGCGATTGTTGTCTGCAATGTTATGCGCTTATGTACCAAAGTGTTTCGGAATTACCTGCAAATAGTGGTTTCGCCTATCCAGCCGCCCACGGTAAACGGTTTGCCGTCTTCCAAATCGGGTTCGAAGAATACCTCTTCGGTGCTGGGGAAATAGTGCGAATAGGTGCGTATCAGTTCGTTGGCCTTGTCGGTCAAACTGGCATCTACCTGCTTGGCTTTGATAAATTTATCGACTGCCACCCAGTAAACCGTCTTGTTGAGCGACGGGGTGTCGTACAGTCCGCGCGTGTTGGCATAGAGCAGACCGATGAACAGATACGGCGTGCCGTCGGCTGGATTAACCTCGATGGCTTTGCGCGCATATTCGCGTGCCTGCACCATGTTGTTCAAATTCGATGAATAGATGTGTGCGGCTTTCAGGTAACTGTTGGCTGCACCTGCCACATCGCCAGCCGCAACGCTCAACTGCGCCGCCTCGTTGTAGTAGGCGATGGCGCGGCTGTATTCGCCTTTTTTGTACGACATCACAGCGCAGCCAGCCGCCGATTCGGGCGTTGGTTTGATGTCGTGCGCATATTTGGAGGCGGCAAAATAGACCTCCGATTCGCTGCAATTCACTTGGTTGTAGAGATTCGTCGCCATCTCGAGAAAATCGTAGTCGAGTTTGCGTTCTTCGACCTGTTGCGCATAAATCTGATCCATCTTTTCGCAGTCGGCTACGCCCGAACGCACAAACAGTTGATCCATAGCGGCATCGACTTGCGCGTGCATCTCGGCATTTTTCAACGCCTTGTTGGCAGCATTCGTCTCCAAAATGTCGTTTGCAAACAGATAGTCGGCAATGAACTGCTCGCCCAGCGTATTATCGGCCTTGTAGAGGTCGAACGAAGTGGTTACAAACTGCTGCAAAAATGCAGGTTGCGCACTGTTTTTCATCGTATGCACGCACTCGCTGAGCCATTCGTAGGCCGTTTTTTTCTCGTCAGGACGATATTTCAGCAGGTTGAGTGCCTTCATGCCCAACAGGTAGGCGCGCGGCTGCTTCGGGTCGTTGCCGAAATAGAGTATTTGCTCGTCGTACACCGACATCAGTTTGTCGATGAGTTGCTCGCGTTTGGCGGCATCTTTTTCCTGACTAATCTGCCAATCGACTATGCGCACGCCGTATGTGTAGATGGCGCGGTGCGAGCCTTTACATTCGGCAAAGGCTTTCTCCCACGGAGCGAGTGCATCGGCGTAGTTTTTCTGCTTGGCCGATTCGCCAAACAGGCTGATATTCATCTGACAATCTTCGGTCATTGCGGCTTGCGCAAAAGCACCTACCGAGGCCGCTGCGGCCAAAACTAAACAAGCAATTTTCGTTTTCATAAGGCTATTCCTTTATTTTTTTACAGTTGTTCACTATTGTATGCGCTGTTTGAAGAACCACATCTCGTTCAGCGTTAAGTTTATCCCGATTTTGAAATAATTTTCTTGCAACGCCGTGTGCGAAGCCACACCTATATTTCCATATTCAAAATTGATGTTCAACATCGTTTTGGTGGTGCGCAGCGGAAATCCGATACCGCAAGTTACGGCTATGTCGCGCGTGCCAACCATTGCTTGTGCCGTTGCATCGTAGAACTTGAAGTAGGAGTTGGCATAACTTGCTCCCAAACGCCAGCGCATACGATCGACATAACGGTTGCCCGCAGGCTTGTAAATATACTCCACACCGAACGCAAATTTCTGCCGATTGACCAGCGAATCGCGTTTGCCGAAATAGCGTGCCTTGGCAAATTCCTGCAGCGTGTAGTCGAAAGCGAGCGTCAGTTTTTGGTCGTAGGTGTACGACACGCCTACGCCATAGAGCGATGGCAAATCGAACAGTTCGCTGCTGCTGACATTCACGGTGTCGGCCCCGATGGTCTGCGCCTCGTAGTCGCCATACAACTTCGAGATGTGGTCGTATACAAAACCTATGCAAAAACTGTGCCGTTTTATCGTTTCCTGATATTGGAAGCCGTAACGCAGATTGACATTGCGTATGTGTGCCGTGGTTGTTTGCGTGGTGGTGTAGGTTGGCACATCAGATGCCGTAACTGCCAACGAGCGTGCGTGGTCGATGGTGCCAAACATGTAGTAAACATTCACGCCAAACGAAAAGCGTTTCCACGCTGTGGCTGCCAAGCCCACATAGATTTGGTTGATGCCGCCACCACCGACAAATTTGTGCGTTTGTGTTACCGCCGTCGATGTAGAATCGACAAAACCGTAGTTGTAGCCCACAAACGAATAGGGCAACACGCCCACGCTCAAGCCCATCCAGCGTGTGATGGGCAACTGAAACGCTAGATATTCGAGGTTGCCAGTGAAAGTCGAGGTTTTTGAGCCATCGACATTGTAGGTGGTGGCCAGTGCCGACGCGCCAAATTCGAAGAGAAAACTGGTGCTATCGATGCTGCTGCTCGAGGCGGGATTGGCAGGGTTCATGCTTGTGCGATTGCGCAAGGCGTAGGCTGCGCCGCCCATCGATTGGCTGCGCGAAAAACCCATATCCTGCAAGCGACCATAGCCGTAGCGCGTGTAGGGCGAATTGACATTGTTTTGCGCCGAAGCGCAAGCAATCGTTCCCAAAACGCCTACAACCAAGAGCAGCAAGTGGCTCGAAGCGTGGCAGTTAGCGACTATTTTCGACAAGAATTTCATTCAAACCGATTAGTGCCAAATTAGGCTCTGCAAAATTACTATTTTTTATTTTATTGCGCAACAATGGCGCAATCCCACCTCCCAACACCAATTTTATATCAGCAAACGACTGTTGCAAGTGCGCCAAATAGCCTTCGATTTCGAACACAAGTCCGTTGAATGCGCCAGCACGCATGGCTTCGATCGTTTCGGCAGCCACAAAATGCGTGGGAGCGGTCGGCTCTACTTGCGGCAGTTTTCTCGTGAAATGGTGCATCGCTTTGAGCCGAAGTTCGTAGCCCGGCGCAATGTTGCCGCACTCGAAATGGTTGTGGGCCGACAGAAAATCGTAGGTTACGCAAGTGCCTGCATCGACCACCAGCAGATTGCCTTGCGGCACGCACACGCGCGCCCCGACAGCCGCTGCAATGCGGTCGGCCCCGACGAGCCGCAAATCGTAGTCGCACGAAATGGGGAACTGCAAACCATTTGGCATTTGCCACATATCGGGAAAATGGCGGCGCAAAAGTGCCAAAATCGGTTCGTCGCCGCCTGCGACGCTGCAAAAAATGGCATTTTCGAGCGGAAAACGCGCTTTGAGTTGCGTCAGAAAATCGTCGGTAAGCGCATTGCACACGCAAATTTCGACCAGCGTGCGGCGGTCGAAAACCGCCATTTTCAGGCGTGTATTGCCTCTGTCGATAACTAAATTCATGATTTAATGCGGAACTGGGGATTTGGTTGTTGAAAAGTTGATTAGTTGATGAGTTGATAAGTTTAACGCATTTATTTCAGATTTCAAATTTCAAATTGCGCTGCGCGCTGTTTCAGGTTTCAGGTTTCAGGTTTCAAGTTTCAGGTTTCAAGTTTCAGGTTTTCGGAATCAAGAAAGCCGCAATATTCAAATCTTCAAATCTTCAAATAATTAAGTAATTGGAAATTAGATAATTGGGAAATTAGATAATTGGGAAATTAAATTCTCTTGCGAAAGTTGAGTTTATGGTTTACAAAAAATTAAACGGCCACTACGCCAGCAATGTGCGGGTGTGGGTCGTAGCCAACGAGTTCAAAGTCGTCGTAGTGGAAATCGAAAATCGATTCGACGGCAGGATTGATGTGCATTTGCGGCAGTGGACGCGGCTCGCGCGTGAGTTGCAGGCGCACCTGTTCGAGGTGGTTCAGATAGATGTGCGCATCGCCAAAAGTATGCACAAAATCGCCAGCGCGAAGCCCCGTAACCTGCGCCATCATCTGCAAAAGCAGCGCATACGAAGCGATGTTGAACGGCACACCGAGAAAAATATCGGCACTGCGCTGATAGAGTTGCAAACTCAGTCGCCCATCGGCCACATAGAACTGAAACAGCGTGTGGCACGGCGGTAGCGCCATTTTTTCGACTTCTGCCACATTCCACGCACTCACAATGAGGCGGCGCGAATCGGGATTGTGTTTTATAGCCTCCACCACATTGGCAATTTGGTCGATAGTGCCGCCCTGATAATCGGGCCACGAGCGCCACTGATGACCATAGACAGGGCCGAGTTCGCCGTTAGCGTCGGCCCATTCGTTCCAAATGCGCACGCCGTGTTCCTGCAAATAGCGCACATTGGTATCGCCCTGCAAGAACCACAGCAGTTCGTAGATGATGGATTTGAGGTGCAGTTTTTTGGTGGTGAGCAGCGGGAAACCGTCGTCCATGCAGAAGCGCATCTGATGGCCAAAAACGCTGAGCGTGCCAGTGCCAGTGCGGTCGTGCTTTTCGACGCCCTCGTCGAGTACGCGCTGAATCAAATCGAGGTATTGTTTCATGATTGAGTGTGTAAAGTGTATAAAGTGTATAAAGTGAAAAGTGTGTAAAGTTTCTAAGTTTCTTGCGCTACGCACTGTTTCTATGTTTTGTTGAAGCGTTGAATTGTTTATTTGGTGATTTGTGGATTTGGTTATTTGGTGAGTTGATAAACCTGACAATTTGAAATTTGAAATTTGAAATTTGAAATTAATATACTACCTCCCAGTGTCCGTTTTTGTCGGCACCAATGCGGCGGATTAGGCCGTTTGTTTGGAGTTTTTTCATGTTCGAGACAATGGTTTTGCGTGTCAGATTCAGCCTTTCGGCAATTTCGGCTTGCGTTACAAACGGATTTTCTTTGACGATATCGATTATTTTTTGCTGATTTACAGTAACCCTTACAGTAACCTTTGCAGTAACCTTTTTCTGCGATTCGATAATTTCTTCAATCGTATTTAGAATTAGCGAGAGCATAAATTCGGTGAAGGCAGTGCTTTCGCCCACATTGTCGCTCGCCACAAGTGCTTTGTAATAATCGGCTTGATGTTCTTTGATGAGCGTTTCGACTGGCAACCACGCAAAAACGGCGTGCCACTCTTTCAGAATGGCGGTTTGCCACAGTCGCCCCATACGGCCATTGCCATCGGCGAATGGGTGAATAAATTCGAACTCGTAGTGAAAAACACAACTTTTGATGAGTGGGTGAAAATCGCTCATGCGAAGCCACCTAAACAAATCGGTCATCAGTTTGGGAACCATTTCGGCAGGCGGTGCAACATGAATCATGCGACGACCATCGAAAATGCCTACGCCAGCGGTGCGGTAGCAGCCATTTCGCACGACCAAATCTTTCATCATAAGGCGGTGTGCGTTCAACAAATCGTGTTCGTTGTATGGGTTCAATTTGAGCAGAAGATTGTAGGTTTGAACGGCATTTTTTACCTCTTGGATTTCGTTTGGCGCACCAAACACGCGTTTCCCTTGCACAATGGCAGTTATCTGCTCAAGGCTCAATGTATTGTTTTCTATGGCCAAAGACGAATGAATGGTTCTGATTCTGTTCTCTTTGCGCAGTTCGATGTGGCGTGGCGAATTAGCAAACAGATTGAACTCACCTATTTTTTCAGAAATACGCGAAATAAGGTCGATAATTCTCGATGTAATATGGAACGGCGGCGCGTACATTAAATTAGTTTGAAAGTGGGAAAGTGTGTAAAGTGTGAAAGTTTGAAAAGTTTCTAAGTCTCTCGCGCTGCGCGCTGTTTCTATGTTTTGTTGAAGCGTTGAATTGTTTATTTGTTTATTTGTTTATTTGTTTATTTGTGGATTTGGTTATTTGGTTATTTGGTTATTTGGGTTAATCCGACAATTTGAAATCTGAAATCGTCTTGGCCATAGCCCCCTTTCCCGTTTCCCCCGAAGGGGGAAAGGCTTCCGTTTAATTAAGAATTTTGAATTTAGAATTATGAATTTTTGCGTCCGACACCACCCAATTGATTAGATAATTGAAAATTAAGAAATTTGGTAATTAAAAAAATCTATGCTCTATATTCTATCTTCTTAAAATCTCGTCTTGCTACTTGCTACTCACATCTTGCGACTAGTACATGTTGTATGTCGTTTTAGTAACTTTGAATTCGGTGCGGCGGTTGATGGCGTTGATGATTTCTTGTTGTTCGGGGGTGAGCATTTTCACGAGTTTTTCGTCGAGGACTTCGTCTTTGCGGACAAAATGCAGTTCTTGCGCCATGGCTTCGTCCACCACTACGGGCTGACTTTCGCCGTAGCCACGCGAGGTGAGGCGGTCGGCAGACACGCCCAAGCGCACCAGAAAATCGACTACCGCCTTGGCGCGCGCTTCGGAGAGGCGCATATTGTCGTCGTCGGAGCCAACGCAGTCGGTGTGCGCCGATATTTCGATGGCGATGTTCGGGTTGTCGTCGAGCATTTTGACCAGTGCCGACAGCGATTTTTCCGATTCGGCGGTCAAATCCGTTTTGCCAAATTCGAAAAATATGTTCGGAATCGGAATCGGTTTGCCAATGGTGGGCAGCGCAAAAGTCTGTTCAAAAGTCTTGCTGTTGGAAAGCCCTTCGGTCGAGAGGCGCGCCGAACTGTTCAGATAGCCGCGCGAGGTGGCCAGCATAATGTAGTTGGCATCTTTGACCAGTTTTATGCGGAAAGTGCCGTCTTTTTTGGCGCGGATTTTCACATTTGCGCCGTTGTCGCCCACCAGTTTGACGATAGCATCGGGCAGCGTGTTGCCTTTTTCGTCGGTAATTTTGCCCTCGACGGCATAGACCAATTCGGGCAGATCAAAACTGTAGATACGGTCGAAATTTTTCGATTGGTTGCGGTTCGACGAGAAGAATCCGCTTTCGCCCTCGCTGCTAAATGTGATGCCAAAATCGTCGCTGCTGGAGTTGATGGGCGCAAGCATATTGTGTACCTGCCAATGCTCTGCCGAATCTTTTACAGCGCGGAAAATATCGAGTCCGCCCAAGCCAGCGTGGCCATCGGAAGCGAAGTAGAAAGTCGTGTCGTTGCGCACGCAGGGAAACATTTCGTTGCCCGATGTGTTGATGTCGCTGCCCATATTTTGCGGCGTTCCCCAAGCGCCATCGGCTTTATCGACGAACCAGATATCTTTGCCGCCGAATCCGCCTGGCGCATCGGAAACGAAGTAGAGCCGTTCGCCGTTTTGCGCCACGGCTGGGTGCGCCACCGTGATGGTGCTATCGCTGAAAAGCACCACTTTTTGCGGTGCAGTCCACTGACCGCCCGAGCGTGTGGCAGTCCAGATTTCGCCGCCAATATCGCCCGCGTTGTCGATACGGCAACGCGTGAAATAGATGGTTTTGCCATCGGGCGTGAAAGCCGCTGCGCCCTCGTCGTCGTCGGTATTAAATTCGCCCTCGATTGGTTCGGGTTTTTCCCATTTGCCCGAAGCATTGCGGCGCGATGTGAAAAGGTCGTTGTTTGCCACGCCTGTGATGGCACTCGCCTTGCGGCTGGTGGTGTTGTCGCGGTTGGTAGTGAAAACCACCGAGGCGGCCTCTTTGCCCATAAACGCTGGTGCAAAGTCGGAATTTTTCTTCGAATTGAGTTCTGCCGCCAATTTCACCACATAGCGCGACGGCGTTTTGCTCCACGCTTGGGCGTTTTTTGCGCCTTCCAATCCCGCCAAAGCGGTGCGGTCGTCGGGCTGATTTTGCAGGTAGATTTCGTAGTTTTTGGCAGCATCGGCATAACGCCCCAAAGCGTGCAGCGATTTGGCGTTGTCGAGATAGACTATCGAATCGTTGTATTTGTACTTGATGGCCTGCGTGTAGGATTTGGTGGCGCGTGCGTGGCTGCCCATAGCGCGGTAACATTCGCCCTGTTTGAAGCAGACTTCGGCCTTCAGTTTTTTCTGTTTTTGCGACGAGATGCGCGGCTGCGTCTTTTTGTAGATATCGACGGCGGCAAAATACTCGCCATTGGCGTAGATGCGGTCGGCTTTTTTGAGGCGCGCCGACACGCTACACGAAGCCAACACCGCCAGCAGCGACAAACAGACAAACGATATTTTGGCAGCAGATTTCATATTTTTTTCTGCAAAAATGAGTTGATTGCGCAGTTTCAAATTTCAGAATTTCAAGACCCCCTCTAATCCCCCAAGGGGGAAGTTTGGGGTATGTTTTTTTGTTATTTGTGGATTTGGTTATTTGTTGAAGCGTTGAATCGTTGAATCGTTTCGGACGCACTCGGTGCGTCCCTACAATTTGAAATCTGAAATTTGAAATTTGAAATTGCGGCTTTGCCGCATAATTCCTAATTCGTCTATGCTCTATCTTCTATGTTCTATCTTCTCCACAACGCCATCGAGCGTGGTCAGTAGCCACTCGTTTGCGCCGATTGGCGCCAAAGCGTTGATGCCTGTGTTGCCAATTTTGTGCTGCCACACCACTGCCCCATCGGCGGCATTTAGGCAGATTATCAGGCCGTTTTTAGTAGCAAAAACAATCTCTCCATCGCGCTCCGCAATGGCGCACGGCGTATAGTCTTCGGCATAAAGTGCCTCTTTTTTCCAACGCTTTTCGCCGCTGTTTATTGTTGTATCGAACGCAAAAACAGTCCCTTTGCGGGTGCGTGCAAAGAGCGTCTGCCCATCGGCGGACACGCCCAACGAGGCGATGAAACGCTTGTCGGTATTGCGCCAAAGCAGTTGCCCAGTGGCAGCATCGACCGCCACCAATGCGCCATCGGCCGTTACCACAAACAGTTTGCCCGAAGCGAAAATAGGTTGCGTCAGCGGCGCAGATTTCAAATCCGCAGTCCAAACGACATCGCCCAACTGCGCATCGGCGGCGTACAAACGACCATCGTATGCACCGAAAATCACCTTGTCGCCGACAACCGTGGCAGCCGACTGTATGTAGCCTTGCGGCGCATCGCACACCCAGAGCAAAGCGCCCGTTTCGATGTTGAAAGCGCGCATTTTGCCGTCGCCACTGCCGACAAAAACCACATCGTCGAGCGCAACTGGCGTAGCGCACACCGCTTGCCCTGTAGCTTGCCGCCACGCCAAACGCCCAGTGGCAGCATCCAAACAATAGACGGTGCGGTCGGCACTGCCAAACAGCACTTTGCCGCGACAAACAAGCGGTGCCGCAGCAATGCGCGCTGGCGTTTTGTACTGCCAAATCGGCTTCCCTTTCGCCAAATCGAAACAGCGCATCATGCCCGATTCATCGCCGAAATAGAGTCGCTCGCCGTCCGTTGCCGCTGCGCCGTAAATGCCCTGCCCTACCGACTTCCGCCAAACGGTTTTTACGGTTTTGTACTGTTTATTCACATCGAAATTTGGGCGTGGAAAAAGTTTTGCGTCGCTGGCGGAATAGATGCGCGGCTCCACAGGCAGTGCCAGCCAACGGCGTTCGGGTTGCCCAATGCATTTCTCCGAGATATAGAGCGAATCGGCCATGTCTAATATGGTGTAGCCGCCCGCTTGTTGGCCATTGCGCTGCGTGGAGCGCACCACTACGCCCTGTATGCCATCGAAATCGAGCAGCGCATTGCGGTGGTAATGACCACAAAAAACGCCCTGCACATTGTAGTTGCGCAGCAGGTCGGTAGCCGCCTCCCAATTATCCACATCGCCACTCTGCAGCGGGTGGTGCGCCACGAAATAGACAGGTTGTTTGCGCCCTGCCTGCTTCAAATTGTAGGCCAACCAAGCAACATCTTGCGGCGCAATATGGCCGTCGTTGTGGCGCAAAAGCGGCCCTGTGTTCAAGCCAAGAAAGAGATTCCCATTGAAAAACAGGCGAAAATGCGTATTGCCAAAAATCCGTGCAAAATCGGTCGCCGCCGACTCCGAAGCGCGTGTGTCGTGGTTACCCGGAATGGCGTAATACGGCACTTCCAACTCGTCGAGCAGCGACTTGGCGAGCAACAGCGACTTGGTATCGCCATTGTGAGTCAGATCGCCACAAACCAGCACAAACGCCAAATCGGCGCGTGCGTTCACCTCGTCGATGGCGCGGCGCAAATCCTCGGTATTGTTCGGCAGCGTATCGCAAATGTGTGTATCGCTGAAAATGGCAAAACTGAATTTCGGATCGACGAGCGTTTTGTCCGTCCCGACCGTTTTGCTGAAAATGGTATAACTGAAGGCTGGATCGGTTTCGGCCGCTTTCGGGAAATCTTCGGGCTTCGGGCCATCGGGTTGCCCACGAAACGACGGTTGCGCCACGCTCGGCAAAACGCTCCAAAGCGCCACCGCAGCCACAAAAAAGTAATGTTTCATACGCAGAAAATGCATTGTTTCAAACAAGTTCAATCTACAAAAGTACGCTTTTTATTCCAAACCGCCAAAAGTACGAAAATATAGGTAAGCGCGTTGGGAAGATTTTTGGGGACAACCAAGCAAAACAAAAACGGCTGATAATCAACAAATTATCAACCGTTTAAGTACCCAGACCCGGGATCGAACCGGGATGCCTTGCGGCACTGGTGTTTGAGACCAGCGCGTCTACCGATTCCGCCATCTGGGCTTGTTTGCGGCTGCAAAGGTACAACTTTTTTTTTGAACCACAAATTTCAAGGCATTTTTTTTGCGGCGGCGGCATTTTACAGCATCTTGCAACAATTTTTTATCTGAAAAAGAGCCAAGTATCGTGCATGACAAACAATTTTTTTCCGAACTTTGCACTGACAATTTGCAATTTTGAAAAATTTTCACTACATTTGTGGCGATAAAACGATTGTCG
>CAVKTI010000034.1:0-24910 GCA_963659365.1 Acutalibacteraceae bacterium | reverse complement strand
AAATGCGTGCGCTCCAAGGTCTTACCAAAAGTTGCATTTCTTAATTGAACTTGCGCTGTTAATACTGTGTTTGCGCTGTGCGCGGGTTTCTCTTTTGGGTTGATCAGTTGATTGGTTGATCAGTTGATCGGTCGTTAAAAAGTTGATAAGTTAAAAAGTTGATTGCATTAGTGAGAACCTGTGATGTTTATTTCCTATAAACTCTAACCTATAACCGCTAACCTTTCGGACGCACTCGGTGCGTCCCTACTATTTTGTCTATGCTCTATGTTCTATCTTCTATGTTCTATAAACGATAAACGATAACCTCTAAACCTTTTTTGGGGCTGCAAAGGTAGGAAAAAGTTTTCGATAAAAGCAAGTTTGCAACGAGTGAAAATAGCGATTTAAGATAGTTTAACACGATCGGGAGCGAAATAGCATAAATATCCTTAAAAAGCGCGTGAAACGACTAAATGTTTGTTAATCTGCTTGTTTATGTCGCGGTGCTGCGCTAATTTTGCGGCGCATTACACTCTTTCCGCATCTTTCGGAGTGCAACTGCAAAGCCAAATTTTAACTAAATTCTAACATTTATTAACTTATTATGAAGAGAACTCTTTTTGTTGTGGCAACAGTAGCCGCAACACTCTTTTGGGCTGGCTGCAACCCCAAAAAGCCGCAAGAACCGAATCCCGAAAAGCCCACTCCGACGGACAGTATTGCGAAGGACAGCACCCAAAAGGACAGCACGCATGTGCATACCAAAGGCGACACAGTGATGATTGCCGTCCACACTTTCGGTTTTGTGGACTACTACAAACCAAACGGCGACTACAACCTTGTGTTGGTGGGCAAAGACAAGGACAGCGTGGAGTATTACGCCACATTTTGCGTGATTCCGACGGAGGCTTCGTTTGTGGGACATTTTTCGCTATCCGAAGGCACGATGCGCCAGCGGTATTGCAATTTTCTGCCCGACTACACGCCCTCGTCGCAGTCGAAAGACTTTTTGGTGCCCGACATCATGTGCATTACCGTGGGCATGAACGGCGACAAGTACGACCTCGATGGGCGGCTCACCTACGAAGGCGTAGTCTATGTGATGACCGCCACCGCCATTGCTGGTTTCGACCAGCGTTGGGGCTACGAACCCACCGAAAAGATGATATTTAACGAGGTTTATACCGAATTTCTCGGTTACGACGACATCAAAGATTTCAAAGAGGTGCAGATTTTTCTCGACAACAAAAAGACCTTTATGAACATCACATTTTTTGTCGATTCGGCACTTTTGGCGGGCGTTTATCCGATAAACGACGCCTACACACCTGGCACGGTGGCTGCATCGGAAGGCTATATTGTGAGTTATAATCAGGATTTGACCTCGTACATGGGCGTTTATATCGAAGGTAGCGAGGAGTGGAAAGACACTTACTATTTCGATGGCGGCCAAATCACGGTGTCGTACCCCGACTCGGCGATTATCGACCTCGTGGGCGAGGTGAAAACGCACTACGGTTCCGAGATTCATTTCTCATACCGAGGAAAATTCGCGCTCGAGGAGTACAAAAGGCAAGACTCGACCCAAACGGCGAGCGCAGCACCACGCAAACACAAAGGCGCACGCCGATAACGCACAGAGAACCCGATTTTTCGGCTAAAAAGCGGCGGCACAATGCGGAGTGCTGCTGCTTTTTTTGTGGGGGAGGAATTTTGGGCGATGTCCAAGACAACAGCAGAGCCGCCACAGTGTGGCGGCTCTACTTTATACTTTACAAACTTTTAACGATTGCACTTTCACTCTAATTTCCCGATGTTGTTGAGTACTTGTTGGTTTATTGTTTTGCGTTCGCGGTCGCAGAACCAGCCCCACTTGTTGAAGTATTTGGCCATCTCGCGCATGTGAATCCACAACATCTTCAGGCTGTGATACGAGGCTTGGGCGTGGTTGTGGACAATGGTGGCGTGGGGAAAATAGACAGTGAGGTAATCGCGATGAATACGCCGCGTCAGGTCAATATCCTCTGGATACATAAAGAACCGCTCATCAAACAGTTGTGTTTTCAACACGGCTTCCGTGCGCAGCAGCATAAAGCAGCCGCTCAAATAGGGTACATTCATTATCTTATCGTAGCCCGATGCACGCAACTCATACCGTGCATTGCGTCGGGCAGTCCAGCGTTTTGGCAGGAAACGCCGTCCAAATACATCAAGCGGCGTAGGAAGTAACTTGCACAGGTATTGGGTCTTGCCGTCGGGATAGACCACATGGGGCATCAGTTGCCCGATTTCACGGTGTGCCGCCATAAACTCGACCATGGTGGTCAGGGCATCGGCGGTGAGAATGATATCGGGGTTTACCACCAAATGGTAGGGTGTGCCTTGCGCGATCGTTTGGCGAATAGCGATATTGTGCGCCGCCCCATAGCCAATGTTCTTGCCGTTGAAGAGATATTTCACGGGTAGTACTGCAAAGCGTTCGTCGCACATGGGCGAATTGTCAATCAGGAAAATCTGTCCGACGCTCTTGCAGGCGTGCAGCGTAGCAACAAGGTTTTCCACCTCGCCGAACGCTGTTTTGTAGAGTACTATCGAGGCGTTGAGCATCATTTGTTTAGAATTTTTGCTGAAAGATTGAGTGCTGCACTCACCACTTGATCCATATTGTAATAGCGGTAGTCGCCCAGCCGCCCGCCGAAAAATATATTTTTTTCTTTTTTCGCCAGTTGTCGGTATTGCTCGGCCAACTGTTCGTTGCGTGTGTCGTTTATTGGGTAGTAAGGCTCGTTTTTACCGTCCCATTTCTGTGGATATTCGTAGGTAATAACCGTTTTATTTTGAGTTCCACCAACAAAATGTTTGTGTTCGATAATGCGTGTGTATGGTACTTGTGCAGCGGTGTAGTTCACCACAGCATTTCCCTGAAAATTGTCGGTGTCAAGAACTTGCGTATCGAATCGCAGACTGCGGTAGTCGAGTTGTCCCAGTCGGTAATCGAAATAGGCATCGAGCATACCCGTGTAAATGACCGTTTTTGCCAAATTAGCGAGCGTACGATTTTGTAGAAAATCGGTATTCAACAATATGTCGCAGCCATTGAGCAGATGGTCGATTAGTACATTGTATCCCTCTTGGGGTATGCCTTGATGTGTGTCGGGAAAATAGTTATTGTCGTAAGTGAAGCGTAGTGGTAGTCGTTTGATAATGAAACTTGGCAGTTCGGTCGCTGGGCGTCCCCACTGTTTTTCGGTGTAGCCTTTTATTAGTTTTTCGTAGATGTCGTGTCCGACGAGTTGTAGTGCTTGTTCTTCCAAGTTTCGCGGTTCACCTTTGGGCGCATTTTGTCGTTGTTGGTTAATTATTTTTTGTGCTTCTGCAGGCGTATTTACTCCCCATAGTTGGTGAAAAGTGTTCATATTGAACGGCAGATTATACAATTCGTCGCCGTAGCGTGCCAAGGGACAGTTTGTATAACGATTGAAATGAACAAATCGGTTGATGTAGTGCCAAACTTTGTCGTCGCTGGTGTGAAAAATGTGTGCTCCGTGTTGATGTACTTGAATACCCTCAATTTCATCGCAATAAATGTTGCCGCCCGTGTATGCGCGCTTGTCAACGACAAGGCACGATTGCCCGTATTCGTGCGCTTGTTGTGCAAAAACTGCGCCAAAAAGTCCGCTCCCAACAATCAGAAAATCGTATTTTGTTGTCGTATTAGTCACTATTTTCGATATTTTTTGTAGCCGTTCCACGCCCAATGCATCAAGTAGTAGAGGCTGCGCCAGAAGCCGAGTTTTTCGCTTTCGTAATAGACCCGAAATTGTGGAATTATCACTTTGCGCTTGCTATACGAAACCGAGTTACTTCGCATTCTATACGATGCTAAAATTTGCTGATTTCCAAAGGCTTCGCCCGCTTTTTTTGCTATTGTGAGCCAATAGATATGGTCGTCGCGCAGAGTGCGGAAATCTTCGTTTAGGTAGATTTTTCCAAATTTTGAGGAGTCGTAAAGTCCTGTGAGGCACGAAATGGAGCAGGTTTTCAATAGATCGTTGTAGGTCATGCGTTGGGGTGCGCGGAATGGTTGCAGACACTCTTTGCCATTTTCGTCGATGCGCTTGTGCGAACTGCACACCAAAGCAGCGTTTTTCTCGGTGAGCAGCGCGATTTGTTCTTCTAAAAAATTTGGTTCCCAAAGGTCGTCGGAGTCAAGCAAGGCAATATAGCGCCCTATGGCACGGCGAATACCATTGTTGCGTGCCGCTGCCGAGCCTGCATTTGGTTGCGAAAAAAGTTTGATGCGTGGGTCGCGAGTTGCATATTCGGTCACTATGCGTGCGCTATTGTCGGTGGAGCCATCATCAATCACTATCATCTCCCAATGTTGATAGGTTTGCGCCAACACGCTTTCGATGGTAGCCGCCACAAAGCGTTCGCTATTGTAGAGGGGGGTAATAATAGAAACTAAATCGGTCATTTTTTGTTGGTGTGTTTTGTAATGCAGCGATTTGCAAAGTTACCATTTCTTTTTGAAATTGCCGAATTTATAGTGTATGTAGAAACGCACTACAGCCGAGAGCACTACTAAGCGACTCCAAATTTTTACCAAAAACGGGCGTTTGCTGCGCGTTATGATAGATTCTTTGATGTTGGTTAGAGCGTTGCTGTGGCGGCGATAGAGTAGTAATGGTTGAGGCAAAAACAACACCTTTCCTGTGATTTCGGCTACTAAACCAATCCAGTTGTCGTGTGCAATTTCCGATGTTTTAGGCATTGGCAATGCGTATTCAAGTACTTTGCGTTGGAACGCCATACATGCGCCAAAATAGGTGTGGAGTGCGATGTTTTTTAACACACCCTTTCCTGAATGATAATGTTGAAAAAACGAATTAATAGTTGTCTGTAGATTTTGGTCGGTTACAATGCTGTCGGTTACTACTAAATCAAAATTTTGCAGTTGCCTACAACAAGTTTCGTATTTTGGAGGTAGCCACACATCGTCTTGGTCTGACAAAAAAATGTATTCGCCTTGGGCGTGCTGCAGTGCGTATACGAAATTCTGTTTGAAATCGTGTCCGTTGTGGTGCAGTAGCCTGATGCGTGGGTCGGCAAGGCTTTCGACAATGGCGCAAGTGCGGTCGGTCGAACCATCGTCCGACACTATCACCTCATCATCGGGGCGTAACTGTATCAATATCGACCGTAGTTGCTCTTCGATATATTTTTCGCCGTTATATGTTGCCACGCACACACTATTCATATACGAATCAAAGCCTCAAATGTTTCTTTCACGAACACATGTCTTGTTAGTAGCCACTTTACCAACCGTCCTACAAGATGTAATTTATATCGCCACACATACCCAAATTCTTTGGCATAGTTTCTTTCCCCTTCCAATAATGACAAATACCTTGCCCTACTCACATAGTGTTTGGGATCGTTTACCGATAGATTGTGAACAATTTCTACTGGCAATTTTTGTAGCGATATATTTGCTTGGTACAATTTATGACATAACCAATTATCCAAAAAATCCAAAGGATAATTCGTGTTGAATCCCCCTATTTCTTGTACTGTCCGACAGCGTATCGCCAAACATGAGTTCATCGCCAGTGGTATTCCATAGAGTGTGGAGGGCGACAATACTTTCCCACTATTATCCACTAATGTAGGAACACATACATCAAAGTTTTTTTGTATAACTGCTGCTTTTAGGGCTGTTATATATGCTGCCGTAATAGTAGTGTCCTCGTCTAATAACACAATCCATTCGTATCCGTGGGAGATGGCGTAGGTAAGTCCCATATTGTACGCACCAGCCAAATAGATATTGTGTTTTGAATTATCGTGTATATATACATCGTGCTGTAATTCCTCTTCGGATAGACTCTCGCACAAACCTTTGTACGACAAACTCTCTACAAGGGTCATTCTATAGAGAACAATGATATATAGTACTTTATTGTTCATATAGTCTTTTTTCGCAACAACTGATAATTGCCTACAATGTATGGCAAAGAGAGAAGCAAGACGAACTTGATAACTCCTGCCAAATTCGTGAAGAAATTGTCTTGCACATATTGCATGACAAGCATCACACAAAAATAGGCATACAATATGGTGTAAAACGAGTTTCCCTGTTCCGATTTCTTATACAGCCAACCCGCTCCTGCTCCCAACACGACAGCAAACACCCCCACACCCGCATAGCCGAAATCCAAGAAGAAAGGATACATGACTGTGTATGTGTTTGTCGCCACAGGTTCGTACACCCAAGGTAGTATCGGGTCTATCGGCTCTATGGAAGACCACCCCAACTTATAGGGAATAGCATAAAAGATACGGAATACATTCTCGCCGAAATGCGGGGAACTGCATGGGCGCAAGGTGTCAAACGCACAAAAGCCGCGCAAAATATATAGTTCAAATATATTTTCCACCTCCTCCTTATCTATAGACATGCTGTGCCGTATTCCTTGCAGAATGATCATCATCGCCAATACCGCAGCACCGCCAATTAGAATGTACTTGGTCGAAATAATCCCCCTTTTGTACAATACAAACAGCGTAATTATTCCCACGGTGAGTATCATCGTTTTGGACATAGTCGCTATACCGAATAGCAGTGTTAAGCAGCCCAATATCACAGTGCGTTTCCAATGTTTCTTATCGGCGTCCGTCAAGTAGAGCAGATATGTTGCCAACCACAGTGTGTAGTACATCGGCGTATAAGTGTCTTCGCCCACTTTTACATTCTTGCCTAATGTCGCCATTCGCAAATTCAGTGCCATACTATCCGTTGTTCCGTATGCAATCGCACGATATACAAACAGCAATAATGCTGGTATGCAAGCAATACTTATCCAAAAATATAAATCTCGGATGGTGACACTGCATTGCATCTTTTTGTTGGAATAAGACAGGGATTGCATACTCAGTGAGGACAGCACGAAGCAACTGCTCCATATTCCCGCACAAAGCAGGAACTGCTTTTGCAGAGCAGGTAAACTATTGGGCAACAGCACAAACAATGACAAACAAAATAGCCATATACCCGCTGTCAGTACGCTGGGACTGAATATATCCTGCTTAGAGCATATATAGGCTACCACCAACAACACACACAATATCACAAACAATCCTGCCATATCTATCTTTTATCCATTGGGGAGGACGCGGTTTGCATAGTTATCCGTTTATACCGCCACAAAATTCCGCCGACAATCAGTATCTCCACACATTCCGCCACATACCATGCCGCGATACAGCCTCCTGCATGCCACACAGGTATCAGCAGTTTGTTCAGCACCACACTGATGCACCCCGACAACACGACCACCACTGGTGCCCAACGCTGTTGTTGCGTACCGTACAGTCCTTGCACAGTCAGCATTGTGCCTATCAGTAGCAGTAATGGCAAGCCGGACATCCAGCGCATTTGCGCTACCGCCTCTTCGAAGCCGCTGCCAAGCAGAATATGCACAACCAACGGTGCCAATAGCCATATACAGGGTATCATACACAGCCCCACGCCGACAGCCAACCCCATCGAACGCCCGAAGAAATGCCATGCTTTCGGTTTGTCTTCGGCAAACAACCTGCTCATAGTTGGGAATATGGCTACCGAGAAAGGCATACTTGTCAGCATCATACAAGCGGAAATCATCTTCTGACTCCCCGCATACACCCCCACTTCTGTGCTGCTCATCATCGCCCCCAGCAGGGTTAGTCCCATAGCGTTGTATAGTGAGCCTGCCAAAGTGGTAACGAATATCGGACAACTCTTGCGCAACATCGCCCTGCTCAACGCCTTGTCGCGTGTCTTGCTTTCCAAAACTCCGTAATGGCGAATGGCAGACCCCAAGGCAACACCTCCCACCACAATATAGACCACCGACAATATCGCCATATAGGCAATATAATCTTCTGCCTTACGCACCACGGCGATAATAAGTATTGCGCCCGTCAGTTTGGTGATAAAATTCATAACCGACATACGCCCCATATCCTCCATTCCTTGATACAACCAAGTGGGGAACAGCACAAAGCCCAAATTGAACAACGCCGCCCACAGATAGAGCACAGGGTCGGCATGCACAGGCGCAAACACGGCGTACAGCACGCCCATTACCATTAGGCTGACGGCAAAAAGAATGGCTTTGCTGACCATTACCGTTCGGAATATCACGCCCAACGCCTGTTTGTCGTTCTTATGAATAGCCACATCTTGTGTCGCCGAGTAATCAAAACCAAAGTTAATCAGTAGCGCCAAATAGGACACGATATTCTGTGCATAGCACACACGCCCAAACAGATCCACCCCCAAAGCACGCGTTACAAAGGGGATAATAATCAGCGGAATAAGATAATTGGCAAACTGCACAACGCCCAACGCAACCATATTTTTGAATATCGTTCCGTTCGCCACCGTTCGTATATGTCTGCCTATATCTTGCATCTGCTAAAATCCTACAAAGATACGCAAAAATATAAGATTACGAAACAACATTTTGGGGGAATTTTATAGAACTCCCTTTGTAGTGATTTTTTTGTTACTGCCCAAAATTATTTGCACAATAATCAACTCATCAACCTAACTAGAAATCAGAAACCAGAAATCAGAAATAGGAGAACAACCTACGCTGCCGAAACAAATATCGAGGCTAGATTTTGCGTCAAGATTTTCACGGCGATGCCAAGAATGACCACGCCAGCGAATTTGCGCAGGATATAAACGCCCGCCTGTCCCAATTTACGCTCGATCCACGCCGTGCATTTCAGCACCACAAACAGGCAGACCATGTTCAAAAATATGGCCACCGCCAGTTCCCAAAACGAATAATCGACACGATAAGTGATAATGGCCGTGAACACGCCAGGGCCAGCAAACAGCGGGAAAGCCAGCGGAATGAGCGACGATGTGCCTTCGGGACCAGCGTAACGGAAAATCTCGATGTCGAGCAACATTTCCAACGCCATCAGAAACAAGATGATGGCACCCGCCACGGCAAACGACTTGATATCGACGCCAAAAAACGACAAAATCAGTTCGCCGCCAAACAAAAACGCCAGCATCAGCACAAAACTCACTACCACCACTTTGGTCGGCTGAATATCGTTGCGGCGCTGCTTCAGACCGAGAATTATCGGCAGGCTGCCAAACGGATCGATAATGGCAAACAGCGCGATGAATGCGCTAAACATTTTGAACCACGAAAACGAAAAGTCGAATGTAAAATTTGGCAGCATAACATCAATGGGGTTTTAATGGAGTGCAAAGATAGGCGTTTTGCGCCACATACACAACCCCCAAAATGCAAAAAAAATCTTAATTTTGCAGCGCAAAAAGAGCGACACCATGTATATTCTGCCAACAGCCTATTTGGCGCCCGTGCCATACTTCTACTATTTGATCAATTTCCCGACCATCGTCGATAGGCACGCGCACTACCACAAGCAAACCTACGCCAATCGCTGCCAAATAGCCACCGCGCATGGGGTCGAAAATTTGGTGATTCCTGTCGAACATACCGACCACACACCGCTGTGTAATGTGCTGATTTCCAGCCATTACGACTGGCAAACGCAACATTGGCGCGCACTCGAAGCGGCCTACAATGCGTCGCCGTTTTTCGACTACTACAAGGACGAACTGCTGCCGTTTTACCAACGCCCCGCCCACCGTCTGCTCGACTTTACATTGGCACTGCAAAACAAAATTCTCGAACTGCTCGATTTCGATGCCAACTACGCGTTCTCCGAAACATACGAAAAAAATTACACCAACGGCGAAATTGACCTGCGTAGCGTGTTCAACGCACCCAAAAATATAGTAACTTTGCCGCCAAATTTTACACCAAAACGCTATTATCAAGTTTTTGAGCAAAAACTCGGCTTCATCGCCAACCTCAGCATCATCGACCTACTGTTCAACATGGGCAACGAAGCGAGAATTGTTTTGTTGAAAAAAAATAGAATATAGAGTATAGAACATAGACGATAAGACGATGACTTTTTACTATGACGAAGACCAAAAGCCTTTCCCCCTTTGGGGGAAACGGGAAAGGGGGCTATAATTCTTAAATTTTGAAATTTGAAATTCTGAAATTTGAAATTTGAAATTACTATGAACATCGACTGGGAAAACATTGGCTTCAACTATGTGGCCACCGACTATAATGTTCGCTGCCATTTCAAAGATGGTGCGTGGAGCGAACTGCGTGCGTACGACACGCCCGAAATCAACATCTCCATCGCCTCGTCGTGCTTGCACTACGGACAAGAGGCTTACGAAGGCATCAAAGCCATGCGCAGCTGCGACGGCAAAATCCGCATTTTTCGTCCCGAAGCCAGCGCGCAACGCTTGCAGAGTTCGTGCGACCGCCTGATGATGCCACAACTGCCCACCGAAACTTTTCTCGAGGCGGTCAAAATGGCAGTACGCATGAACAAGCGTTACATTCCGCCTTACGAAAAAAATGCCTCGCTCTACATTCGCCCGCTGATGATTGGCGTGGGTTCGCTGCTCGGCGTGCGCCCCGCTGCCGAATACGAATTTATCGTCTATGTGTCGCCCATCAGCACCTATTTCAACAACGGATTTAGCACCGTGCGCGTCTGCATTCAACGCAGTTTCGACCGCGCTGCCCCGCTCGGCACTGGTTGCTACAAGGTGGGCGGCAACTACGCCGCTGGCCTTCAAGCCGATGTGCGCGCACACGCTCTCGGCTACAACTCCACGCTCTATCTCGATTCGAAAGAGAAACGCTTTGTCGATGAATGCAGCGCCGCCAACTTTTTCGGCATCAAAGGCGACACCTACATCACCCCGAAATCGTCGTCCATCTTGCCATCGATTACCAACAACAGCCTGATGCAACTCTGCCGCGACTTTGGCTGGCAAGTGGAACAACGCCCCATTCCGTTCGACGAATTGGCCACGCTCGACGAAGCCGCCGCCTGCGGAACGGCCGCCGTCATTGCGCCCATTTCACAAATCGACGACATCGACACAGGAAAATCATACATCATCGCACCCAACGACCAGCCTGGCCCCAAATGCACGCAACTCTACAACCATCTGCGCGACATACAATACGGCCGCACTGCCGACACGCACCACTGGAATACGATTTTGTAGTCGCAAGATGTGAGCAGCAAGTAGCAAGAAGCAAGACGAGATTTTTAGAACATAGAAGATAGAGCATAGACAAAATTATTTGAAGATTTGAAGATTTGAAGATTTGAAGATTTGAAGATTGTTTTTTGCCTTGCGGATTCTTATTGATGCGTTAAACTCATCAACTTTTCAACTCGTCAACTTATCAACCCAATCTGAAATTTGAAATTTTCCCCAACTGTGGCACGCAATTTGTAGGTGTTTATAAAAAAATGGAGAAACGCACACGCCATAAACAAAAAAAATGTAACTTTGCAACTCCAAAAAATGACGAGAAACAGAATTTTTATTCACCTATAAAAACAAAAAGAAAAATGATTAAAATGGGTATCAACGGCTTCGGCCGTATCGGACGCATGGTGTTCCGCGCCGCAGTCGAAAACTTTGGCAACGACATCAAAGTTGTCGGCATCAACGACCTTTTGGACGCCGACTATCTGGCTTACATGCTGAAATACGATTCAGTACACGGCCATTTCAACCACGACATCAAAGTGGACGGCAACTACATGATTGTTGACGGCAACAAAATCCAAATTTTTGCCGAAAAAGACCCTGCAAACATCACTTGGAGCGCACTCGATGTTGATGTTGTTGTTGAATCGACAGGCTTCTTCCTGACCGAAGAGTTGGCTTCGGCTCACCTGAAAGCAGGCGCGAAAAAAGTCATCATGTCGGCTCCTTCGAAAGACGCTACGCCGATGTTCGTTTATGGTGTAAACCACAAAACCTACGCTGGTCAGAAAATCATTTCGAACGCCAGTTGCACCACCAACTGCTTGGCACCTATCTCGAAAGTGCTGAACGACAAATTTGGCATCGTTCGTGGCTTGATGACCACCGTTCACGCGGCTACAGCCACACAAAAAACCGTCGATGGTCCGTCGAAAAAAGACTGGCGCGGCGGTCGCGGCATTTTGGAAAACATCATTCCGTCGTCGACGGGTGCTGCCAAAGCCGTTGGCAAAGTGCTGCCCGAACTGAATGGCAAACTCACTGGCATGTCGCTGCGCGTGCCGACTTCTGATGTTTCGTTTGTCGATTTGACTTGCGAACTCGCCAAAGAAGTGAAGTACGAAGACATCTGCAAAGCAATGAAAGAGGCTTCGGAAGGCGAACTGAAAGGCGTACTCGGCTATACCGACGAAGCCGTGGTTTCGACCGATTTCCGTGGCGATGCACGCACCTCTATCTTCGACGAAAAGGCTGGTATTCAACTCGATGGTACTTTCGTAAAAGTGTGCGCTTGGTACGACAACGAATGGGGCTATTCGAACAAAGTTTGTGAAATGGCACGCGTCATCACAAAATAAGGCGAAACAGCCAAAAATAAAAAGAGTCCTCCGAAATGGGGGACTTTTTTTGTACCTTTGCACAACGAAAAAAGCACGGAATGACAACGGCAAAAGCGATAGAGGCAGCACTTTTCGACCTATCGGAAGGCGAAGCGAAACGGCAGATTCTCAGCAGTTTTTTCAAAACAGGTCGAGGCGAATATGGCGAAGACGACCGTTTTATCGGTGTGAGCGTGCCACGCCAACGCACACTCGCCAAGCAGATTGGTCGCCTGCCACTGACCGAAATCGACGCACTGCTGCAAAGTCCCTACCACGAATGCCGCATGACGGCACTGCTCCTGCTTGTCGATATGTTCGCCAAAAGCAACTGCGCCACCGAACGGCAAACGATTTACGATTTCTACATCGGACACCACCAGCGCATCAACAACTGGGATTTGGTCGATTTGTCGGCACCGCAAATTGTTGGTAACTACCTGATAGACAAGCCACGCCAGCCGCTGCAAAGCTACGCCCAAAGCGATTGCTTGTGGTTACAACGTATTGCCATTGTGGCGACATTTGCATTCATCAAGCGGCACGAATACGCCGACACGCTCGCCATTGCCCAACAACTGCTGCACCATCGGCACGATTTGATACAAAAGGCCGTCGGCTGGATGCTGCGCGAAGTCGGCAAGCGCGATTTCGACACAGAATTTCGTTTTCTGACCGCAGACGGACGCTACAAAACCATGCCGCGCACCATGTTGCGCTACGCCATCGAAAAATTTCCCGAACCACTGCGCCTGCGTTTTCTGCGCAGCGAGGTGTAAAAAGCGCAATAAATCGCACCAAACACCGTTTTATTTTATAAGCGAAAACGCCATGCCACACATGCCACGCCAAATACGCGACCGACAACGGTTGAAATACCTTATAGCCGACATTGTTTCAGCCGAAGCCATATGGCTGATGTTTCTGATTTTCCGCTGGATGGTGTACGATGGGCGCATGTTCGGCTACACCGAAATTTTGGTGCCAGCGTTCAACTTCTACACACCACTGCTGCTCTATCCGATAGGCTGCGTGGTTGTGCATTACCTATCGGGCTATTACATGCGTCCCTTGCAGCGTTCGCTGCCGAACGAATTTCTAACTACCGCCATCGCTTCGGCCATCATTGCGCTGATGGCGTTTTTTGCTGTCATTCTGGACGATGTTGTAACCGACTACAGACACTACTACTATTCGCTGTTCGTGCTTTTTGGCCTGCAGCTGGTCATATCGTACCCGCTCCGGCTGGCCATAACGCTACACATGCGGCAGCGCATACACAATGGCGATTTTTTGTACAACACGGCCATAATCGGCTTGGGTGCGACGGCGCAGCACATAGCGCAAGAACTGAGAAAAAACATCTACGACTCGAAAATCGTTGGTTTCGTCGGCATTGGCAAAGACGAACTGCCTCAACTGAAAGCGCACAAAATCGGCGACTTGGCACATTTCGATGATCTCAAAAAAAAGTACGGAATAACCAATGTGGTGATTGCGCTCGAAAGCGATGCCACGGAAACCGAATTGTACAGCACAATCAACCAACTATATGGCTACAATGTTGAAATACAGTGCGTTCCGCGCACATACGACCTCATCACTGGCTTGGCCAAAATACAACATCTGAACACTATTCCGCTGGTGAACCTCACCACGCTACCCATGGCCGATTGGCAAATCAGTATCAAGCGCGCGTTCGACATCGTCGCAGCACTGGTGGCCATGTTGTTGTCAGCCCCCATCGTGCTTGTGTGCGCCATCTGCATCAAATGCACATCGAAAGGCTCCATATTTTACCGCCAAGAACGCATTGGTATGTACCGCAAGCCGTTCAAAATCATCAAGTTGAGAACGATGTACACCAATTCGGAAGACGATGGGCAGCCACACTTAAGCGTCAAGGACGACAAACGCATCACATCGGTGGGGCATGTGCTACGCAAATACCGCATAGACGAACTTCCGCAGTTCTGGAACATCTTCGTGGGCGACATGAGTTGGGTAGGACCGCGCCCAGAGCGCCAATTCTTCATCGACAAAATCACCGAAAAAGCCCCCTACTACTGCCTGATTTACAAAATACGCCCTGGCCTGACCTCGTGGGGTCCCATCAAAGTGGGCTACACTGACACGCTCGACAAGATGGTGGAGCGCCTCAACTACGACATCGTCTATTTGGAGAACATGAGCCTGCTGATGGATTTGAAAATACTCGTCTATACCGTGGGGGTCATTGCCCATGGCAAGGGACAGTGAGCAGACATTTTCCCATCTCGTAAAAAAATCGTACCTTTGCAGCCGATTTTTTCAACGCCTCGCAAGCGTTGAAATGTCGGTTCGTTGAATCGTTTCCCCTCTCTATTCAACCCAACCAGAAATTAATAAATTTGAAATTTTAATGACAACATTCAACGAATTGGGGCTGCGTCCCGAAATTCTGACGGCCATTGCAGCGCTCGGCTACGAACAACCGATGCCAATCCAAGAACAGGTGATTCCGTTTCTGCTCGAAAAAGAGGGCGATTTGGTGGCGCTGGCGCAAACGGGAACGGGCAAAACGGCCGCTTTCGGTCTGCCGCTACTCACCCGCATCGCTACGGACGAAAAGCGCATTCAAGCACTCATCTTGTCGCCCACGCGCGAACTCTGCATGCAGATTGCCAACGACCTGAAAAACTACGCCGCCGAGATGAAAGGCGTGAAAATTGTGCCCGTCTATGGCGGCGAAAATATCGTGTCGCAATACAAGCAACTCGATGTGCAACCGCAAATTCTCGTCGCCACGCCCGGCCGACTCATCGACCTGCTCAAGCGCGGCAAAGTGCACCTCGACGCTGTGCGCTACCTCGTTCTCGACGAAGCCGATGAAATGCTCGACATGGGTTTCAAAGACGATTTGGAGACGATTTTGCAGTCAGTCCCTGCCGAACGCCGCACACTGCTATTCTCTGCCACCATGCCCAACGAAATCGCGCGCATCGCCAAACAATATATGACCGATGCTACCGAAATCGCCGTCGGGACACGCAATGCAGGTGCCGAAAATGTGGACCACATCTACTACATGGTGCAGGCCAAACAACGCTATTTGGCGCTCAAACGCATTGTCGATATGAACCCCGACATCTACGCCATTGTCTTTTGTCGCACACGCCAAGAGACCAAAGAGGTGGCCGAAAAACTGATGGCCGACGGCTACAATGCCGACGCACTGCACGGCGATTTGAGTCAGGCGCAACGCGACACTGTGATGCACAAATTTCGCCAACGCCACCTACAAATTCTCGTGGCGACCGATGTGGCTGCGCGCGGACTCGATGTGAGCGACCTCACGCATGTCATCAACTACAACCTGCCCGACGAGGTGGAGGTCTATACCCACCGCAGCGGCCGCACTGGACGCGCTGGCAAACGCGGCATCTCCATCTCGATAATACACTCGCGCGAACAACGCAAAATACGCACCATCGAGCATATCATCAAAAAGAAATTTGAACGCGCACGCATTCCGCTCGGCATCGACATCTGCAAACGCCAACTCTTCCACCTGATTGAACGCATGGAAAATGTGCAGGTAAACGACACGCAAATCGACCCATTTTTGCCGCATGTTTTTGCCAAACTCGACTATCTGTCGAAAGAGGACATTATCCGTCGATTTGTGTCGCTCGAGTTCAACCGTTTTCTCGAATACTACAAAAATGCCGAAGATCTGAACCTGCCCGAAAAGCCAGAACGCAACGAACGCAACGACAAACGCCCCAGCAATCGCGACAAAAACGGCAGACGAGAGGATTATAAACCGCAAAAATCGGAGCGCAACGCACGCAACAACGACCGAAACGGAGACCGCAACGGCGGCTTCAAACGCGGCCAGCGCGTGCGCATGGTGCTAAATTTTGGCTACAAACAAAACGCATCGCCACGCAATGTACTCGGCATCATCAACGACATAACGCGCGACAAATCGATCAGCATCGGCGACATCGAAATCGCACAACGCTGCACATTTTTCGATGTCTATGCCGACCAAGCCGACCGCGTGTTGGACGCTTTCGCGCAAAACGGCGGCAACATGACCGTAGAAGTAGTTTCGCACCGCAATCACAACAAAGCCAAACCCTTCCGCCCCGACAAATCGAAGAAAAAACGCAACTGACTTTCGCACAAAAGAACTACGAGAAACGGCTTCCAACAAAGGTTGGGAGGCTGTTTTGTTTTGTAGCGATAGCGTTATTAGTGGGCGAAAATTGAACATTTTTTGCAAATTCCGCCCAGCAATAATCAAAAATCGGGGCGAGGAAAACCGTTAGAATTAAAATCTAACCTTCTCATTATCAATTATTCCAATTCGGTAGAGAGAATATGTTCGAGTTGTTCGGCGGTGATGTTGAGCGAGAATTTTCCGTCGCGTGCTAGCGAAATGGTGCCAGTCTCTTCCGACACAACGATAACCAGCGCATCGGTGCGCTCCGAGATGCCAAGTGCCGACCGGTGGCGCAAACCGAGATATTTCGGCACATCGGGATTTTGCGAAACGGGCAAAATGGCACCAGCGGCCTTTATGCGGCCGTTTGCCACAATCATCGCGCCGTCGTGCAGTGGGCTGTTTTTGAAAAAAATGTTCTCTATCAGGCGCGTGTTCACATCGGCATTTATCACATCGCCCGATTCGATGTACTGCTGTAGGCTGTCGCTGCGCTGAATCACGATGAGTGCGCCCGTTTTGGCGCGCGCCATATCGCGGCAAGCGATGACCAAACGCATTATCGGAAATTCGCTTTTTTTGCCCTCTTTTTGGCCGTTGCGGAACACTTTTTTCAGCCACTGCATCGACCGCCAGTTGGTGCGCGACCCGATGCGTGAGAAAAAGCGGCGTATTTCGCTCTGAAAAATCACGATAAGTCCGATGGCACCGACCGCCACCACGCGGTTCAAAATTGCGCCGAGCAACTCCATTTTGAACACATGCGTAACCAAAAACCAGACCAGCACAAACGCCAAAATACCCATAAAGATATTGCCTGCGCCCATGTTTTTCATCAACTTGTAAACGCCAAACATCAACAGCGCCACCAGCACAATGTCGATTACATCTTTTATTCCAAACGCTAATTCCATTTTTCAGTTGATAAGTTGATAGGTTGATGAGTTGATAAGTTTAACGCATTGGTGAATGGCTATGAGGTTTATTTCTAATTGTTTTTCAAAATTGCTGCAGCAATTTTTGTTTCTAAGTTTTTCTACGAAGATTTTTGCTCCGCTCGGCATAGCCCAAACAAGTTTGACTCTGCGCTCGCTTGTCGCAAAAATTCTATGTTTATTTGGCTAATCCGACAATTTGAAATTCTGAAATTTGAAATTTGAAATTGCGGCTTGCCGCACCACTCCCAATTTTTATCGTCTGCACCGCCTCTTTCACATCGTGTACGCGCAAAATGTGTGCGCCGCCCTGCAATGCTAACATATTGGCGGCAGTGGTGGCATTCAAGGCATCGGCGGGCGTGATTCCAATCGGCTTGCAGAGCATCGATTTGCGCGAAAGTCCCACCAAAATTGGCGCGTTGAACACCTCAAACAATTTCAGATTGCGCAGCAGCAACCAATTTTGTTGCAATGTTTTGCCAAAGCCAAAGCCTGGGTCGATGATTATCTCCTTGTCGAAGCCGAGCGCGCGCAAAGTCGCAATTTTTTCGGCAAAATAGCGCAACACCGATGGCAAAAAGTCCGCATTTTCGGGCAGCGTGCGCTGCATATTCGGGAATCCGTAGGCGTGTGTAAGCACATACGGCACTTGCAGGCGCGCCACCGTCGGCAGCAGATTGGCATCCATACAGCCGCCCGAAACATCGTTCACTATCGCCACGCCAAACTCCGTTACCGCCCATTCCGCCACCGAAGCGCGAAAAGTATCGACCGAAATCGGCACATCGGGATAGTGCTGCCGAACAATTTTCAACGCCCACGCCACACGCCGCCACTCCTCCTCTTCGGACGGAAAATCGGCTTGCGGCCGCGTAGAACAGCCGCCAATGTCAAGAATAGTTGCCCCTTCGGACACCGCCGCATCGATATGCGCCACGAGCGAGGCCTCGTCGAGCGAGCGGCTGGCGGCAAAAAACGAGTCGGGCGTGGTATTGACAATAGCCATCACCACAGGCTGCGACAGATCGACTGCACGGCCGTTTAACACAATAATTGGTGCCAATTTCACGTTATAAAAATAGCGACTTTTCTGCCTACAAAAGTACGAAAAAATCTTGTGTACGAAAGGTCGTTGGGCTTTTTTTTGAAAAAATACAAAAAAAACGCTTGTTATTTGAAAAAAACAGCGTAAATTTGTAGTCGCATTTGTTAAAATGTATCTTCTATGAAACTAACGACAAAATTTTTCGGCTTTTGCGCCGTCGCCGCAGCCCTTACTGCTTGTGGTTCAAAAGGTTCGCTGCCAACCGAGTATTCGGAAAAGACTGGTTTCGACTACAATAGTCCCGAATCTGGATTTTTCGATGTACACAGCGTTTACGAAGGCAAAGTGCCTCCCGGTTGTGTCTATATTTCGACCATGACCAGCGTGAAAGGTGCAAACAGCGACCCCATTTCGGCACCGAACAACAATGCCAAACGCCGCATCAGCAACAGCGGTTACTTTATGGACGAATACGAAGTAACCAACCTTAACTGGCGCGAATATGTGGCGTGGATAAGCGGTGTGTGGGCGCACGAGCCGCGCAAAATACTGCTGGCTATGCCCGACGAAACCGTTTGGCGCAAAGCGTTGGCCTACAACGAACCCTATGTGCGCAACTACTACTCGCATGTGGCTTATGGCTACTATCCTGTGGTGGGCGTAACTTGGAAACAGGCCTGCGAATACTGCAAATGGCGCACCGACCGTATCAACGAACTGCAACTCATCAACGAGGGCATCATTCCGTTCCGCAGCCTGAAAACCATCAACGAGGTTATCAAAAATAATCCCGATTCGCTCTATGCGTATGTTTTCACCACGCAAAAAGTGGGCGAATTTATCCGTGGCATCTATGGCGATAGCACGGCTGTCGATCTCGATGGCGTACTCTACGACGCTGAATTCCGTCTGCCAACCGAAGCCGAATGGGAATATGCGGCCTACGGCATCGAGGCGGTGAACGACAACATCTACGAAGGACAATCCTATCCGTGGAAAGGCGAACAGATGCGCGGATTCGACGATAAAAAGACCGCTGGCGAATTTTATGCCAACTTTATGCGTGGTCGCGGCGACCTTATCGGTCAAAACATCAACAACACGCTCACCGTGCCTGTGAACTTTTTTCCGCCCAACGGCTACGGTCTTTACAACATGGCTGGCAATGTGAACGAATGGGTGCTTGATGTTTACCGCGCCACTTCGAACGATGTTGTCGAAGAGTACAACTCGTTCCGTGGTAATGTTTACGAAAGCGACTCGATGTATGCCGAATCGCTGCTCGACCGCCTGCCGCCGATGGATCAGGTTACACGCGACAGTATGCGCAATGTGCTTATCAACGAGAAGAAATTTACCGAAGTTGGCGGCGACTACCGCAGCGCAAAGGACGGCGACCGTCTGTCGGCACTCGGCGACTCGGTACTGCACATCAACGACGAAAATGTGTCGCCGCTCGAGCGTGCGCACATGATTTCGGACGAAGACCGCATTTATAAAGGTGGCTCGTGGCGCGACCGTGCCTACTGGCTGAATCCTGCCAATCGACGCTACATGAACGAAAACAAATGCACCGACGACATCGGCTTCCGCTGCGCGATGAGTTCGGTGGGCGGCAAAAAACAGAACTAATTTCTGGCCGACAAGCATAACCAAACGGCACGAGGCCACCGCGCTTCCGTGCCGTTTTTTTGCACCGAAAATTGGGCAAAAAATTGTAACTTTGCAAACTGAAACAAATCAATCGGAAAGGAGATGAAAGAGATAAAACGCACAGTGATTGTCGATGCGCTGAAACGCACCGACTACGGCAGCGAAATCAATGTAAGAGGCTGGGTGCGCACGCGCCGCGGCAACAAAAATGTGGGATTCATAGCCTTGAACGACGGCTCGACGATACACAATATGCAGGTGGTGGTCGATATGGCAAAATTCGACGACGAGCAACTGAAGCCCATCACCACGGGGGCTGCCATCAGCGTGAACGGCCGCTTGTCGGAATCGATGGGGAGCGGACAAAATGTAGAGATACAGGCCGACGAAATTTTGATTTACGGCACTGCCGATCCCGAAAAATATCCGTTGCAAAAGAAGGGGCACACCATGGAATATCTGCGCGAAATAGCGCATTTGCGCCCACGCACCAACACCTTTGGCGCAGTGTTTCGCATACGCCACCACATGGCCATGGCCATACACACATTTTTCCATGAGCGCGGATTTTTCTACTTTCACACGCCGCTGATAACCGCCTCGGACTGCGAAGGCGCGGGACAGATGTTCCAAGTTACCACAAAAAATCTCTACAATCTGAAAAAGACCGACGACGGCAAGATTGACTACAGCGACGACTTTTTTGGCAAACAGGCCAGTCTTACCGTTTCGGGGCAGTTGGAGGGCGAACTCGCAGCCACGGCGTTGGGCAAAATTTACACATTTGGTCCCACATTTCGCGCCGAAAACTCGAACACACCGCGCCATCTCGCCGAATTTTGGATGATTGAACCAGAAATCGCCTTTATCGGTTGCGACGAACTGATGGATTTGGAAGAGGAATTTATCAAATATTGTGTGCGCTGGGCACTCGAACACTGCCAAGACGACCTCGAATTTTTGAACAAAATGATAGACCACGGTCTGATTGAACGCCTAAAAGCGGTAACCGAAACCAAGTTTGTGCGGCTGCCATACACCGAGGGCATCAAAATTTTGGAAGAGGCTGTGGCAAAAGGGCGCAAATTTGAATATCCCGTCTATTGGGGTTGCGATTTGGCCAGCGAACACGAGCGTTTTTTGGTGGAGGAGCATTTCAAACGCCCCGTCATCATGACCGACTACCCGAAAGAGATCAAAGCGTTCTACATGAAGCAAAATGCCGACGGCAAAACCATACAAGGCACCGATGTGCTGTTTCCGCAGATAGGCGAAATTATCGGCGGCAGCGTGCGCGAAGAGAACTACGACCGCTTGATGGCGCGCATCGAAGAGTTGCACATACCGATGAAAGATATGTGGTGGTACCTCGACACGCGGCGTTTCGGCACCGTGCCACACGCTGGCTTCGGTCTCGGTTTCGAGCGGCTAATGCTGTTTGTAACGGGCATGCAGAACATACGCGATGTAATTCCGTTCCCACGCACGCCAAACAACTGCGAATTTTGAAAAGAGCGCACGAAAGTGCGCTTTTTTTTGCTTGGTTCAATGGCAGAACATGAACCCAATATAGGCGCGTAAACCTGTGGGCATCAGCAGTTTGCGGTCGCCGAAAGCCAGCAGCCAATCCGCTTTGAAAGTGAGATGTACGCGTGGCGTGAGCAGGTAGTCGCAGCCGACAAACGGCGTAACGCAGACAAATCCACGCTTGTTGAAAACGGTATTTTCCTCGGGATTCCAGTCGTGCTGGTCGCCCTCGACGATGTAGAGGCTTTTAATAGCACCACCGCCAACCGTTGCACCGATGTACGGCCACGCCTTTTCGGTGCGCCAATAAGCATCGGCCAGCAGTCCGCCCCAACCGTAACTGATGTAACTGCCTTTTTTCAGAAAGTCGTGAGAATCAGTCGTTTGTGATGGCATGTGCGACATATAGCCCTCGCTACCAATGCGCAGATGTTCCCACAAATGCACACGAATAGCACCGCCAATGCCGAATGTCGCCCCTTGTAAATTGCACGGTGCTTGCGAATTTTTGCCAAAAAGATAGCCTGTGTGGAGCATCATGCCGCCAGAGCAGCCTTGATAGATGCGTTTCTCTTGTGCAAACAGGTAGGCAGGAATCGCTAAAAAGAGAAATAGAAAAAAGCGTTTTGCAGTAGTCATCGGCGTTTGCTTTCTAAAAATTCTTCCAAAATAATGGTTGCGCTCACTTGGTCGATCAACGCTTTGTTGCGCCGCCCTTTTTTGGTCAAACCGCCGTCGATCATGGCTTGGAACGCCATTTTCGAAGTGAAACGCTCATCGACAAGTTCGACAGGAATTTCTGGGAAACGCTGCCGCAGCCGCTCGACGAACGGTGTGATTTTGGCGGTAACCAGCGCAGGTTCGTTGCGCAATGTCTTCGGAAAACCAACCACAAAACGCTCCACCGCCTCGCGCGACAGATAGTCGGCAATAAAACGCTCTAAATCGTCGGTAGCGACCGTTGTCAGGCCATTGGCAATGAGTTGCAGCGGGTCGGAAACAGCAATGCCCGTCCGTTTTTCGCCAAAATCTATCGCCAAAATTCGCGCCATCTCGCAGCAGTTTTTCTCCGTGCAAAGATACGAAATTAGTGCGAAAGTTTCGCACGCTGCGCAGTTTCAGATTTCAGAAGCAGATTCAACCTCTAAATGCAACGGATTTTTCATAAAGTTCGGGGGAAAATGGATTTTTATTTTGAAATAGTTGTCAATGATAAAATAAAGCGTTACTTTTGTACGACAAATTCTTATTTCGTTTTTTTCGTTTGGCGAAAAATTAAAAACGAATAAGCAGTTCAACAAACAACCAAAACTTTTTCGGACATGAAACACTTGAAACTTTTTGCAGCCCTGTGCTGCACTGCCGCATTGCTTGCCGCGTGCGACACGAACAATGAACCTATCAGCGACGACACAACGAACGGTCACGAGTGTGTGGACTTGGGTTTAAGTGTGAAATGGGCGACTATGAATGTGGGGGCAAACACGCCCGAAGCCTACGGCGACTACTTTGCTTGGGGCGAAGTAGAGCCGAAAAAAATAGGCGGTTGGGAAACCTACAAATACTGCAGTGGTTCTGGGAACACTTGGACAGATTACTACGGTATAACCCTGTCTTATATGACCAAGTATTGTACGAAAGCCGATTATGGATTAGATGGCTTTATCGACAATAAAATCCTGCTTGAACCTGAAGATGATGCTGCCGTCAAAAATTGGGGCGGTGCATGGCGTATGGCTACTATAGAAGAGTGGCAGGAACTCACAGATAGTTGTGAGTGGACATGGACAACCCTAAATGGTGTGAACGGCTACGAAGTGAAGAGCAAGACTAACGGCAATAGCATTTTTCTCCCTGCAGCGGGAATGTCAAATTTCAATGTTGGCAATAGTGGTTATTATTGGACAAGTTCCCTATTCACAGATGAGCCAGCAAACGCACATGGAGGATCTTTTGATTCAAGTAACACACAAGGTTTCGTTGGGACGAGATCTCTTGTGATACCTATTCGTCCTGTACTCAAATAATTGAAAAACGGACAATCAACAATAACAATCGGGGTGCGGTTTTTCCGCATCTCGTTTTTATTTTTAGCGTGTCGGTTGAGTTGATTATTGGGAGTTCTAACCCCTCCGCTTCGCTCGTCCCCTTGCAAAGGGGACAGGTTCGCACCCAAGTTGGTTCTGTCCTCTCCCCTTTTCAAGGGGAGTACCTGCCGAATGGCAGGGGTAGGGCAGGAAATCCATTAAACGCCGCAGAGCCGCCACATTGTGACGGCTCTACAATTCGTTGATTGGTTGATTATTTCGGACGCACACAGTGCGTCCCTACAAGTCTTGCTATTTGCGACTCACATCTTGCGACTAATTGTCCATTATTCACATACAGGGCGAACAGTCAATCCAATATAACGGTCGTTATTGAAGCGATATACATTGTGTGAGTCAAAATAGACTTGATGTGCCATATTTAGGGTGTCTGTGTTGAGCGAACTCGACCAATAGTGCCCAGTATTGTCTGCACCGAGCGTATATTCGCGGAAGCGATAGCCTGCCACAGGGAGAAAAATGGAGTTGCCATTGGCGGCTTTCACCCCATAACCTGCCACACTCGTGTTGTTGTAGTTGTCCGTCCAAGTCCATGTGCACTTTTCGCACAATTCGATCCATTCTGCGTCGGTAGGCATGCGCCACTTGCCGCCCCAGTTGGTGGCAGCAACATCGTCAGCGGTTTCGAGCGTGTTTTTTCCGTCTTCTTTATTGTACTTGGTCAATTTGCTGTAATCTTTGTCGTTCTTGTAAGTACCGTATTTGTAGGTATCCCACAAGTAGTTACTTTTTGTGGCGGTTTCGCCCCAAGCGTAGTAGTTTCCATAGGCTTCGGGCGTGTTCGCACCCACATTGCAGGTTGCCCACTTCACGCTCAAACCTAAATCGACAGCCTCTTTAGCATCGTCTTTTAGTTCGTTCTTTTCGCAGGCGGCAAAAAGTACTGCTGCGCTGCACAGGGCAAAGAAAAGTTTTGTGTGTTTCATAATTTAGA
>CAVKTI010000033.1:0-25835 GCA_963659365.1 Acutalibacteraceae bacterium | reverse complement strand
TAGAGCATCACACTTTTAATGTGGGGGTCCTGGGTTCGAGCCCCAGGCAGATCACGAGAGAGGCTTGTCGCACGGCAAGCCTCTTTCGTTTGCACTGCCCCAAAAAAAAGTGGCGTCTGTTAGTAACTTTTTGCGCCAAATTTTCGCCAACACCAAAAAATCTGCTACCTTTACAATCCAACCGCACGCGCCAAAAAGTCGCTGCTTCACATTGATTTTCAACCACTTACTAAACGAAAGGCACACAAAATGAACTTCACGCACCTACATGTTCACTCGCACTACTCCATTCTCGATGGCATGTCGAAAGTTCCCGATTTGGTCGATAAATGTATGCGCACTGGCATGCACGCCATGGCACTGACCGACCACGGCAATATGTTCGGCATAAAAGAACTGCTCGACTACAGCAAAAAAGTGAACGGCGCACCCAAAAAGAAGTTGAACGAGTGCAAAGAGAACATCAAACGCGCCAAAGAGCAAATCGAACAGATTCCGCGGCTCGAAGAGGAGTTGAAAAACTGCACCGACGCTTTCGACAGCGAAAAACTGAAGCAAGCCCTTGCCGATGCACACAAAGCCGAAGACGAACTGCCAAAACTCGAGGCGGAACTGCCAAAACTCGAGCAGAAACTGACCGAGTTTGTGCCTTTCAAACCGATTGTGGGCGTTGAAGCCTACTGCGCACGCCGCAGCCGCCTGCTGAAAGATGCCGCACTGAAAGAGATTGGCGGAAATGGGCGGGAACAAATTGTCGATTACAGCGGCTGGCACCTCATCGTTTTGGCCAAAAACAAAGTGGGCTACCACAATCTGTGCAAAATTGTGAGCCAAGCCTTTCTCGACGGCAAATATGGCCGCCCGCGCATCGATAAGGAGTTGCTGGCACAGTACCACGAGGGGCTAATCGTGTCGTCGGCCTGCTTGGGCGGCGAACTGCCACAACTCATCATGCAGGGCAAAATCGACGAAGCCGAAGCCTCGATTCGCTGGTTCAAATCGGTGTTTGGCGACGACTACTACATCGAACTGCAACGCCACAAAACCGACAAACCCGGTGGCGACCAAAATGTCTATCAGCGGCAAAAAGAGGTAAATCCCGTGCTGATAGAATTGGCACGAAAAACCGACACGAAAATAATCTGCACCAACGATGCGCACTTTGTGGAAGAGGAACACGCCGAGGCGCACGACCACCTTATCTGCGTATCGACTGGCACGCTGGTGGACGAGGCGCGCCGCATGCACTACACCAAGCAAGAGTGGCTGAAAACGCCCGAAGAGATGGCCGCCATATTCAGCGACCTGCCCGAAGCACTCGAAAATACGCAGGAAATTGTCGATAAAGTGGAGGTTTACAGCATCGATGCCGACCCGATTATGCCGAAATTCGACATTCCAGCCGACTTTGGCAGCGAAGAGGAATACCGCCAAAAATATACCGAACAAGACCTTTTCGACGAATTTACACGCAACGAAAAAGGCGAAGTGGTGATGTCGCAAGAGAAAGCCGAAGAGAAAATACACAAACTCGGCGGCTACGACAAACTCTACCGCATCAAATTCGAGGCCGACTACTTGGCCAAACTTGCGTGGGAGGGCGCACACCAACGCTACGGCGAAAACCTGACCGACGAACAGGTGGAACGCATCACATTCGAGTTGCACATTATGAAGACGATGGGCTTTCCCGGCTACTTCCTCATTGTGCGCGACTACATACGCGCCGCTCGCGAAGAACTCGGTATGTTTGTTGGCCCCGGACGCGGCTCGGCGGCAGGCTCGGTGGTGGCTTACTGCCTGAAAATCACCGATGTAGATCCGCTTAAATACGATTTGCTATTCGAGCGTTTTCTGAATCCCGACCGCATATCGCTGCCCGATATTGATGTCGATTTCGAAGACACGAGTAAAATTATCGAGTGGGTAACACAGAAATATGGCGTTTCGCAAGTGGCGCGCATCATTACCTACGGCACGATGGCTGCCAAATCGGCCATCGCCGATGTGAGCCGCGTAAAGAGCATTCCGCTGGCTACCGTCGCCGAAATCAAGAGTTTCATTCCCGACAAACTCGACGATGTGCGCGACCCCGAAACGGGTAAAACATTCGGACAACTGAAAGAAGCGAAAAAGATAAAAAAAGTGCCAAAATCGACGCTCGCCAACTGCTACAAATACATCGACGAACTGCGCACACGCCTCCACGGCGACAACCCAACCATCAGTTCGATGCTCACCACAGCCAGCGAATTGGAGGACACCATACGACAAATCGGCGTGCATGCGTGCGGCGTCATCATCGGTGCCGACGACCTGACAAATTTTGCACCGCTCGCCACCGTTTACGACAAAAATCTGAAAAAAGACATCGTTGTAACCGAATACGACGGCCATGTTATCGAATCGGTGGGGCTCATCAAGATGGACTTTCTCGGACTGCAAACGCTCACCATCATCAAAGAGACGCTGAACAACATCAGAAAATCGCAGGACAAAGAGATTGACATCGACCACATTCCGCTCGACGACGCACTCACCTACAAGATGTTCCAAGAGGGACGCACCACGGCTGTGTTCCAATTCGAATCGGCGGGCATGCAAAAATATATGAAAGAACTGCGCCCGACGGTATTCACCGACCTGATAGCCATGAACGCGCTCTATCGCCCGGGACCAATCGAAAACATTCCGTCGTTCATCGCACGCAAACAGGGCAAAGAGCCAATCACCTACGACCTGCCCTGCATGGAAAAATATCTGAAAGACACCTACGGCGTTACCGTCTATCAGGAGCAAGTCATGCTGCTATCGCGCGAAATTGCAGGCTTCACACGCGGTCAGAGCGACCAACTGCGCAAAGCGATGGGCAAAAAAATTGCGACGCTGCTGGACGAACTCTACCCGAAATTCATCGAAGGCGGCAAGAAAAACGGCCACAAAGCGTCGGTTTTGAACAAAATCTGGGAAACATGGCTCAAATTCGCCGAATATGCGTTCAACAAGTCGCACTCCACCTGCTACGCTTGGGTGGCCTACCAAACCGCCTACCTGAAAACCAATTTTCCTGCCGAATTTATGGCTGCCAACCTCACCGTCAACAAGGACAACATCAAGGAGGTTACCAAACTGATGGACGAATGCAAGGCGATGCGGCTGGTGGTGCAAGGTCCCGATGTGAACGAATCGGAACTGCATTTCACGGTGAACAAAAAAGGCGTGATTCGCTTCGGATTGGGCGGCATCAAAGGCGTAGGCGAAGGCGCAGTCGAAGCCATTGTCAAAGAGCGTAACGCCAACGGCGCATACCGCAGCGTGTTCGATTTTGTGGAGCGTGTCAATCTGTCGGCGTGCAACCGCAAAGCCATCGAAAGTATGGCGCTGGCAGGCTGTTTCGACGCACTCGGCGACATCACGCGCGAACAATTTTTTGCCACAAACACCAAAGGCGAGGCCTTTATCGATTCGCTAATCGCCTACGGCAACCGCTATCAGCAAGACCAAGCCGCCAACCAAAACTCGCTTTTCGGCGGACTCGATGCTGTGGAGATAGCCAAACCCGCCATTCCGCAGGCTGCACCGTGGCCGCCGCTCGAACGGTTGAACAAAGAGAAAGAGTTGGTCGGCATCTACATATCGGCGCACCCGCTCGACCGCTACAAAACGGCCATTCGCTACGGCTGCTCGCACCAGATGGTCGAATTGGAGCGTCTGCAAACCGAAAAACGCAACACCAATTTCGTCGTTGGGGGCATTGTGGTCGGCGCACGCGAAGGCACCACACGCAACAACAAGCCCTACGGCGTGATGAGCGTGGAGGACTATTCGGGCATCAACGAGTTTGCGCTCTTTGGCGACGACTATGTCAATTTCAGCAAATACATGAAAAAAGACCTCTTCGTGCTTGTGCGCGGAGCGGTTCAAGAGCGCACCAACAAGTGGGCAAAACCCAACGAGCAAACGCCCGCCGTGTGGGAAACAAAGGTTACACGCATCGAACTGCTGGAGGACGCGCACGACAAACTGATACGCAAGGTGAACATCACGCTGCCGCTCGCCAAAATCGACAAGATAACCGTGAACGAACTCACATCGCTCTTCGACAGCACGCCCGGCACGGTAGAACTCGGCTTCACCGTCCACGACGACGATGCCAATTTCGATGCACGGCTCTCGGCACGCAAGTGCCGCATACGCGCCACCGACGACTTTTTCGCCAGCCTCGAAGAGTTGCAAAACGCAGGTCGCATCACCGCCTTCGCCGCCCACTAAACGCCGCCACCATAAGGCTTTGGCAGGTTTCGTCCAGCGTTTTGGGGAATTTCCTCGTTTTATAGTTCTAACTTGGCGGGGAGATTGCCCATCATCCAGAGAATTTGGGCTTGACGGCGGCGCATATAAGAGCCGGGATTGGTAACGCTATATTTGCGCGGACTGGGCAGTGCCGCCGCCAACAACGCCGACTGGTTGGCCGAAAGTCGCACCGCCGAAGTGCCGAAATAGCGGTTTGCGGCCGCCTCGATGCCGTAGATGCCATCGCCCCACTCGACAATGTTCAGATAGACCTCGAGTATGCGCCGCTTGCCCCAAAAAAGTTCTATCAGCACGGTGAAATACCCCTCGACCGCCTTGCGGAAATAGGTGCGCGAGCCAAAAGTGAAGACATTTTTTGCCGTTTGCTGCGAAATGGAACTGCCGCCACGCAACCGCCCGCCCTGCTGGTTCGAGGCGTAGGCTTCGCGAATATGCTCCCACACAAAACCGTTGTGCTGCAAAAACAGATCGTCCTCGGAGGCGATGACGGCACGCACAATTTGCGGCGACATCTGCTCTATCGGCACCCAAGTGCGATCGAAATGCGCTGGGCGCGACTCGTGCCAAGCCTCGACCGCACGCACCAACATCAATGGTGTGAAATAGACAGGCACAAACCGCAGCAGCACCACCCAACCGATGGAGAGGCCGAAAAAGAGAAGCACTATTTTCAGCAGAATTTTTTTCATCACGCAGCGGAAATTGCGCGCACCAACGCATCGACTTGCGCCAAAAGGCTCTGTCGGCCGTCGTTTTCGATGACAAAATCGGCTTGCGCACGCATCTCGTCCAACGATAGTTGCGCCGACATGCGCCTCTCGATGGCTGCTTCTGTCGCGCCGTCGCGCTGCATGGCACGCACCACACGCACATCGGCAGGCGCATCGACCACCACTACCCTATCGACCAGCGTGCGAAAATCGGTTTGGAGCAATATGGCCGACTCGACAAACAACACCTGCTCGGAATGCGCCGCACACCAATGGGCAAAATCGCGAAAAACGGCTGGGTGAACCAACGCATCGAGTTGCGCAAGTTTGCCAGCATCGGCAAAAACGGTCGCTGCCAGCCTTTTTCTATCCAAACGACCATCGACATAGATTTGCTCGCCAAAGAGCCGCACGATGTCGGCACGCAGCACAGCATCTTCGTCGTAGAGCGATTTGGCGCGCGTGTCGGAATCATAAACAGGAAACCCATAAACGCGCAAAACGCTCGCTACCAGCGACTTACCGCTCCCAATGCCCCCTGTGATGCCGATAATCATTTTTTATTGGTATGAAAGTGTGAAAATGTGAAAGTTGGGTTGAAGCGTTGAAGCGTTGAACTGTTGATTTGGTTATTTGTGGATTTGGTTATTTGGTTTTATAACCCCTCCGCTTCGCTCGTCCCCTTGCAAAGGGGACAGATTTGCGCCCAACAACGCCGATAGCCCCTCACCCATAAACAATAAACTTTGGTTAATCCGTCAATTTGAAATCTGAAATCTGAAATTTGAAATTTGAAATTTGAAATTACAAACTCTTGCTACTTGCATCTTGCGACTTGCGACTATTTTCACTTTTCGAGCAGAAATTCTACTTCGGTGGGGAAATAGCGCATGGTGCGAATGTGGGTGTTGCTGGCGACGACGGTAATGGGCACTTTGTAGGCGGAGTTTTTCTGAATGTCGGCGAAATCGACATAGGCGGCAAAATCGGCTTCGGACAAGGCCTCGAAGCGGCTCACGCCGATGGAGCAAACCACCGTAACCGTGGCTGGAAAGGCGCGCAACGCCACGCCATCGGGGAAATTGCGCCCCTGCACCGAGAGTTCAAAAGTCTTTTCGGTGGACATTTCGACAGGCACACGCGCCTCGACATCGGCCACATCGAACTGCGCCCCAGCAATCGGTTTCAGCGGAAAACGAAAAGTTGCCGACTGCGTCAGCGGCGCAAGCGACTCATCGACCTGCGCCTCGACATATTGGAGCGTATCGAGCAGATGTCGCGGCGCAAAAACCTCGACCACCGCTGGTTTCAGACGCACCGAATCGAGCAACACATAAGGATTGGCGAGCGCAATCGGCTGCGACAGACGCACAGGCAGCGTTTTCTGTTCCAACAGCACAAAATCGACCGAAGCCGATTCGGGTTTGACCGAAAGAATCTGCGAACTTGTAGGAAAATGGCGCTGCATGGCTGCGCTCTGCGCCCGAAAATCGACCGTGAGCGGCGTGCCACCCACAAATTTGCCCGCCAAATCGATGATGAGCGTATCGTCGTCGGCAAGCAGTTTGTAGTTCATCAGCACTTGCCCTTCGTCTTTGACAACGACCGAAAGCGATTTCGGCAAATTGCGTTCGAACTGCACATTGCTGGGAATGCCCGTGTAGCGCACAGGAAACTCGACCGTAGTGGTGCGCCGCGTGCCAACATTGTACATCACCCAAAACAGCGTGGCGAGAAAGAGAAACGCCAAAAAAGTCGCCGTATCCTTGGTAAAAAGGAGACGCGCAACCTGTTTTGTTACTGCACGGAGACGCCCACCGACCGTTTTCCAATCGATTTTAGACATATTCCGTCGGTTTGTGGTGAAACTATTCGGCCTTTTCGGCTTTCTCGGTCTTTTCAGCCTTGACTGCTTTGGCATCGGGCTGCGACTGTTGAGCATCTTCGGGCGATTCGAACACCATCGATTTATTCACTTTGATGCGCACATTGTCGGCAACTTCGAGGATAACGACATTGTCTTTCACCTCGCGGATTTTGCCGTAGATGCCGCCCGATGTTACCACGCGTTTGCCGCTCACGAGCGAATCTTGAAACTTGCGGAGTTCCTTTTGGCGTTTGCTCTGTGGGCGAATCAGGAAAAAGTAGAAGACAACGAAAATCAGCACCAGCATAACGATGCCGCTCCAACTGTTGCCTTGCGCCTGCGCCTGCTCTTGCAGTAAGATGGTCAGTAAGTTCATAATGTGAAAAAATTAAGGTTGAAAAATCGATTTTTACAGTTTGCTGTCGGGTTTGACCAGTTTGCCAGAGGCTTTCAGGTCGGTTACTATCTTGTCGAGAATGCCGTTGATGAACGGTGCGCTGCGTGGCGTGCTGTAGGCTTTGGCTATCTCGATATATTCGTTGAGTGTAACGCTGGCGGGTATGGTGGGGAAGGCAAAAAGTTCGGCCAGTGCAGTCTTCATTATCAGCGTGTCCATAAAGGCGATGCGCTCCACTTCCCAGTTTTTCACCGTTGCATCGATGAGTGCTTCGTACTTGTCGGATTTGGCAATGACGGTGCGGAAAAGCGTGCGTGCAAAGTCCAAATACTCCTTGTCCGCCTCTTCATCGACCAAGGTCATTATCTCGTCGTCCGCCACCGAATCGACGGTGAAATGTTTGATGGTTTTCCGCACAAAACTGAGCACCATATCGAGGTCGTCGTTCCAATAGAGGCTCTGTTCTTCGAGATAACTGTCGATTTCGGCACTCATCGGCACATCGGTTTTGTAGATTTTTCGCCAAATATCTCGGTCGGCTTCGTACGAGCGCACATCTTGCGACATGTAGTCGGCATAGTGTTCGGTGTGCGTTATTTCGCGGTAGAGAGCGGGCAACACAGCGTCGTCGGCACTCCACGAAAAAGTTGCTTTCGATATAAAATCGGTGAGTTTTTGACTTTCGGCCAACTGTTTCACCCAAATGTTGTCGGCAAAACGCATATTTGGGTTGCGTTCGGCATCGGTGGGCAGGTATTTGTTGCGCTGATTGTCGAGATAGAGTTCGGCGTAGTGGGTGAGTTCCACAGGCAGCGCGAGCATAAAAAGGTAGAGGTCGTTTATCTGCCCGAGGCTTTTATTCAACTCCTTTTCGGCCGCCTTGGGTGTCATGTTTTCGTTTTGAAAGTAGGCGTACAACACCTGCACAACTTTTACTCTGAGGAGCGAACGGTTTATCATAGAACTCTGTCTGTTTTTTCGGATTGCAAAATTACAAAAAATTATTGATCCGACGAAAATTATTGTTGCAACTCGTTGACCACCGTAACAGTGTGGCACGCCACCACGCCCGCCGTTTCGGTGCGCAGCCGACTGGTGCCAAGCGTTACCGCCCGAAAGCCCTGATTCAGAGCCAGTTCCACCTCATCGCGACTGAAATCGCCTTCGGGACCTACCATCACCAGCACATCGGTGTGCGGCGGACAGATGTGGAGCAAGTGCGGTTTTTCGCCCTCGTAGCAGTGAGCCACAAAACGCTGCGATGCGCGCACGGTGCGCAGAAATTCGTCGCAATCGACCATCGGATTTAGGCGCGGCACGCAGGCTTTGTACGACTGTTTCGCCGCCGCCACAAGAATTTTTTCGATGCGCTCGGGCTTGATGATTTTTCGCTCCGAAAATCGGCAGCGCAACGGCGTAATCTCGTCCACACCAATCTCGGTCGCCTTCTCGACAAACCACTCGAAACGGTCGCTGTTTTTGGTAGGAGCCACCGCCAAGTGCAGCCGAAACGGCCGCCGCCCGAAATCTTTTTGCACCGACACAATCGCCACTTCGGTGTGTTTGGCGTGCGGCGCAACAATGCGCACCTCGTAGAGATTGCCGATGCCATCGATAACATGCGCTGTGTCGCCAGCCTGCATGCGCAGCACCTTGGCGCAGTGTGCCGACTCCTCTTCGGGCAGAAATGGGTTCGACAAAATATCGGGAGCGTAGAATAGGTTCATTTTAGGTTGATGAGTTGATTGGTTGATTGGTTGATTGGTTGATTGGTTGAAAAGTTTAACGCATTAGTGAAGGTCTATGAGGCAAAAATAAACAATCTTCAAATCTTCAAATTTTCAAATCGAACACTTTTACTTTCAAACTCTTTGCTACAACCACAAAACACACGCAAAAATACTTTTTTTTTGAAAAATGGTCAAGCATAAACAAATAATTCGTACTTTTGCCGAAAGAAGTGAAAGCCCTTTTATGAAACGCACAGCACTCCCCTTTTTGTTGGCTGCCACGCTGTTGGCAGGCTGCAATCGCAGCGAGCGACAGTACCGCGCCATCGTCGAAACGCTCGATGTGTCGGCACCGCTCGAACTCGAAAACATAGTCAAAGCGCACGATATGATAGCCGATGCCAGCGGGCTGGATTCGGAACAGACGGAGCATTTGCAAGAGTTGTTTTTTCACTACATGATAGCGTGCGCCGATGTGCAAACGAGTCTGATGGAAGAGGCTTATGGGGCGGCACTCAACACGCCCGATGCCGAAGCCGCCGACCGCCAGATAGATTCGCTCGCCGCCGTTATGGACGATATGCGCCGCTACGGCCTGCTGATGTATGCGTCGGAAGGCGGTATCGAAACGGAAATTATGCCGATGTATATGGCCGAGGCGTTTTGGCGTTACCTGACGCCGTCGGAGCGTGCGCTGGCCGAATTGTCGGAACTCGAGGTGGAAGCGCCGTCGCTCAACGACGCGTCGGTGGCCGTAGAACTCGACGAGATTGCGCACCGCCTCAAACGCTGCGACGATATGCTGGCCGCCTACCCCGACGACCAACTGACACCGAAATTTGTAGAGTGCCAAAAATACTACTTGGCCATTCTGCTGGCTGGTGTCGACAATTCGCCCGTATTCGACTGGAAGACAGGACATTTGCTGCCCGAAATAGAGCAGATAGCCGAAGCCTACATCGAGGCCTATCCCGATGCCGCCAGCACACCGCTGTTGCGCGAATTTCTCGAAATCGCCGCACAATCGGACTACAAAAAAAGCCCCGCACTCCAACAATTTGTCAGCAAAAAGGTGCTGAATTAGTAGCAAGTAGCAAGATACAAGTCGCAAGAAAGATTTTAAGAATATAGAACATAGACTATGACCAAACAACTTGAAACTTGAAACCTGCGCGCAGCGCAATCTGAAATTTGAAATTTGAAATTCTGAAATAACTATGTACACTTGGTTTACAGTAAAAGTTAAATTCGACCGTCAAGGCGAGGACGGCCTGATTACAAAAGTTACAGAACCCTTTTTGGTCGATGCGCTGTCGTTTACCGAAGCCGAAAGCCGCATTCTGAAAGAGGTGAAACTCTACGCCACATCGGGCGACATCGAGATTGCCGACATTAGGAAAACGAAAATATCCGAACTTTTCTACAACGAAGAGGGCGACAAATGGTATCGCTGCAAAATAAACTATCTGGCCGTGGACGAAAACAAAGGCGTGGAGAAAAAAGTGGCTCAAACGATGATGGTGCAGGCGTCGGACTTCAAAAAGGCCGTCGATACGCTGATTGAGCGGATGCGCGGCACGCTCGGCGACTACGAAATTGCCACTGTGGCCGAGACAAACATTCTCGATGTGTTCGGATTTGGGCAACCAAACGCCGAAAATGCGCAATGAGCATCGCCGAAAACATCGCAAAGATACGCGCCACTCTGCCCGACGATGTGCAGTTGGTCTGTGTGTCGAAATTCCACCCTGCCGAAGCCGTGCGAGCCGCCTACAACTGCGGCGAGCGGCTTTTTGGCGAGAGCCATGCGCAAGAATTGCAGCAAAAACAGACCGCCCTTCCCAACGACATCAAGTGGCATTTCATCGGGTCGCTGCAAACCAACAAGGTGAAACTGGTTGTGCCATGCGCTGCACTCATTCACAGCGTCGATTCGGAGCGACTGCTGGCCGCCATCGACCGTTATGCCGAGCGCAACAATCTGATTCCCAACATATTGCTCGAAATCCACATTGCCAAAGAGGCGACCAAACACGGTTTCACGCCCGACGAGGCGCACGCCTTTTTTGCCGAGCAACGCTGGCAAGCCTACCCACACACACGCCTCTGCGGCTTGATGACGATGGGCACTGCCGATGCCACCAGCGACAACACACGCCGCGAATTTCGCCAGATACGCACGCTCTTCGACGAACTGAAAAGCCAATGCGCCCTGCCCCACTTTGCCGAACTCTCGATGGGCATGAGCCACGACTACCGCATCGCCATCGACGAAGGCAGCACCATGGTACGCATCGGCACCGCCATCTTCGGCGAGCGATAATAGAGTGCGCTGTGCGCAGTTTCTTTTGCTTCGCAAAAATTTCAAATTTTTAGTCGCAAGTCGCAAGAAAAAAACGATGACTTTTGACTATGACGAAGACAAATTATTTGAAAATTTGAAGATTGCAGCGGCGTTGAATGCGAATAATTTGACCTATTGAGAGGTATCGTGTAAAATTTATCCTGCAATTTGACCTATACGCCGAATTATGAATTGTTCGCATTCAACAATGCCATAATTTTCAAATAATTTTTGTCTATACTCTATTTTCTATATTCTTAAAATCTTTCTTGCGACTTGTATCTTGCTACTTGCTACTATTTTTAATTGTTAATTGTCCCTTAAATCCATTACCTTTTCGGAGCGCATTGGACGCTCAAATTTTATGCTGTACAACATATAAAAATGTTTGTACATGTGGGCGGATTTGTGTAAATTGCCGAAATGAAAAGTTTGATTTTTGAAAAAGGCTTAATATATTGTGTATGAGTTACTTAAAATTTGACAAGACGCTGCTGACCAACCTCGAAAAATCGCTCGACAAGGAGATGCTGCGCACGAACAAGGCTGGCGCATACGCCAGTACGACGATTATCGACTGCAATACGCGCAAGTACCACGGCCTGCTGGTGGTGCCCGTGCCGACGCTCGACCGCGACAATCATGTGCTGCTCTCGTCGTGCGACGAAACGGTGATACAGCACGGCGCAGAGTTCAATCTCGGCATTCACAAATATCAAGGCGACTACTTCAGCCCGCGCGGACACAAGTACATTCGTGAGTTCCACATCGATTCGGTGGCGACGACCATCTACCGCGTGGGTGGCGTGATTCTGCAAAAAGAGCGGATTTTGGTTTCGTTCGAAAATCGTGTGCTGGTGCGCTACACGCTGCTCGAGGCACATTCGCCCACGAAACTGCGGCTCAAACCGTTTCTCGCTTTCCGCAATGTGAACGAACTGACGCACGAAAACAACAAAATAAATCGCACTTGCACCGAAGTAGAAAATGGCATTTCGTGCTGCCTCTACGACGGCTATCCAAATCTGGTGATGCAGACCAACAAACAGGTTACTTTTGTGCCGCAAGCCGATTGGTACCGCGGCATCGAGTACTTGAAAGAGCAGGAACGCGGCTACGAATACAGCGAAGATTTGTATGTACCCGGCTATTTCGAGTTGGATATTAAAAAGGGTGAAACGGTGATTTTTTCGGCAGGAACAGAGCCTGTGAGCGTGCGCCGTTTGAAAAAACTCTTCGACGACGAAGTGGCGAAACGCGTTGGACGCACCGACTTTTTTACCTGCTTGAAAAATGCCGCGCACCAATTTTACAACAAAAAAGAGGACGGCTACTACCTGCTGGCGGGCTATCCGTGGTTCAAATACCGCGCCCGCGACGAATTTGTGGCACTTCCCGGCGCAACGCTGGCGGTTGGCGAAACCGATATGTTCGAAAAAATGATGGAAATCGGCGTAACCGCCGTGCGCGACTACATCGATGGAAAGCCCAAAAGCACGCAACTGAAGGAGGTGAGTTCGCCCGATGTGCTGCTCTGGTTTGTGTGGGACATTCAGCAGTACGCCCAAGCGACCTCGTTGCAGCAAGCCGCCGAAAAATATGGCGCGCATGTGCTCGATGTAATCGATTTCATTCGCCGACAGAAACACAACAACCTGTTTGTTCACGACAGCGGATTGCTCTACACCGACGGTCGCTACAAGCCATCGACATGGATGAACGCCATGGAAAATGGTGTGCCAATCACGCCACGCACGGGCTATGTAGTCGAGATAAATGCGCTCTGGTACAATGCGTTGAAGTTTGCGTCGGACTTGGCGCGCACGCTCGACCACGAAAATATGTCGGATTTGCTCAACTATCAGGCCGAAATTATGCGGCAATCGTTCGTTGCTACATTCTGGAACGGCATCTATTTGGACGACTATGTCGATGGCGACTACCACAACCGCGAGGTGCGTCCCAACATGATTTTTGCCGTTTCGTTGCCCTATTCGCCGCTCGAACGCCAACAACAAAAGTCGCTGCTCGACATTGTTACGCGCGAACTGCTCACCATAAAAGGCTTGCGCAGCCTCAGTCCGAAAAGCGGCATGTATCGCCCGATTTACATTGGCGGCCAACTCGAGCGCGACCGCAATTATCACAATGGACCTGTTTGGCCGTGGACTACGGCGGCCTTTGCCGAAGCCTATCTGCGTGTGCATAAAATGAGCGGCGTGGCTCTGCTGATGCGCCTTTTGGCAGGCTTCGAAAGCGATTTGACCGAACTGACCGTCGGCTGTCTGTCGGAACTGTACGACGGCAACCCGCCTTTCCGCGGACATGGTGCTATGAGTTACGCGCCCACCGTGGCCGAAGTGCTGCGCGCCAAAAAAGTGATGGAAGATTTTGTGTCATCGCTCAACGAACAGCAAATCAGCGACTACGGCATCGGCAAAATAGTGAAATAGAGAGGGAAAACGATGAAAACCAAACTGTTTTTTGTGGTAGCGGCACTGGCTCTGTGTTTGGGAGCATGCGAAAAGAAGGAAACCCAACCGCAGGTGTCGAACATCGAAGTTTCAGAAATGAAAAGTATGGCGGTGGCGGACAGTCTGCCAGAAAGTATTGAGTTTGTGCTGCAATCGGGCATGTTGCATGTGGTACATAACAATGTTTATGCGAATTGTGGTGCGCCACAGTATTTGCAAGTGTCTTGTACGATATAAGAATGATTCTCTCATTATAGTGGAAGATTCTGGTATCTGGGCTAATTGTAATGGCATTTTCGATTTGTCCTATTGCATTTCGCCAATTAAAGCAGGCAATTGGAATGTAAGATTGAAAAATGATTTGAAAAATGACACCACTTTTACGGTAACTATCAGCGAAACTAAATGGGAGATTGCATTATGAGAAAATACAGTTTTTTGACGATAGGAATTCTGTTGTTGGGCATGATGTCGTGCAAATCCACGAAATCCGAAGACTTGAGCTATTCAGAAAATGCTTTGGCACAACTGATTGGAGAATGGCAATGGGTAGAAACAAGAACGAATCACCCCGATTATTGGGAAACAGCAGAAAAAACAAATATAAGTGAAGTGTTGTGTGTAACTGCGAATAAAAGATGGAGCCTAGCCCGCAATGATACCCTCATGAAGAGCGGAAATATAGTCGAATTATTTGCGCAGATTGATACTATTTGCACAGGTGGCGAGATATTTACCTATATGAAACTGTATGATGAAATTGCACAACAAGAGATACAACGATGTTATGTAATAGCAAAAGAGGAGAATGACAGTATGTTGTGTACCTACTATCAACCATGCTTGCCTGGCGATAGCCGTAAAATATGGAAAAAGAAGTAAAAATAACTGACAAAAATACTATGAAAGCACTAATGTTTGGGTGGGAGTTTCCACCGCATATTCTTGGCGGACTTGGCACCGCAAGTTACGGCTTGACGAAAGGTATGGCCATGCAACCCGACATGGAAATCACATTTGTGATACCGAAGCCGTGGGGCGACGAAGACCAGAGTTTTCTGCACATCATCGGGGCGTGCAATGTGCCAATCGTTTGGAAAGATGTGAACTGGAACCAAGTGAACGAGCGGCTCGGCGGTCGCATGCACCCCGACGAGTATTTCCAACTGCGCAACGGTATCAAGTACGATTTCCGCCGCATTGGCACAAACGATATTGGCTGCGTCGATTTTTCGGGGCGCTATCCCGACAATCTGATGGAGGAGATTTCGAACTACGAAGCCGTGGCAAGCGTCATTGCACACAGTCGCGAGTTCGATGTGATACACGCGCACGACTGGCTCACCTATCCCGCAGGGCGTTTTGCTAAACAAATCAGTGGCAAGCCAATGGTGATTCATGTACACGCTACCGACTACGACCGCAGTCGCGGCAATGTGAACCCCGATGTTTATCGTATCGAAAAAGAGGGCATGGACGCTGCCGACCATATTATTACGGTGTCGAACCTGACGCGCAACACGGTTATCGAAAAATATCACCAAAATCCCGACAAAGTTACCACCGTGCATAACGCTGTGGAGCCGCTCGCCTTTGTCGATGAACTGCACAAAAGTGCGCGCAAGGATAGAGTTGTAACTTTTCTTGGGCGCATCACCATGCAAAAAGGTCCCGAATACTTTGTAGAAGTGGCTTCGCGCGTGTTGAGCCGCACCGATGGCGTGCGCTTTGTTATGGCTGGCAGTGGCGATATGATGAACCAGATGATCCGTTTGGTGGCGCAGCGCGGCATTGCCGACAAGTTCCATTTCACAGGATTTTTGAAAGGGCGCGCCGTGTACGAAATGTTGGCCGAAAGCGATGTTTATATGATGCCGTCGGTGTCGGAGCCGTTTGGCATTTCGCCGCTCGAAGCGATGCAGTGTGGTACGCCGAGCATCATCTCCAAGCAGTCGGGCTGCGCCGAAATTCTCGACCACGCCATCAAAACCGACTATTGGGATATCGACGCTATGGCCGACTACATTCACGCCATTGTGAAATATCCCGCCATGTACGAAGCCCTTCACCGCAACGGTTTGGAAGAGGTAAACAACATCAAATGGGAATACGCAGGCCAAAAAGTACGACAAATCTACGACAGAGTTTGCGGCAAGTAGTTAGAAGTGAGAAGTTAGAAGTGAGAAGTGCTTCTTTAAGTGAGGAGTGAGGAATTAGGAGTGAGGAATTTTTAGTGAGAAGTGAGCAGTGAGCAGTGAGAAGTGAATTTTCCCAAGAATAAAGAGTAAAGACAAAAGAATAAAGACTTTTTATCATTTGAAGATTTGAAGATTTGAAGATTTGAAGATTTGAAGATTGCACCGCTTGGGGGTGCGAAAATTCATAATTCTAAATTCAAAATTCTTAATTAAATGCGTGGCTTTTCCCCTTTGGGGAAAACGGGAAAAGAGGCCACAAAGGCTTTCCCCCTTCGGGGGAAACGGGAAAGGGGGCTACGACTAGAAACCAGAAACTAGAAATTAGAAATCTGAACCCTTCACCAATGCGTTAAACTAATCAACTAATCAACTAATCAACCAATCAACCAATCAACCAGAAATTTGAAATAAATCTTACCAATATGAAAACAATCAATTTTATTTTTCGTGTGCATCAGCGGTCGAATTTGAAACGCTACCGCTTTTTCGACATTGGCAACGACCACTACTATTACGACGATTACGCCGATGAGACGGCCGTGCGCCAAAATACCGACCTGTGCTACCTGCAGGCCAATCGCACGCTGCTCGAGATGATAAAAGGCTCGAACGGCAAATTCCGTGTGTCGTTTGCCATTTCGGGGCTGGCTTTGGAGCAGTTCGAACGCTACGCCCCCGAGGTTATCGACTCGTTCCAAGAGTTGGCCAAAACGGGCTGCGTGGAGTTTCTTGCCACACCCAACGCCCACTCGCTCGCAGCGGTTTACGACAACGAAGAGTTTGCCATACAGACCAAACTCCAAACCAACAAAATCAAACAGTTGTTTGGCAAAACGCCCACCGTTTTTGCCAATACTGCCCTGATTTACAGCGACGAAATCGGCGAAACCATTGCCAAAATGGGCTACAAAACCATCATGATCGAAGGCGCAAAACACATTATGGGCTGGAAAAGTCCGCACTATGTTTACAGCCACGCCTACAACAGCAAAGTGAAACTGCTGGTGCGCGACAACAAGTTGAGCGACGACATCAACTATCGTTTCTCGCAGTGGAATTGGAACGAATATCCGCTCACCGCCGAAAAATTCATCGGTTGGATAAACGCTTCGTCCGCCGAAGAAGAGGTGTTCAACATTTTCCTTGGCTACGAGGCGTTGGGCGTGCTGAACCACCGCGACAGCGGCATTTTCGACTTTTTCAAGGCGTTGCCCTACCACGCCATGGCCAACGGCGTAACTTTTGCCACGCCATCGGAAGTGGCCGCCAAAGCCAAACCCGTCGATGCTATATCGGTGATGCACCCCATGTCGTGGGCCGACGAGGAAAAAGACCTAAGCGCATGGTGCGGCAACGAACTGCAAAACGAGGCACTGAACAAACTCTACGGCATTGCGCAGCGCGTACACCTCTGCAACGACCTGTTGATAAAAATCGACTGGCAACGCCTGCAGGACACCTCGCACTTCTTTTTCATGACCACAAAACACTACTCGAATGGCATGATAATGGCCGAACCAATCTCGTACGAATCGCCTTACGATGCTTTTATGAACTACATGAATGTGTTGAGCGACTTCATCGACCGCGTGAACGCACAATACCCGAGTTCGATTGAAAATGAGGAACTTAACGCACTGCTGAAAACTATTTCGAACCAAGAAAAAGAGATTGCACGCCTCGAAGCAAAACTCGAAAAGAGTGAAAAGGAGAAAAGTAAAAAAGTAGAGAGTGTGAAAGTGAGAAAGTGTGAAAGTGTGAAAGTAGGGACGCGGCATGCCACGTCCGATGAATAAAGAATAAAGACATTTTTTATTTGAAGATTTGCGGTTCGACAGGCTCACCGCCCGACTTGAAATTCTGAAATTCTGAAATTTGAAATTTGCGTTTCCGCAAATTTCAGCCGAAAGTATTCTGCAAATCAAAAAAAATTTTTACCTTTGCACGCCAAAAAACATTGAAAACCATAACTCAAAAACATTTATGATTCTCTCACAAGACATCAAAAAAGGAACTTGCATCCGCATGGATGGCAAACTCTATTTCTGCATCGATTTTCTGCATGTGAAGCCGGGTAAAGGCAACACCATCATGCGCACCACACTGAAAGATGTCGTTTCGGGCAATGTGCTTGAACGCCGTTTCAACATCGGCGAGCGCCTCGAAGATGTGCGCGTCGAACGCCGCCAGTACCAATATCTCTACAAAGAGGGCGACGACTATGTGTTTATGGATCAGGAGACTTACGAACAGGCCTCCATCGCCCACGACCAGATTGAAGGCGTCGATTTTCTGAAAGACGGCATGATTGTCGATGTGGTTTACGACTCGTCGACCGACACCATTCTCTACGCCGAACTGCCTGTGAAAGTCGATTTGGAGGTAACCTACACCGAGCCGGGTATGGCTGGCAACACCGCCACCAACACGCTGAAACCCGCCACACTCGAAACGGGGGCGCAGGTGCGCGTGCCGCTCTTTATCAACACAGGCGAAAAAGTGCGCATCGACACACGCGACGGTTCGTACATCGAACGCGCCAAATAAACGGTTAAAGTTTTCGACACCGTGGAGTCGTCACAGTGTGGCGGCTCTTTTTTTGTGCCTATTTCCCTGTGATAATGCGCTTGATTTCGTTGAGTTTGTTTAGGGCTTCGATGGGCGTGAGGCGGTCGATGTCGGCGTTTTTTATCTCGTCGCGCACCTGCACCAGCACTGGGTCGTCGAGTTGGAAAAACGAGAGTTGCAGCCCTTCGCGCACGGGCGCACCGTCCAGATTTTTGCCCACAGCCACCGATTGGCGGTTGTCCTGCTCGAGTTGGGTCAGAATTTCGCCAGCGCGCGCCACCACCGACTTTGGCATGCCCGCCAGTTTCGCCACATGAATACCAAAACTGTGTTCGCTGCCACCGCGCACAAGTTTGCGCATAAAAATCACCCTTTTGTCCATCTCTTTCACCGACACATTGTAGTTTTTGATGCGCGGATAGGAGCGTTCCATCTCGTTCAGTTCGTGATAGTGCGTGGCAAAAAGCGTTTTTGCACGGCCGTTGGCGCGTTCGTGTATGTATTCGACAATGGCCCACGCTATCGAAATGCCGTCGTAGGTGCTGGTGCCGCGCCCAAGTTCGTCGAAAAGCACAAGACTGCGATGCGAAAGATTGTTCAAAATGCTGGCCGCCTCGCTCATTTCGACCATAAAAGTGGATTCGCCGAGCGAGATATTGTCGCTGGCACCCACACGCGTAAAAATTTTATCAACAACGCCAATGGTGGCACTGTCGGCGGGCACAAAACAGCCAATCTGCGCCATCAGAACGATGAGTGCCGTTTGACGCAACAGTGCCGATTTACCCGCCATATTCGGTCCTGTAATGATGATGATTTGCTGCGTGTCGCTATCGAGATAGACATCGTTGGGGACATAGGCTTCGCCCACAGGCATCTGCCGCTCGATAACGGGATGCCGCCCCTGTTTGATGTCGATAGCATCGCCGTCGTTCACCACTGGACATTGGTATTTATACTCCTCCGACACCTGCGCAAACGAGAGCAGACAGTCGAGTTGCGCCACAATGTTGCAATCGATTTGAATAGGCGGAATATAGTCGGCCACGGCCAGCACCAACTCTGCGAAGAGCCTCGCTTCGATTGTCGCAATACGCTCTTCGGCACCGAGAATTTTCTCTTCGTAGGATTTTAATTCTTGCGTAATATAGCGTTCGGCTTCGGCGAGCGTCTGCTTGCGAATCCAGTCGGACGGCACGCGATTTTTGTAGGTATTTCGCACTTCGATGTAGTAGCCAAACACATTGTTGTAGCCCACTTTCAGACTTGGAATATCGGTTCGTTCGGCTTCGCGCCGCTGCAATTTCAGCAGATAATCCTTGCCCGAAAAGGCGATATTGCGCAGTTCGTCGAGTTCGGAATTGACCCCAGCGGCTATCACATTGCCTTTGTTCATCATCAACGGCGGATTGTCGGTGAGTTCTTTGGCAATGCGTTCGCGAATGAGCGTGCAGGCGTTGAGTTGTTCGCCAAAGCGTTGCAGCATCGGATTTTTGGCTTCGGTGCAAATCTTTTTGATAGGTGCGATGGCCTCCAAAGCGTAGCGCAACTGCCCCATTTCGCGCGGTGTGATGCGCCCCACCGCCACTTTCGACAGAATGCGTTCCAAATCGCCAATGGTCGCCAGCAAATCGGCGATGGCGTGGCGTGTTTTGGGATATTTGAAAAAGTGCGACACCACGCTCAAGCGGTCTTCGATGGGCTTCACATCTTTCAGCGGAAAAGCAATCCAGCGGCGCATCATACGGCCGCCCATCGGTGTGAGCGTGCGGTCGATGACGGAACAGAGCGTGCGTGCGCCCTCGTTGGCCGAGCCGAAGAGTTCCAAATTGCGCACCGTGAACTTGTCGAGCCAAACAAAACGGTCGGTTTCGATGCGCGACAGGTGTGTGATGTGGCTAATCTGCTGATGGTGCGTGGCGTCCAAATAGTAAAGCACTGCGCCAGCCGCCACCACGCCCAGCCGCAGGTCGTCCACGCCGAAGCCTTTGAGGTTTTGCACCTCGAAATGTTTTTGCAGTCGGTCGTGCGCCGCCTCGCTGGTAAAGACCCAGTCGTCCTGCTCTTGTGTGTGGAATTTTGCGCCGAATGCCGCCTCAAAATCGCGCCGCTTACCATATTCGTAGAGCACCTCCTTGGGTGCGAAACTGCTCAACAGTTTTTCGACATAATCGAGCGAACCCTCGCCCACAAGAAATTCGCCCGTCGAAATATCGAGAAACGAAACGCCCGCCTGCTGTTTGACCAGATGCACCGCCGCCAAAAAGTTGTTCTCCTTGACATTCAGCACATTATCGTTTGTCGAAACGCCGGGCGTTACCAATTCGGTAACACCGCGCTTCACCAGTTTGCGCGTCAGTTTTGGGTCTTCGAGTTGGTCGCAGATGGCCACGCGCAAGCCCGCTCGCACCAGTTTTGGCAGATAGGTATCGAGTGCGTGGTGCGGGAAGCCCGCCATCGCGGTTGCGTTTTCGTCTTTGTTGGAGCGTTTGGTGAGTGTGATGCCCAAAATTTCGGCGGCCACCTCGGCGTCTTTGTCGTAAGTTTCGTAGAAGTCGCCACAACGAAACAAGATGATCGCATCGGGATATTGGTTCTTGATATCGAAGAACTGTTGCATCATCGGTGTCAGTTTCTGGACCATAATTTTTTCAGTTTGAGGGTGAATTTTGTTGAACTGTTGAAACATTGAAGCGATATTTGTTCCTATGTTTCTAGTTTCTCGCGCTGTGCGCTGTTTCTATGTTTTTGTTGAACTGTTGAAGTGTTTAATCGTTGAAGCGTTATCTGTTTCTATGTTTCTAGTTTCTAAGTTTCTGTTGATTTGCGGATTTGGTTATTTGGAGATTTGTTGAATCGTTTCGGACGCACTCGGTGCGTCCCTACTTTCATACTTTTACACTTTCAAACTTTCACACTCGTCTTGCTACTTGCGACTCATATCTTGCGACTGACAATTTGAAATTTGAAATTTGAAATCTCAATTACTTCTGGCGCGTTTTATGACGATGTTGTAGAGAATTTTCCAGAAGTAGCGATTGTCGGTTACGAAGCAGCCATATTGTTCACAGAGGGTCAGGTATTTCATTTCGGAGGCCTGTATTTCGTCGAGTGTTTTTGGCATATCGGCGTAGAATGGTGGCAGCAAGCCTGGTTTGAATTTGGTGCGTTTTTCTTGCAACTCTTTGGAATAGAGGTTGAAATACTGCTCGCTGAGCGGTCGCACGCCCACCAGTTTCATCTCGCCACGAAACAGGTTGATGAACATCGGCAGTTCGTCGAGCCAGAGCCGCCGCATGATGTGTCCCATGGTCGAGATGCGAATGTCGTTGGCTATTTTTCCGCCTTCGCGCAGGTGGTGATGGTCGTACATATACTGCTGCAAGTATTCGGCGTAAGGGTGCATTGTGCGCAGTTTGTACACATAGAAATAGCGTCCGTTCTTGCCAATGCGCCGCAGTTTGATGAGCGGTCCGTAGCGTTTGCGTATCTGCCCATGTGGCTGCTGCGTGCGTTGCGCCACCACCAGTGTCAAACCATCGATTTCGGTCTGATCGACGACTGCAAATCCGCAATAGTAGAGGCGACCTAGCACTTCGGTTTTGCTCAACACACGGTTGCGTCCCTGCGTGATGTCGTAGTAGAGGCGATTGGTCATAAAGAGTTTCGGCACAATGCGTTTCAGCACAAAATCGAAGCCATAGAAGACCCAGCCAAGCCCCATCGGCCACTTGTTGAGCAGCCGCTGTTTGCGTGTGGCGCGCGATTCGAATAGGAACACTACCCTACCGTCGTCGGGCAGTTTGGCGTTGGCTGCCGCAAACATTTTGTTGATGCCACGAATGTTGTTCAGCCGTTCCAAATTGACGATCACATCGTAGCGATAGGCAGGCAATGCGGTGTAGTTGAACAGATTGGTCGTGGAGAGAAAGAGCGTGTTCGAACTCGCCACATCTACCCTACTGCAAAGGTAGGCCTGCACATCGGGCGAAGTGATTGTGGCGATATTGCGCATATTCTCCGCCACCTCCGCAGCGTCGATTTGTTGGGGCGGCGCAAGCACCTGCGCAGGTTCGCGCTGCACCTCCACGCGCGGTTGTTCGTCGATATAAGCAGCATAGTAGAAGATATGCACAAAACCGACTATCAGCAAATTTTGCAAAAATACCGTGCCGATTAACGAAACCGTCTGCAACACCGAAAATTCGAGCCGACCAAGATAGACCAACCCAAGCGCCACTGCAAGCGTACAAAGCAAAGTCAGCACCAGCCGCAGCACCGACAGGCGGTAACGGCTCTGCGCCAACGAGCGGTATTTTCCGAAAAGATAGCCAAAAACGCCCCACACGCAGCCGACAATCAGAAAAATGTCGCCGTAGCGCGCTAGAAAAAAGCGTTTGGAGTAGTCTTTCAGCAGATAAAAGGCAAATGTCGCCACCAAAAAGTAGCAAAGATCGAGCAGCAACAGACTCCATTTCGGCTTATATAGCAGTCCTTTTCTCTTCATTCTCTTGATTTACAAACAACGATTAAGCGTTTCACGCAGTTTTTGACGCGTTGCAAGCACAACTCTTTGAGCCACGCGGCATGCGAATTGGTCCATCGCTGTGGGTGCGTTGTCATCATGATGTGCGGCGGCAGTGTGCCTCGTTCGGCAGCAGCCGTAATGTCGGCCGTGGTGCGATAGACAAGTTTTCGGCGCGTCCATTCGTCCTGATAGAGCGGAATTTTGTCGCGCAGGCTTACCTTGTAGCCGTCCCACCGCCGCCCTGTGTCGGTCAGGTAGAACACATCGGCAAAATCGACATCGAAATAGGGTTCGCCCACAATGCCGAAAGTGCGGTAGTCGCAAGTTTGCCAAAGCGTTCGTCCATCGAACTTGCTGCGTGGTGCGCCGTGCATGCAGATGGTGCGTACAGGGTAAAATTGGCGGAAATAGTGCAGCCACTCGGCAAAATGCTTTTGGGCATGCGCTGCATCGCCGTGGCAGAGCGCCATATCCTCGTAGTGATAGCCAATTTCGTGGTCGAGAGCCGCTATTTGCCGAATAATATCGGGTTGATTGCTGGCTGGCACAACGCGAAAATAGTAACTTGCCCGCACGCCCAAAGCGACCTCTATCTGCGCCACACGCAGCGCATTGACGGCTTTTGCGTCCACATCGTGTCGCAAAATTACGAATTTTTCGTGAGAAAAATCCGCCTTGCCGTCGCAATAATCGGCAAAAGTTACGAACGCATAGCCCGATTTTTTCAGCGTCAGCAACAAGCAGCGGTATGCGTCGAGGGTGAAGTCCATCATTTGAAACGAGATTGGTAGTCGGAATTGGTGCGCATCGTGCGCTCACTTTCGGGGTAATTTTCGACAAACCAGCACAAAAAAGCAGTCGGGTCGATATGTTCGTCGAGCATTTTCCGATAGTTCGGTAGCGTTCGCTTTTCGCGCTGCAACAGTTGTACGCCTTTGTCAATGGCCAACTGCTGGTCGTCTGTGTTCTCCGAAAAATTAAAACACAGACCATATTTTTGCTCCAGTTCGTTGGTGTAGAGCCGCCCTGTGCTATCGATATAAACGCCTGGGACGCCAAGCATTACGCCCTCGGAAACCATAGTGGCACTCTCGCCAAAGATGAGCGACGCAAACGCCATAGCATTGTGCATGCGTTCGGGCGGCACAGGGAAACGATACGGTTCAAACTCCGCTGGCAAAGGCTTTTCGGACGAAATAAAAACGCGTCCATATTTTGAAAACTCGGCAATCGCGCGACGCTTGTTTTCCATGCTCAAACCACGATGTCCTCTGTCGTGCGTGGCGTTCCACGACACAAAGCGCACGATAGTAAACTTTTCGTCTTTACACAATCCGAGTTCTGACAAAATCGAAGCATCGGGGCGGAAACGATTTGGGTGCAGATAGAGCAATTCGTTGTAACCTGCATAGCGCAGCACTTTCGGAGAATGAAGCGGGTGGTCGTATTGCGCTGTGAGAATAACGCTTGTAAACGGTTCGTAAAGGCGAATCTGTTCCAGATTGAAAGTGTCTTCGAACGCAATGTGCGGGCGGCGCACCAACCACGCCACATGCGATGCCGTGATGGAGCCATGACTGAGGAAAATATCTGGCTTGAACTTGCGAGCGACGCGCCACTCTTTCCAATCGAACCGTAGCAAATCGAGCACTTTGCCAAAAGTCGATGTAGATTTTTTGCCAAAATTGACAAAATCGAAGCCAAACGACTTCAACAGGTTCACTTCAAACTCCTTATCGCGGCAGGTAAACAACACCCGATGTCCGCGCTGTTGCATTTCGGCAGCAAAACAGCGAAACATGTGCACATGCGCTGGATGTCCTATGTCGATGAGAATGTTCATTTGAGATTTTGCAAACGAATCACGCACTTATTCAACTCCATCTTTATCAATTGTTCTGATTGGCCGTGCTGGAACACCAGCCACAACAGTATATGGCGGCACATCTTTTGTAACGACTGCGCCCGCTCCAACAATACTACACTTCCCAATCGTTATACCAGGCATTATTACACAATTTGCGCCCAACCACGCATCATCTTCAATAACAATTTTACGAGGGGGGGGGATTTTAGTATTCCTTTCAAACGACTGTTATTCGGATGAGAAGCGAGCAGCAAGGTAACATTAGGACCTAAACTTACTCTATCTCCAATATCCAAAATCATATTTTTGTCCAAAATTCCCACCGCCAATGTCAAATACGGACCAATGTAAACATTCTCTCCAACACAGAAACCAAGCATTCGCAGAGCCGCAATGCGTAGTCTACGACCAGAGCAACGCGTACACGAATACAACATTTTTCTCCACAAAAAATCAAATATCCTCACTCGCATTTTTCAACATTTTAATTCTAAAAAACACTGTCAATACACCCTATTTTGTGCGATATACAAAAGACAACAAATTTTATGTTCAATTAGACCGACAAATTTACAAATTTTTAGCGATTTATTGGTAAATCTAAGTGCAGATTCCTGCTCCGCAGTGCGCGCCGAGTTGTTGATAACTTTTTTCGAGGCGGCGAAGTGCGCCATTTTTCGTTATAGTTTCCATTTAGAAACGCAATTTTATAGTACTAAAAAACACTCTATCCTCACTGTGGAGGGTACTGGAACAGGGAGGATAGAGCGTGCGCCAAAACAAATGCAATACAAAAAAAAAAACGACGCCCTAGAGAAAAATTGAATTTTTCCACACC